>JBDLQY010000251.1:0-17150 GCA_039800325.1 Pseudomonadota bacterium | reverse complement strand
CTTTGGTGTTGGATGGCGAATACCAGACCGCCTCGGCCAGTTTCTTCTGAACGTCGGGCCGCAGCATGAAGTCGATATAGGCATGGGCCAGCGGCTTGACCTTAGAGCCGGTGGTGACGTTAAGAACCTGCTCGAGCGCCAGCACACCTTCCGTTGGAATGGCAAAGTCCACCGGCTGACCGGTGCCGTCATACCGATAAACGCCGCTATCGTGGATAACGCCCATGGACACCTCACCCGACAGCAGCGCTTTCTCCATCTGACCCGTGAAGTCATACAGTTTGATGGGCTTGAGCGCCTCAAGGGCTTTGTAGGCCGCATCAAGATCTGTAAACCCTTTGCCATAGATGTGACCCAGCATCAGCAGGTGCGCCTGGCCAAGACTATTAACCGGAATGAGATAGCCACCCCGCTGTCCGGCAAGCTTGGCATCGGCAAAGTCTTTCCAGGACTTGGGCGGCGCCAGGCCTTTGTCGGTGCGATAACCCAGCCCGATAGCGCTGGTGAAGATAGACACGCCCACGATCTTGTCGCTGATCGCGTAAGGGTAGACATCCTTAAGGTTGGGCACGTCGCGCATGCTGAGCTTGCCACCCACGAGTCCTTCAACCTGGCATTTCCACTGCTCGTTCGAGTTGGCATGCAGCACGTCATACACCGGGTTGTCACGCGGACTGGCCTGCAGCTTGGGTACAAAGGGAAATGCCTGGTCAGCCTGAACCGTGCACTTGAACTCTTTCTCAAATGCGGGCAACACCTCGCCCTTCATGATCTCGCCCCACTTACCGCCCCAGGTGGTGATCTTGAGCGTACTGGTCTGCGCTCGCACAATGGCCGGCGCGCCCGATAGCGCAACCGCCGCCGTGCCGGCCTTCAATAAAGAGCGTCGCGAAACGTGGTCAGTTTTCATGAGAGTCTCCTTGCGTTGTTAGAGTTTCACGTAGGCTTTGAGCCCAATCAGCTTTTCGAGCACCAGCACGACTGCCAGCGCCATGAAGATTGAAACCATGGACGCAGCAGCGATCGCACCATCGAGATCGAACTTCATGTAATTGAAGAGCACCACGGGCAGGGTTTCGCCCTTGGGCATGACCAGAAACAGCGAAATCGGAAACTGGTCAAAGGATACGATGAAGGCGAAGATTCCGCCTGCGATGACGCCAGGACGGATCAGCGGCAGAGTGACCTCGAAGAATACCCGCACCGGACTGGCACCCAACACGGCAGCCGCCTCTTCAAGTCGGCGGTCAAAATTATGAAGCACGGCCAGCGTGGTTCTCAGCACGTACGGAACAGCGACCAGCGTGTGTCCCATCACGAGCCCCCACACAGGGCGTCCCACGCCAGACAGCATGTAGGCCTGGAACAGGGCAAGCCCGGTCAATATGGCAGGCAGCATCAATGGCGACATGAAAAAAGCTGTCAGCACCGATGCCCTGGGCAGACCGCCACGGGTTAGCGCCAGCGCGCAGGATGCACCGATCAGTACCGACAGTACGAGCACCACGACGGCGACCCGAAGACTGAGCCAAAACGAATTCATGAAATCGTCACTGGTGAAAAACTTCTCAAACCAGCGCAGCGATACACCCTCAGGGGGAAACGCAATATAGGGCGTGGGATTCAGCGCAAACACAATCACGATGGCAATCGGCGCCAAGAGAAAGACCAGAATGCCCGAGTTGATCAGCAGGTACAGCAGCCTTGGGAAATCAAAGCGTCTCGTGCTCATGGGCTTCAGGCCATTTTCTCGCCGCCGGCAAAGCGGCTGAGCACTCGGTTATAGGCCAGCACCACCACTAGCGAGACCGCCAGCAGGATAACCCCCAGCGCTCCAGCGAATCCCAGGTTGAAGCTGGCGCCCACCTGCTGATAGATCAGCATGGGCAGGGTGAGTACATCGGTACCCCCCATCAGAAAGGGCGTGACATACGCGCTGATGGACAGCGCAAACACCAGTAGGGAGCCCGCCAAAATGCCCGGCAGCGACAGCGGCAGGGTGACCTCAATGAAGGCACGCAAACGGTTAGCCCCCAGATTGCGAGCCGCTTGCTCAAGCCGCTCATCGATACGACCGATGACGCCTGTGAGGGTCAACACCATGTACGGGACGTAAATGTGAACCAGCGCCACCACAGTCCCGAACTCGTTGTACATGAGCTGCAGCGGCGCGGCGATCCAGCCCAGACCTATCAGGGTGGTGTTGATAACCCCCTTGTCTTGCAGCAGCGTCATCCAGGCAAAGGTACGTACGACGATACCGGTCAGCATGGGTGCAATAACAGCCATCAGCAAAAGCGCATGGCCCAGATTGCTGCGCATACGCGCCATCCAGTGCGCCAGGGGATAGCCGATGAGCAAAGCCACCGCTGTGGTCACCGCGCCGATACGAAGCGTGGCCAACAGAGATTCGGCGTAGAGCGAGTCAGCAAAAAACCGCTCATAGTGGCGTAGCGTGAAGCTGACATTGGGATTGGCAACCGGATTGCCCGATAAAAACGAAAACAAGGCCATGGCACCGAAGGGCGCCACAAAGAACACGACAAACAGCAGCACTGCGGGTGCGATCAGCCAGGCGACCGGGGACACGTGACGAGACGGTCGCATCTTGAGCGCGCTCAGAGGGCAGGCAGCACGACTGTGCCACAAGCCTGTTTCAGACAAAAATAACGCACGGGAACTGATCCGCAACCGATATGGGTAGTAAGCAACCAGTACAGGGTAAGCCGAGATCGGGGTGAGCGCAACGCCAGATTCCGCTGGCTTTGGATTAACCCCGTCTCGGGCTTTGCCAAATCGTCTCGGGCTTTGCCAAATCGTCTCGGGCATTGCCAAATCCTCGCCGGGCCCCTGCGCGGTCCAATCAATATGTACTTGTCATCGCTGCGTCAAACGACTGGCATAGAATCAACAGCCATGACCATCGCTCTGTACCTGGCGTATTTGTTTCTACCCATAGCCTTGCTCATCATCGGCTCATTCGGTGAGGTATGGACCAACACCATGCTGCCTACGGGTGTCAGCGTCCGCTGGTATGCCGAGGTGCTGGGCGACACCTCGTTCAGGCGTGCGTTCTCTACCAGCCTGCAGGTCGCGCTTGCCACGTGCACGGTCTGCGCGCTGCTGGCAACTCCCCTGGCTTACGCGCTTTACCATCGAGCCGGAAGCGGCAGCGCCATCGCGGGTCGGCTGGTCGCGTCCCTGCCCGTCGCGGTACCAGCGCTCACCCTGGGCTTTGGATACATCCTTGTCTTCTCCACCGACCAATTGCCCTGGATGGGCAGTTTCCCGCTACTAGTGGCCGCACACGTCGTACTCACCCTACCCTACCTCACACAAACGCTTCTAGCCGACTTGCGTCACCTGGGGCTTGCGCAGCTCGAGGCCTGTGCGGCCACGCTGGGGGCCAGGCCCTGGATGCAGTTTGCAACCATCGCACTGCCAGCGATGCGCCACAGTCTGGTGACCGGGCTGGTCATGGTGGCCGCCCTTTCAATCGGCGAGTTTCAGATCTCGAACCTGGTCGCCAGTTTCAAACACCGCACCTACCCGGTGGTGTTGCTGCAGGCCTTTTATGGCGCGACCGGATTCGCCTGCGCAGCCACCGTAGTGTTGCTGGTGCTGGCCTTATTGGCGGCCGGCATCTCTGCGCGACGTACCGAGGCCCATCCATGAGCGTTGAACTGCGCGACGTTGTTCATCGCTACGCGGGCTCGGGCCAGGGCGTGCACGGCATCTCACTGGCCATTGAGCGCGGCGAACTGCTGGCTGTGATCGGCGCCAGTGGTTGCGGTAAATCGACGTTGCTCAGACTGGTCGCCGGGCTGCTGCCGCTGCAGTCAGGGCAGTTACTCATTGAAGGTAAGGACGTCGCCCACACCCCGCCCTGGCACCGTAGCGTAGGCATGGTGTTTCAGAGTTATGCACTTTTTCCACACCTTGACGTCCTTGATAACGTCGCGTACGGACTTCGCATGCGCGGCGTCGGTCGCGATGAGCGACGTCGACAGGCTGCGGCCATGCTGGCCACCGTCGGACTCAGCGAGCATGCGCACCGCCGTCCGGCTCAGCTCTCGGGTGGACAGCAGCAGCGGGTCGCGCTTGCACGTGCACTTGCTTTCAAGCCCTCGGTGCTGTTGCTCGATGAGCCGCTGGCTGCGCTGGATGCGCACATCCGGGGCCAACTGTGCGATGAGATTCGCGACGTTCAGCAGCGAAGCGGCGCCGCCACCCTGTTCGTCACGCACGATCAGCAGGAGGCCCTGATGATGGCCGACCGCGTTGCAGTGCTGCATCAGGGTCGCCTGCAACAACTGGCATCGCCGCGCGAGCTTTACGAGCGTCCGGCGAATCTGGTGGTCGCACGCTTTGTAGGCCATGCGAATCTGCTCGCCGGCGAGGTGGTGTCGCCTGGGCAGGTACGGTGCGCATTGGGCGTGTTGCAGGCGGCTACGGGGGACCATGCAACCGGAGCCGCCATTCAGATTCTTATTCGACCCGAGGCTGTGATTCCAGATCCGACAGCCGATGCAGTCAATCGTATTGAGGGTATGGCGGGGCGCGTTCGCTTCATGGGCGCCACCTGTCGCTGGGACTTCATCACCCGAACGCCCACGCAAGCCCCTGTGCCCGCCTCTGCTTACAATCGCCAGCCCCCAGCGCCGCTACTGTGCGAAGGCCCCGTGGTCGCCCGTTCAGCGATCGCGCTCGTACCCGAGGCCCTGGTGATTCTCGCTGATGAGCCCACCCATTCACCCACGCCGGTTGCCCCAGGGACTGGCGCGCTGACATGACTCTTTCCACAACCCCAAAGGAGACGTCGATGAGCACCATTCGAAAGCCCAACGCCACCCGTCGCGCATTGCTTGGAGCCATGGCCGCTGTGTCTGCCAGCGGCGCCTATGCATTCGAAGGCCCCGAACTTTATCCAGGCGAGAAAGCGCTCTACGCCGAGGCAGCCAAGGAAGGACTGGTGGTGTCTTTTGACACCGGCCCCGAGTGGGCCAACTGGAAAGTGCTCTTTCGCGAATTCAAGAAGCGTTACCCTGAAGTTGAGATGACCTATAACGATCTGGGCTCTGCCGCCACGGTCGTTGCCCTTGAAAAAGCGCGCCGGCGCCCGCAGGCCGATACCGCCTACTATTTCGCCGCGTCAGCCGTTGACGCTGCCAAGAAAGACGTGGTTGCGCCCTTCAAGCCGGTCAACTTCGACAAGCTGCCTGATGTGTTCCGAGAGCCCGAGGGCCGCTGGTTCACGATTCACACGCTCAACATCGCTTTCCTGGTGAACACCAAGCTGGTTAAAAATGTCCCGCAAAGCTGGGCCGACCTGCTCAAGCCCGAATTCAAAAACAGTGTGGTCTACCTTGATCCACGCTCGACCGGTGTGGGCCAGGTCGGCGTCATCGCGGCGGCCTACGGCAATGGTGGCAGCATCGACAACACCAAGCCTGGCACAGACTATTTCGGCAAACTGCATGCTGCGGGCAATGTGCTGCGCGTAGAAGGCACCACCCCCTACGCCAAATTTCTCAAAGGCGAGATCCCCGTCTGGATCAGCTATGAAAATGATGGTTTGAAGGCCAAGTATGTTGACGGCATGGGTGACTCCATCGCGGTCGTTATTCCGCGCGAGGCCAGCGCCTCGGCGCCTTATGCCATCAGCCTGGTCAAAGGCGCGCCCAATCCCAACGCGGGTAGGCTCTGGCTCAACTTCACCATGAGTGAAATGGGCCAGAACCTGTTTGCGCAGGGTTTCGTGCGGCCTGCGGTACCTGGCGTGCAGCTGCCTGCCGATGTGCGCTCGAAGATGCCCGATGCGCCGCAACTCAAGCCACTGGACGTGATCAAGGCCTCAACCCGCAAGGCTGAAATTGATCGCGACTGGGCCGCTGCCGCTCTGGCCAAGTAAGCGGGCGTCGATACCTGAATCGGCGCAGTCAGGGCGCTTCGATGTCCGAACAGGCCAGGTAAGGGCCCGCCTATGTCCGAGCGTGCCCAGCCGCTGCAAAACCCCGGTGTGGTTCGCCGCATCGGGGACTGGCCTGCCTATCTGGTCCTGGGTCTGTTCGTCCTGCTGCCACTAGCCGGACTGGTGCTCGAGCTGCTGTGGGATGACACAGCAGTGGGCACACGGCTGGGCGAAGATCGGCTGGTCGTCGATGCGCTGCGCAACACCCTGCTGCTGGGCGCGGGCACGGCGACGGTTTCGTTAGTAGCCGGGGCGCTACTGGCCCGCGCGGTAGCACGGCTGAGTTCTGGCCGTCGGCAACTCATGCTGGTGCTGCTGGGCGTGCCGCTGACGTTTTCCGGTCTGGTCATCGCCTACGGCTTTATCCTGGCGTTTGGACGCGCGGGCTTTGTAACGCAACTGTTGGCCATGGCTGGGGCTGATGCGGCCAGCATCGGTAAGTGGATCTACACCACCGCCGGGCTCGCCTTTGCTTACGCCTATTACCTCATACCCAGAGTTGCGCTCATCATGGTGCCGCTTTTCGCCAATCTTGATCGACGCCCCTACGACGCGGCTCTCACCCTGGGCGCGGCGCCCTGGCGGGCCTGGCTCGATACCGATTTCAGAGAACTGGCACCTTCATTCGCGGCCGTGTGGTGTCTGATCTGCGCAGTGGCCATGGGCACCTACGGCACGGCACTCGCGCTGGCCGGCACACAGATCAATATTTTGCCGCTGCTTATCTTTCTTAAGATTTCGGACGGTGGCGGTGATTTCCCCATGGCCGCTGCGCTATCACTGCTGCTGCTGGCGGCCTGCCTTCTGGTGCTCGGGCTGGGCGAGCTTTTGACCCGAGGCCGAGATCGTCGTCTTTCAAACGGATAATCCATTGATGTCAAGCATATCGCTGCAACTCGTCCTCGATGAACTGGGTCTTTCACCCTCCGACCAGGAGATGGCACGGGCGGTGGCCGCCCGGCAGCGCGGAGACCAACGCCTCAGACAGCCCGTTTCAGTGGTTGGACCGCGCGAAGCCACTGCGGCGCAGCTGCAATGCGCGTATCGCGTCGGTCGCCTGCTCGGAGCGCTGCGGGTACCTGTGCTGTGCGGCGGCAAGAACGGGGTCATGGCCTCGGTATCCAGGGGCGTGGAAGAGTGCGATGGCATTGTGGTGGGCCTGCTGCCCGAGGACGATACATCGCTGGCCAATGAGCACCTCACCGTTGCACTACCCACCGGACTGGGCATCACCCGCAATGCGCTGGTGGCCAGGGCTGCCCGCGTGATGGTGGCCATCGGCGGTGGACTCGGAACCACCTCTGAAATGGCGCTGGCTCTGCAGTGGGGCAAGCCCGTGCTGGCTATTCATGGAGCGCCCGAGGTTCCGGGTCGAGAGGTCTTCGACGACGAGCCCAGCCTGTTAGGCGCCCTGTTGAGACAGCTGGCCTGACGCCAGCACCAGCATCTGCGCAACCACGCTGGCCGCAATCACGGCGGGTTCTTTGCCGGTAATGCCCGGTATACCAATCGGACACTGCATGCGCGTCAGGGCCTGCTGAGACACGCCGCGGGCCAGCAGCTGACGCTCAAAGCGCGCTCGCTTGGTTGCTGAACCGATCAGCCCTACAAAGCCCGCATCGCCGCGGCGCAAAATCTGCTCGACAATCAGCAGATCAAGATCGTGCCGGTGCGTGAGCACCAGATAAAAGCTGCCGCGTGGTGCAAGCGAGACTTCGGCCTGTGGTGCGTCGACCGAGAGCCTGTGCACCATCGCAAGGCCTGCGGACACGTCCCCAAACACGTCATCACGCTCATCCACCCAGGTCACACTCACCGGCAGGGGCGCCAGGGCGGCCACAATGGCCTGGCCGACATGTCCTGCGCCAAACAGCATCAGATGGAAGCGCGGCTCGATGTCGGGCCAGTGCTCAAGCGCGGGCTGGTCGAGCACCGAAAAACGCAGATCAACCGACCCACCGCAGCACTGCCCCAGACTGGGCCCGAGCGCAAAGCTTACGCGCCACGACTGTGACGGCAGCAACGGCTGGGGCGGTGGCTGGGGCGGTGGCTGGGACGGTGGCTGGGACGGTGGTTGGGTCGGTGGATGGGACGGTGGCTGGGTCGGTCGCGCAGCGGGTCGCCCGCTCTGTACGTCGGACGAAACGATCATCGACGGATGGGGCAGCACCGACGACAGCCAGGCTCTTGCCTGCGCGATTGCCTCGAATTCGAGCCGGCCACCGCCGATGGTCCCGCTCTGGTCCTGCAGACTGACCAGCATTCGCGTGCCAGGGCCACGCGGCACGGATCCGCGCACGGCCAGCACTTCGATGATGAGGGCAGCTGCGCCCCGCGCATGCCACTGCCGGGCGGTTTCGCGCAGCGGATCGGATAGAGGGGCGATCTCGTGCATGCTCCCAGCCGTCACGCCGCATGGGCCGAGTCGTCTGCTCGCAGGGCATCGATGGCCGCAAGGACTGCCTCGGGCGTGGCGGGTGCGTGAAGCGGCGGGTCAGCCTCAGGCCCCCCCACCGCCACGATGGCATCACGGATGGCCAGAAACACCGAAAACGCCAGCAGTAGCGGCGGTTCACCCACCGCCTTGCTTCGGTGAATGGTGTCAGCCTCGTTCGCCTGACCGAACAAACGTACGTTGAAGACCGGGGGACAGTCATTCGCGGTCGGGATCTTGTAGGTACTGGGTGCGTGCGTCAGCAGTTTGCCCGTCTGCGGATGCCAGACCAACTCTTCCATCGTGAGCCAACCCATGCCTTGGATGAAACCGCCTTCAACCTGTCCGATATCGATGGCCGGATTCAGCGAGCGCCCCGCATCGTGCAGGATGTCTGCCCGTAGCAGTCGATATTCGCCGGTCAGCGTATCGACCACCACCTCACTGACGGCTGCGCCGTACGCAAAGTACTGAAAGGGATTGCCCTGCATGCGGGCTGCATCCCACGATAGCCCCGGCGTGGCATAAAAACCCTCAGACCACAGCTGAACGCGGGCCGTATAGGCTTCGCGCACCAGCGCCTCAAAGCTCATGACTTCGCCGTTCGCACAGACCTGGTCGGCCGCAAACAGCACATCCTCGACCGCCCCACCCCGCTTGTGCACCCAATGCTCAGCCAGGCGATCGCGAATGCGGCGCGCCGCATCGCGCGCTGCCATTCCGTTCAGGTCAGAGCCGGTGGAGGCCGCTGTTGCAGAGGTGTTAGCCACCTTATGCGTATCGGTCGCCGTCACGCGTACGCGCGACAGGCTTAAACCCAGCTCATGCGCCACCACCTGCGCGACCTTAGTATTAAGGCCCTGACCCATCTCGGTGCCGCCGTGATTCACCAGGACAGAGCCATCGGTGTAGGCGTGCACCAAAGCCCCGGCCTGATTCAGATGACTGAGATTGAAAGCGATACCAAACTTAACCGGCGTCAGCGCGAGGCCCCGCTTAAGCACGGGGCTGTCCCGGTTAAAGCTCGAAATTTCGTCGCGACGCGCCCAGTAGTTGCATTCGGTTGCCAGCTGATCAATCAGCTTGGGAAGAATGTTTTGCGAAACCCGCTGCCCATAGGGTGTGGTTTGTCCTTCCGCATACAGATTGCGCAGCCTCACCGTCAACGGATCAAGCTGAAGACGTCTTGCCACGCGATCCAGAATCAATTCGATGGGCAAGGCTCCCTGAGGCCCGCCAAAGCCGCGGAACGCGGTGTTGCTTTGCGTATGGGTTCGGGCCGAGATACCCTGGGCAAGCACCTCAGGGATGAAGTAGGCATTGTCAAAATGGCACAGAGCCCGCGTCATCACAGGCCCCGACAAATCAGCCGAATGCCCGGCTCTTGACACCATGCGCACCTGCGCAGCCAAAAGTCGGCCCTGGTCATCGAAGCCCACCGAGTAGTCATGGCTGAAGCAGTGCCGGCGCCCGGTAATCATGAAGTCGTCGTCGCGATCGAGTCGCAGTTTTACTGGCCTGCCAATCTTTTGCGCTGCGGCCGCTGCAGCGCATGCAAAAAGTGCCGACTGCGACTCTTTGCCGCCGAAACCGCCACCCATGCGCCTGACCACCACCTGCACACAATGGCTGGGCACGCCTAAAACACCGGCCACGGCATGCTGCATCTCGCTGGGATGCTGCGTTGAGCAGTACACCAGCATGCCGCCGTCTTCCTGAGGGACGGCGTAACTGATCTGCCCCTCCAGATAAAACTGCTCCTGACCACCGATATCGAGATGCCCCTCAAGTCGATAGGGCGCACCTGCGATCGCTCGCGCGCAGGCACCGGGCTCGGATTCGCGCTGCAGACGCATGTCAGGTAAGACGCGAGAACCCTGCTCTGCGGCCTCGCGATGCGATAACAGGGCCGGCAGCGGCCTGACCTGTATCAGTGTGCTCGCCAGGCCCGCCGCGTGACGCGCAGCCCGTCGGTCAGTCGCAACCACCAGATACACGGGCTGCCCTACATGCCTGACCTCGCCCTCAGCCAGCACCGGGTCATCATGAACGATGGGCCCGCAATCATTGCGGCCTGCGAGGTCTGCGGCCACGAGCACATCGACAACACCGGGTTGCGCACGCAGCGTCGCACTATCAACGCTGAGCAGCTCACCGTGTGCTAGCGGCGATAAGCCCAGGGCCGCGTGAAGGGTTCCGGCCAGCTCGACAATATCGTCGGTATACGTGGCTGCACCCGTGACATGCAGATGGGCAGACTCGTGCGCGAGACTCGAGCCCACGATAGCCATGGGGCTTGGCTCGGCCATCTTCATCGGACAAACTCTTGCGGCACCGAGCGCGTGGACTCACGCGGCGCAAACACGCGCAGTTGCTCATCGGACAAAGCCCCGTCAGGGCGCGTGCGCCACCATAAGCGTTCAAGAAGATTCCCAGCCACGCGTTCGCGCCAGGCTGCCGAGCCGCGCAGATCAGTAATCGGTTTGAAATCCTGCGCCAGTGCCTGCTGCGCTTTTTTAAGGGTGGACGCAGTCCAGGGCTGTTCAAGCAGGGCCGCCTCGGTCTGCAGCGCGCGACGGACCGTCGCCGCCATGCCGCCAAAGGCGAGCCGAACAGCGCTGACCGTACCTTTCTGAACGCGGATCGAGGCACCCAGACAAACCGCTGAAATATCCGAGTCATAGCGTTTGCTGATTTTCCAGCCGATGACCTGATCATCGACCACAGGCAGCGGAATACGCACCGCCTCAACAAACTCGCCAGGCTCGAGCGCATTTTTCATGTAGTCGAGATAGAAGTCTTCAAGTGCAAGCGCTCGAACACGATCGCCGAGCCGCAGATCAAGGTGTGCACCCAGGGCCATCAGAATCGGAGCCCCATCACCGATGGGTGAGCCATTGGCGAGATTACCCACCAGGGTGCCCGCGTTACGCACCGTGGGGCCAGCGAACCGCAACCACACTTCGGTCAGGCCAGGCCAGGTTCGCGCAATCTCAGCCCAGGCCTGCTCGAGGCTTACAGCCGCGCCGATGCGCAGACCCGTGTCGGATCGCTCGATTACGGCCAGCTCAGTCACGCGACCCACGTAGAGCAGCTCATCGAGCCTGCGAAACTGCTTGTTGACCCAGAGCGCCATGTCAGTGGCACCGGCCAGCACACGCGCCTGGGGTCTGGCCGCGCGAAGGCGGGCAAAACTTGCCAGGGATCCGGGTGCCGCAAAGCGGCCAAGCTCAGCGTTCTGTGGCTGGTAGATGAAGTCGGCCCGCGCTCCGCCCGCCTCATGGCGCAGTTGCTGCAAGGCCCGCACCAGCGGCGGACGGTCGAGCGGCACGGACGGACTCTCAAACATGCGCTCGCCCGCCTCAAGAATCGGTCGATAGCCCGTGCAGCGGCACAAATTTCCGGCCAGTGCATCGGCCAAAGCCTGACGATCCGGACACGGAGCCCCCGCCTGCACGGCCTCGTACTGGGCCCACAGTGACATCACAAAGCCTGGCGTGCAAAAGCCGCACTGCGAGGCATGGCAGTCGCGCATGGCTTTCTGGACCGGATGCGGTGCCCGCGGGGCCGCGAGATCAGCGAGATCAGCGAGATCAGCGAGATCTTCCACCGTAAAGACCGCGCATCCATCCACCGTGGGCAGAAAACGAAGACAGGCGTTGATGGCTCTGAGTCGCAGGCGGGGCTCGAGCCGGCTGCTGGCTGCCGATTCATCTGGGTGGCCACTCGGCGACGCCGAGACGGCATCCAGCTGCTTGGAATCGTCATGCATGGCCCCCTCGAGCTCAGCCAGCACTACGGTGCAGGCGCCGCAATCGCCCTCATTACACCCCTCTTTGGTCCCGGTGCAGCGCGCATCTTCACGCAGCCAGTCAAGCAGCGTGCGGGTCGTAGACACATGGTCGACGCTGACCACCTTGCCGCGGTGAATGAAGCGGATGGGTCGAGGTGCGAAAGCGGTCTCGAAAGAGGAACCGGAAGGGCTTGAATCCAGGCGCTGTGTCATAGCCGTCTTTATGCCAGAAGCAGCCCCATCACGCCAGGCAGCACCCCGCTGGCTTCGGTGGATGTCAATCAAACCGACAACTACAGTATGCTTTCGGACAAATTTCGCCCCCAGGCGCTCATAACCAACACAGTTGTTCAGGAGGAGGCCTTGCTATGAAAAAAATCATGAACTCGCCCGACACCTTTGTCGACGAAATGCTCGACGGTCTGGTGGCGGCGCATCCTGGAATGGTCCGTGAGGGCCGGGTGATCCGAGCCGCGCATGCGCCTCGTAAGGGTAAGGTCGGCATCGTGTCGGGCGGCGGGTCAGGACACATGCCGCTATTTACCGGTTATGTCGGCAAGGGCCTGCTCGATGCCTGCTCCATCGGCGATGTGTTCTGCGGCCCCTCGGTCGATGATTGCGTCAAGGCCATTCATGCGGCCGACGGCGGGCGCGGCGTCCTCAAGTTGTACGGAAATTACGGCGGCGACAAGATGAACTTCGAACTTGCCGGCGAAATGACCGAAATGGACGGCGTTGAAAACACCTCAGTGCGCGGCACAGACGATATTGCGTCCGGCGCGCCGGACGAGTCTGACAAGCGGCGCGGCGTCGCTGGCATCACCTTCGCCTTCAAGATCGCCGGCGCCAAGGCTGATCAGGGCGCAGACCTTGCTGAAGTCACAGCGACGGCGTCTGCGGCGGTGGCCGCCTGCCGTACGATTGGCGTGGCGCTCTACCCATGCCAGATACCGGGCGCCGCAGCACCGACCTTCAGCATCGGCGATGACGAGATCGAGATGGGCATGGGCATCCATGGCGAGCCGGGCATCTGGCGTAAGCCTCTGGTAGCCGCGGACGTACTAGTCGATGAAATGATTCAACGCCTGCTCGCAGACCCGGTACCCAACCCGTCCAGCCGTATGGCCGTGCTGGTCAACAGCCTGGGCGCCACCCCCTACGAAGAGCTGTTCATCATTTACAGGCGGGTTGCACAACAGTTGGGCAAGGCAGGCATCCACATCGTCTTTCCAAAGGTCGGGCACTACGCCACGTCGATGGAAATGGCCGGCATGTCCATCAGCCTGCTTCACCTCACCCCTGAGTTTGAGACGCTGCTCGCCGCGCCGTCTGACTGCCCATTCTGGAGGTAAGCGCTGTGTCGGTTATCAATGCCGCCAGTGTGGCGGCTTTTATCAAAGCGGCCCGCGCAGCCACGCTTGCCGCGCAGGATGAACTCAACGCAGCTGATGCCCGTCTGGGCGATGGCGACACCGGTGTGATGCTGCGCCGTCTGTTTGAGGCCCTCGAAGCAGCGCTGCCAGCGGCGGGCACAGCGGACAGTGACTTAGGTCTGGTATTTCAACCGTTGGCCAAGGCCAGCGCCAGCACGACCGGCTCAAGCCTGGGCACCTTGGTCACCGTGGCCATGATGACGCTCACAAAAAGCACCCGCGGTCAGGCGGACATTGCATGGACGGGGCTCGCGCAACTGCTCGACGCCGTGCGTGATCAGCTCATGGCCCGGGGCGGCGCTAAGCTCGGTGACAAAACCATTCTCGACTCACTGGATGCCGTTGCCCGGACTGTCGAGGGCATGAACGACCCGCACTCGATGCTGGACGCCGCGCGCAATGCGGCACGCCAGACGCTTGAGCGTTTTCGCCAGCAGCCCAATCGCGCCGGCCGAGCGCGCATGTTTGGCGACAAGACCATCGGTCTTGATGACCCCGGCATGCTGGCCCTTTTGCGAGTCGTCGAAGCGCTGCCCGGCTGATTCGGCTTAGGCGCGCCGGACGGCCTGCGCCTTCCCGTCCACCCTCTTCCAATTATTGACACAGATCAAGATCGACCGCACAATCGATTTTGTGAAAGCGCTTTCAAAATGATGACGATGATGCTGTCGGCCATGGGCTCCGGTCATGAAAACCGTGCTCCCCGGCGGCATAAACTGGGGACAACTCGATGCTGAATCGTTACGCACTCGCCATCGCCTGCCTGGCATGCTCGGCTGCTCAGGCCGAAACCTTTCAGGACAGTCTGGGCAATACCTGGGAACTTTCGGGGTTTATGAAGCTAGAGGCGACGCAGGCTCTGCGAGCGCCTCGTATCGTTCCGGATGATGCCTCCAAGTACAAGCAAGGCGACTGGCGTAATGCCTTCAACGCCGCACCAAGTGACGCTCCGAGCGGCAGTCGCTCTTCGAGCCTCGCTTTGCAGCAGATTTCAGCCGGTGTCAGCCACGAGACCGATGGGGCCGTCACACTTGAAGCGCGAGCCAGTTACCGCTGGCGGTCTACCGGCAGCCCCTCTCGGTGGTTCAAGACTCCCGATATCGACTACCGACAGGGTGGAGGACTGGACGGAACCGATTTCTTCGAGAAATTCTTGGGTATCGGTCGGCCCGACCTGGGAACACTGCGATATGGAACTCAGCTCTCCCGCTCTTGGGCCCGCTCGGATTCCTTCAGTTACCCGGTGGGTCTTTCGGGTCAGTGGGCCGACTCGGGAGCAGGCTTTGGGCTAATGCCTGAAGCGCTTCGGGTGACAAGTCGCCCCTTCGAAGATGGTCAGGGCAAACTGACCGCCGAGTTGTCGTTCGGGCGCAATGAACTCAATACCGCCCTCGTGAGTCGGACACCGACACCAGCGCCTACCGAGCCGCGGCTGGTAGAGCTGTTTGTTCAATACTCGCGCGACAAGCACCTGGTTGAATTTACCCTCCAGTCGGCCAGTGGCGCACGTCAGACCTCCTTCGGAAAGTCGGCGTTATTGGGGTGGATTGGCGATCCTGACACCTTGGTGAATTCATCGCGGCCACGCCAGGCTGGTAAACCCAGTCAGTCGGTCGCTATGCTCCAGGGTAATCACTGGCCTAACCCCGAGAACATGCTGACCTACGGCATTCGACACAACCAGTGGTCGGGTTCGGCAATCAACTGCAACTACGGCCCGATTCCGCCGACCTATACTCAGCAAGGTTGCGTCTACGGCATCGACGCCGGCTTTAACTACGGTAGCGCCGCCCTGAATTACGCAGGCTACCGCGCCGCCAGCACGGATGCCATGGTGGGCTGGAGTCACTATCGCGGCCTCTTTACGTACACAGCGGCACTCATGTACTTCGGCCGCGGGTCTAGTGAGAACCCGATTGAGTGGGGCCAGAGCAACTCTGCCCTTAGCGCCAATCTGGGCGTTTATCGGAAGCTGCCTGAAGTTCACAAGGGCGCAAGCGTCTATGCCGGAGTCGGCTTCAGTCGGGTCTCTCGCCTGGGACCTGCGCCACTCAGCGCGCCCGACAATCTCTTTCTGGGCTTCAATTCACTGTATGACCGCTCGGGTGGGTCTGTCACCGTCGGCACCAACTGGGTCTTCTGAGGCCTCCATGGCATCCTCATCCCCCGTTCGACACGCATGGCAAGGACTGCTTGTGGCGACACTAAGCGTCCTGGCACCAACACACATGGCGACCGCCAGTGAAGCCTTCGAGACCATCGGCTCAGCTCGACTCTGGTCGGCGCCACCCGGTGGAAGCGAGGCCCTCCAGCCCAGGCCCGCGCCCTGGCGCAGTGGCCCCATGCTCGAGCGCGCGGTCCCCACCAACCAGTGGTATTCCTCGGTGGTCTACGAGCGCTGGTCCGATGTTCTACACGCTCACCCGCTCAGCGCGCGCGCCTTTGAAAGCGGTTTCGAGATTGCTTACCCTAAGGGCGTCGTGGTGCCCCAGGCAGGCAAGCAGCCTGAAATCCAGTTCCCGCACCGCCCTGCCCTTCGGGTTAGCAGCCCTTCGTTCACCCCCGATGCAGCGCGGCTTCATGATGCCGGCGACTGGGACATACAGGTGCGAATGGCCCAGGCCGAGCAGTACCTCGATGCACGCATTGCGCACGGCAGTCCGTATGTATACCTGACAACCAGCGCCAACACGGTTAGTGTCAGCCTGCTTAACGGGGTACGGACGTCATCACCAGTGCTCATCGCTGGCCGTCAGGTCATTGCGACTCAAGAGCCGTCGGGACAACGCTGGGCGATCTTCGCGCCCGCCAACGCTCAGGTGCAGACAACTTCAGACGCGGTCACGCTGTCCCTGTCGGAAGGCGGTCGCTTCTTAAGCATCGCTGCTTTACCAGACTCCGATGATGAAACCCTCGCCCGCTTTGCCCGACATGCCTTTGCGTTCGTTCAGAGCACTCGGGTGC
Organism: Pseudomonadota bacterium; assembly: GCA_039800325.1. Taxonomy (GTDB): domain Bacteria; phylum Pseudomonadota; class Gammaproteobacteria; order Burkholderiales; family Burkholderiaceae_E; genus SYIM01. The sequence goes on along the minus strand of JBDLQY010000251.1, from coordinate 555 downwards.
ACTGGCAGTTCGATGAAAGTCAGGCACGCATCGAGTCCCGCTTTGAGTTCACCACACAGGCGATGGACAGCGGAGAAAGCACACCCCTCATCGGCCTTTATCCGCATCAGCACAAACACCTGAAGGCTGGTACAGCACTGCTTGCTCAAGGCTTTGACAGCGTTCGCGGTCGCATCCGCCTGGCTGTCGCGAACCAGTTCACGACCGAGCTGGCCTGGCAGGGCGTTCTTCCGTACTGGCCCAAGCTGTCCGATACATCAGCAGCTCAGCGACTCGACAGCATGCTCTCCGGTGATATTCGTCGGGCACCCTCGATGTTCGGGCGCATGGGTCACGGCACCTACTGGACCGGCAAGACCCTGGGTGCGCTTGCACAAGTGATGAATATCGCCGAGCAGGCTGGTAACGCCTCAGCAGCCTCCGACGCCGAAACACTGATCAAACGGCGCTTCGCAAGCTGGTTTGACGGGCAGAGCACACCACGCTTTGTGTTCGATCGCGCTATCGGAACGGTCATCGGTTACCCGGAAGAGTACGGCAGCATTGCTGCGATGA
>JBDLQY010000250.1:0-2515 GCA_039800325.1 Pseudomonadota bacterium | reverse complement strand
CCCGCCAGCGAAGAGGAGATCGATCGCGAGAGTCTGCTGACGGACTCCGACAGTGACCTGGGTGCTGCGCTTCACCTCGTCAGCCGGCAACGACATTGATGCTCGGTGCAGCCTATGGCGTGATCACTCAGCCAGTCACGACGTTCGCGTCTACCTGGCGAATCTCGATCGAAAAAGCTTCACGCCCCTCCGGTCTGCGTTCGAGGCGAATCCATGAGGCATTAAAGGGACTGCCGAAGCACTGGATGCGGGTCAGACGTGCGGTCAGTCGGTCCAATCGGTACCGGTGCGAGTCACCGTTGAGCAGCAGCACATCGCCGGTCCAGCGGTCACTCAGGTCGATGAGTAAGCGACGAAGATCTGCGTAGCCGTCCTCTTCATCGGCACGCGTGCCTTTGCGTCCTGGTTTAAGCAGACTGGGGTGACGCTCGCGCTCAAAGCCCAGATCTGCGTGCAGTGCAACGACCAGCGCCTTCAGACGCAATGAGCTCGCTCGCTCAAAGCCGAGCTTAAGCCAGCGCTCATTAGCCAGTCTGAGCGTCTTCAGGCTTTGATCATCAAGGCCGCTGGCATTGAGGCCATAGTTAGAGCCCGGCACATTCAGCGTTATGAATCCGGTATCTGCGCTGACCCAAAAAAGATTCTCGGGTAGACCGATTGATTCATCGTCGAATTGCCTGCGCAGCGGTAACCAGCCAGCAGGCCAGGGCGCGCCCAGGGAAGCCGCGCTCGAAAAAAGACGCTTGCGCAACCAGGTGAGACGTTCATGCGGGTCGAACTCGCCCGCCAGCACCCGATTGCAATCGGTCCATTCGTTATCGCCCAGAACCAGAATAAGCGGGCAGGGACACTGCTGAAGCAGCGACAGCCTACGCGATAAAAGTTCATCCGAGCATGATTCAAGGCCGCCCTTGATGTCGCCCAGGTGTACGACCAGGTCGACTTGACCCCTTAGCTGCTGCCATAAGCCCAGCAGACGCTGCTCTTCATATCGGCTGTAGGGAATATCGCCGATCAGGGCGATGCGCATTTGCGAACCTGACGGCGGGTCCGCCGAGGGGGCTTGCGCCCCGCTAAAGCTGAAGGCGTCATGTGGGCCCTGCTCAAACGGCCTCGGTTTGATCAGGGACCCGCTTGCGTCGCCGGACTCTGCGCGCTGGGCCTGGCTGTTGTTGCCGACGACGATGGTGGCCGACAGCGCGCCAAGCCCTCTCAAAAGCCTGCGTCGACGCGCATTCACAATGGACGCCCCAGCGATGCCCTGCATGTCTTAATGCGGGTCTGACTTCAGCTGGTCAAGCTGGGTGCGCAGCGCATAGAGCTGCTCGAGCGCTTCGCGGGGGCTGAGCGCATCAGGCTGCAGTGCATGAAGCGCATCAAGAAAAGCTGAAAGGGCCGTGATATCGATACCCGCTAAAGCTGCACTGTGCTCGCCGTGATTGGGGTGTCGCGTGTCCGAAACGGTCTGCGGCTTATTGTCTTCGATCGATAGGTCGTTTACGCCAAATAGGTCGAACTGAGAATCATCGGCGCGTGCTCGGGTTTCAAGCTCAGCCAGCAGCGACCCGGCCGCCCGGATCACCGGTGCCGGAACGCCCGCCAGGCGAGCAACCTGCAGGCCATAGCTGCGACTAGCGGGCCCTTCGCGTAGTTCGTGCAGAAAGGCAATGCCGCCGCGGTGTTCGGCCGCAGCCAGATGCATGTTGACCGCGCCTGCCTGTGTGGCTGCCAGCTGCGTCAGTTCAAAGTAGTGTGTGGCAAACAGGGTCAGGCTTCGGTTGTGCGTCAGCAGTCGCGAAGCGATGGCATGAGCCAGCGACAAGCCATCGAAGGTGGATGTGCCGCGTCCGATCTCGTCCATCAGCACCAGAGACCGATCAGTCGCTGCATTGAGGATGGCCGCTGCTTCCGTCATCTCGACCATGAAGGTCGAGCGTCCCCCGGCCAGATCGTCTGAGGCGCCAATACGCGTAAAAATACGGTCGATCGGGCCCAGCTCGCATTCATCGGCGGGCACAAAACTTCCGCACCAACCCAGCAACGTCACCAGTGCTACCGAACGCATATAGGTGGACTTGCCACCCATATTGGGGCCCGTGATGATCATCATGCGACGCGATTCGCGCATGACACAATCGTTGGGAATGTAACGCTCAACCTGGGCCTGCACCACCGGATGCCGTGCACCGCGAATATGTATGCCAGCGGTCTGCGTAAAGCGCGGTCGTACCCAGTTGAGAGCGCCTGCACGTTCGGCCAGTGTGGACAGCACATCGATCTCGGCAAGTGCCTGCCCGATGCGCTGCCAGGTCGATACTGAAGCCGCAAGCTCGCTCACCAGCTGATCGTACAGCTGACGTTCGCGCGCTAAAGCTCGCTCGCGTGCGGAGAGCGCCTTGTCTTCAAAGCGTTTGAGCTCTGGCGTGATGTAGCGCTCGGCGTTCTTCAGGGTCTGTCGGCGCCGGTAATCGTCGGGCACTTTATCGGACTGACCATTACTGACCTCAATGAAGAA
>JBDLQY010000249.1:0-29553 GCA_039800325.1 Pseudomonadota bacterium | reverse complement strand
TCGCTATGATCTTGTTATTGGCGCTGACGGATTACACTCCACAGTGCGTCGACTTACGTTTGGGCCTGAGAAAAATTTTGTGCGTCACTTTGGCTATTACGTCGCGCTGGTTGACTTGCCCAACACGCGTCAATGGCAGCGAGCCATGCTCAATGTGCCGGGTCTCACGCTGGTCGTTCGTGATGCGGGCGACGGGCCTCAAGCGATGCTTCTGGCAGCCAGCAGTGAGCTCGACTATGACCACCGCGATTCGCAGTCGCAGCGCGTGATTATTGACAGCCTGCTGTCTCGCGTCGATGCCTGGCAGGTGCCGGCGCTGCGTGCCGCGTTCGCCGATCCCGAGGCCAAAGGTTTTTACTTTGACTCGGTTAGTCAGACCCATATGCCCAGCTGGATTAAGGGCAGGGTCGCGGTTATTGGTGATGCAGGCCACTGCGCAGCCCTGCTGTCAGGTATGGGAACCACGCTTGCCATGGTGTCAGCCGAAACACTGGCAACGGTCTGGACCGAATGCGGTGCAGACATGGAAAAAGTCAGACCGCTGTACCACGAGCAGCTGCGACCCTATGTCGAGCAATGCCAGGCGTTCGCACATGAAGGCGCCCCCATCATGGTGCCGGCCACGCAGGAAGCGCTTGATGCTCGAAACGCTACTTTTCGAGAATACGCCGCACGATATTCAGGCTGAGTGTTCGGTGTGAACGTAGCTGGCACTACAACCTATCGCGCACACCTGAAACCAATATTGTGGTGCCCTGCCGCGGGAGCTCTGGAAAGCGTTCGGCCGCGTTCAGCCGTTCGAAGTTCAGTCGCGCCAGAGTCATGGCCACCACCGCGCGTCGCCCTCACTGGGCCGGGAGCGAGGTCTTCACGCCCGTCATCATTACGATAGGGATAGGGTCGATAGGCGCTTGATACCCAGTGCCAGGCATTGCCCGCCATACCCACCACACCGTAGGGGCTTGGGTAACTTGTATGGGCTGTGACCGAGGCGGTCTCGTTCCAGCCGCTGGCAAAGCGTGCCTGAAGGCTGGTTGGAGCCTCTTCGCCCCAGGGGTATCGACGTGCATCGGTGCCTCGCGCAGCCTTCTCCCACTCGGCTTCGGTGGGCAGTCGTTTGCCAAGTGATTGACAATAGGTGAGCGCGCCTAGCCAGCTTGCTTCGACTACGGGGTGATCTTCAAAGCCAGGGTCAGCACGCCACACGCCATTAATACGATGGATACGGGCATCGCGATCATCCCAGTCGAAGTATCGACGTCCGCTGGAATCGCTTATGCCGTGATGTTCAAGAAACCGTGCAAACTCGGCATTGCTGACCTGCAACCGATCAATGTCGAAGGAGGCTAGCGTGACCGTATGCGCGGGCCTTTCATCTTCATGGCCGTCGTTGCTTCCCATGGTGAACGGGCCCGCAGGTATCTTCACCATGTCGTTTGGCTGAGCGGCAGCAGCCAGAGCGATGCTCAGAAAAAAGGCGACAGAAATTAGCTTCATGTAGTTAGCGTAAACAATTAAGCTACAGGAGTTTGGGCGATGTCCCTGCGCGGGCAGTTGTTTCCCTCACGCTGCTAGCATGCGCGCTTGTCGTTTCCCGGGAACTTCTCATGGACCTGTCGTTGTGGTCTTTATGGCCAGTCTGGCAACTGGCTTTATCGCTTGGAACCGTGTCGCTGCTGTTTGGCGGCATGACACTTTTTTCCTTCGGTTTCGCTGCATTGCTTTTTTCAGCGCTGCCGCAGCCCTTGGCCAGAACTGTTATTCGACGGGCGTTTCCTCCGTTTTATCTGTGGGTGATGATCACTGCAGCTGTTGCCGGCGCTCTGTTATGGACGCTGGACACCTGGTCGGCATGGCTGATGGCAGTGATTGCTCTGTCGACGATTCCAACCCGCCAGGTACTGATGCCCGCTATCAACGCCGCCTCTGACTCCGGCAATCACCGTGGGTTTAAATACCTGCATGGCCTGTCGGTGCTGATCACGATGTTGCACATCGTTCTGGCTGCGGCGGTGCTGACCCGCTTTGTTATCTGACGAATTCAAGGTTTGCGAATGAGTACTTCATCCAGCGGCTTCATAAGGGCTTTGCAGATAGCTGTTTTTTCCCTGACCATCTTTGTCAGCGCCTTTTTGCTCTTTCAGGTGCAGCCTATGGTGAGTAAGGCTATCCTGCCCTGGTTTGGGGGTGGTCCGGCGGTCTGGACCGCAGCCATGCTGTTTTTCCAGTGTGCATTGTTTGGCGGCTATCTGTATGCACATTCGCTGGCATCGATTCAATCGGCGCGCCGTCAGGCCCTGATCCACGTGACGCTGCTGGCGTGTGCGGCTCTTCTTGCTCAATCGGTGATTCCCCACGCTGGCCTGCGCCCCGAGGGCGTGCAGTCGCCGGTGTCGCAAATTCTGTGGATCCTGACCCTGAGCGTGGGGCTGCCCTACTTCTGTCTCGCAAGTACGGGTCCATTGCTGCAACACTGGTTTGCCCGGGCTCGCGTTGGCAGTGCGGTCTATCGACTCTTTGCCCTGTCTAACCTGGGTTCACTGCTTGCGCTGCTTTCGTTTCCGTATCTGTTTGAGCCCTGGTTTGAGTTGCCAGTCATCGGCGCTGGGTGGACCTGGGGTTTCTGGCTTTTTGCACTGGGCTGCGGCGCCGTCGCTCTTTTTCAGGCGCGTGAGGTCGAGTCTCATCAGAAGGCTGAGTTAATGTCCAGCCGGGCGCTGCAGCAGGGTGCGGCGAATTCGGCGCCTAACCCACAGGCGGAGATGACATCGGGTGGTGCGCCGACCGCGTTGCCAAGTCAGGGGCGAGGCAGCCTCCCGAGTACCGCTCAACAGTCGCCAGCATCAAGAGCGAAAGAGGTGGCTGCATGGATTTTGCTGCCCGCTCTGGCGTCAATGCTATTTATAGCCACTACCGACCAGGCGAGCCACAACATCGCGCCCGAGCCCCGGCTCTGGATTCTGACGCTATCGATCTACCTGCTGTCATTCATTGTCAGCTTTGATCACTCGCGCTGGTACCGCCCAGGTCTGGTTGCCGCTCTTGGGCTTTGTGCAGTGCTCTTTGTGGCGGGCCGTCACGTTATTCCCGGGTTTTTTGACTGGGGCTGGAGCTACGGTGCGACCGAGCTTCGTTATCTGTTCGCCGTCATGTTGTTCCTGGTGTGCCTGGTCTGTCACGGTGAACTCTATCGGCGTCGTCCCGCCGATTCTTCGCGGCTGACGGCCTACTATCTCTGGATGTCTTTCGGCGGCGCATGTGGAGGACTATTCATCGCCTTGATTGCCACTCACCTGTTTAATGATTTTCACGAATGGCCCATTGGGCTGGCTGCTGCGGCCGCACTGTGTGTGCAGGTTCTCAGCCGTGAGATTCGACTGCGTCGCGCGGGCGCCTCTGATCGTGCTTCTCAGCGCAAGGCAGGCTTAGGTCTATCAACGGGAGCGGCTCTTGTCCTGTGCGCCGGGCTTGCCTTCTGGTGGGATAACCCGATTCGAGCACGGGTGACCTCAGCCAGTGGCGTCAATGAAGTCGCTCTGGATCAGTCGCGTAATTTTTACGGCGTGGTGGCTGTGGTCGAGCGCAAATTCCCCGCAGAGCCGTCTCGAGACCATCGCGTTTTTTACAGTGGTCAGATCACGCATGGTATTCAGATGATCGCACCCGGAATCGAGCAAAAACCTGTCAGTTATTACGATGGTAAAAGTGGCATCGGCGAGACGCTGGAATACCTCAAATCAAAGAATCCGTCCATCGACGTCGCGGTAACCGGCCTGGGTGCGGGGACAGTCGCTGCTTATGCCCGGCCCACCGATCGCTACGATTTCTTTGAGATCAACCCAGAGGCTGAAAGGATCGCCCGCGGCTATTTCAGCTTTCTATCGGGTTCTGCGGCGCGTGAATTGCGTGTGATCATTGGTGATGCGCGCCTGAGTTTCGCCCAGTTGCCGGAAGATAAGCGCTATGACCTGATTCTTTTGGCGGCCTTCAGTGGTGGGTCAGTGCCCGTGCATTTATTGACCCGCGAGGCCTTTGAAGCATATGCGGCGCACCTGAAGCCCGGCGGCTTTCTCGTCGTCAATATTACCAACGCTTATCTGAATCTTTATCCTGTGGTTAAACGCCAGGCCGAGGTGCTTGGACTCACGGTACGCAGCAAGTTTCAGGAAAAAGATCCTGAGCGCTTTATTCGTGAGAATCACTACATGATTCTGACTAAAGATGCCCAGTACATCGCTGCCTATCCGTCGGTTGATCGTCCGATACGCGATGCGCAAGGAAAAATCGTTGGTACAACGCAGTACGACATTCCGGGCGTTGGCTTATGGACGGACAATTTCAGTAGCATTACGCCGCTTGAGTGGCGCTGAGCGATAAGGGGCCACAAGCGAGTTTGTGCGGCTGAACCAGAGAGCTTCAGAATTGCGTCGTCGCGATGCGAGAATGGTTGTGCTGACAACGCTTATTCAGTGTTCAGCAGGTGAGTGATCACGGCCTTCTGTACTGGAACAAGCAACGATTTTTGCTCGTAGCCTACAAACTCTGGGTAGCTCGCGGGGTCAAACAACATTTCACCGCCGACGCTAAAAGGCGGCGTTGGCAGCAGGGCTGGTTTACCCATGGATTGAAGGTGCGCAAGCGTCAGTGGGCAGAACGCGTTCTCAACCGCTGCTGGGTGCCTGTCGGTTATGACCACATCAGCGATAGAGGGGGGTGATACGGAAAATTTCACGTTCGACAGGTTTTCGTGTTCAGACTGATCACAGACCTGTATCACCGAAAAGCCCAGCAGCGCCGCCAGCTCATGCCATGAATGATAAACATTGGTGGTCGGTCCCCAGAGCACGATGCGCGCATCACGCAGCGGCTTAATCGATTGCTGAATAAAGTAAGCGTCCGTCAGTACCTCGCAGGGGTGTGCCTGCGCTGACATTGCATTGATGACGGGGCTCGGGCTGAAATGCGCAAAGTCAGCCAGCCGCCCGTGATCAGATTCGCGGATGACGAAGAGATCAAACAGTGGCGCGAGATAAGCCGCCAGGTCGTGAGCCCGTTCGTGGGTCTTGAGCAGGTTAGGTAGCTCAGTAAACGAAAGACGCAGCTCTCTGAAGGCCTGAATGAACGACGCTCGAGTACGAATACCGTTGCCCTCAAAAGACCAGGCCACGGCTCTACGGGCTGAAAACTCAAATGATTGTGATCCGACGAGCGCGAAGATCGCATCGACATCGTCAGGGTTCAGATCGGCGATGGTGATCAGATGCTTTGTCAAAACCTTACCTCAGCATCTGACGCAGACCTTCAATGCCGGCCATCGTCATCGAGATGAAAGATTTCTCAAGTGGCAGCGGTTGCGACGAGCACTTGGCGATGACCAGGTCTGCAGCTGGATCGACGAAGACATGCTGTCCAAAAACCCCCACGCCAGAAACCAGGGGGCGGTCTGCACGCTTGACATACCACTTGCTGCGGTAATGCATGTCGGCCTGATCGAATAGATCAAAGAAGTCGCCGCCTCGCCAGGCTTGTCGTCCGTCAAAGCTGAGAATGTCATCAACCCACTGCTTGGGAACAACCTGTACGTTGCCGACCCTTCCGCCCGCAACCAGAAGCCGACCGACCCGAGCCATGTCGCGTGGTACTGCGCACAGGCCGCCCGCGCAGCGCGGTGCTCCCATTCGATCGACCGTGATGTAGGCATCCCGCTCGGCGTTGATGGGTTTCCAGAGCCAGTCACTCAGCAGGTCGGCGTATCGCTCACCGGTTGTGCGCTCAATCAGCCAGCCCAGCAGATCGGTGTTGGGAGACACATAGTGAAAGCGACCACCGTGTTCGCCGTCGCGCGTGCGCAAAGTGGAAAAAAAGTGTCTCAGATCGGTCTGTGGTTCACCGACCGGCGTTGGGTCCCAAAGGTGGGATTTGCGATATTCAATGATGGCACCGTCACGCGCGTGATAATCCTCGTTGAACTGTATGCCAACCCGCATATCGAGCGCATGACGAATCGTGGCGCCTTCGAATGCCGAGCCCTGCAACTCAGGAATATGCCTGACCAGCGGTGAATCGAGATCGATCTGATATTTCTCGGCCATGATGCCTGCCATCAAGCCCAGCACTGACTTGGAAACCGACATCCAGATGTGAGGAACACTGGGCGATTGGCCCTCGGCGTAGTACTCGTAGGCAATATGCCCGTTCTTCATCACCACCAGCGAATCGGTATAGGTTTGTTGCAGCCATTGGTCTAGCGTCCAGTCGGCCTGTTCGTAGCGCACGGTGAAGCGGCTTAAATCGATGGGCTGAACCGGGAGCGAATCGGCACGCGGGTGAGCGCTAATCATCGCCGAAGGCACCAGTTCGCTGACATGGTTGAAGGCCCAGCGATTAAACGGAGGTGTTCGCCAGTTGGACAAGCTGACCTGCTGGTCGGGCGCGAGTGGAAATGTTTTCTTCATATCGACCCTGTTGGATGCCGGTCAGGATGAGGCCAGCAGGCGGATTTAGACTCTGCGCGTATTCTTATATCGAAACAGTGTTTTGTAAAAGACTGGGCAGGTTAGTGCTACGCTACCTACTGTTATGCGGTTTAAGTCAAACGCCAAGCCTCTATGAAACATCTCGTGCGCATCTTTCTGATCTGGGCAATGGCGCTGGCCATTCCCCTGCAGGCGCACGCTCACTCCGCCTCAATGCATCAACATCAGGCATGGGGCGAACCAGCGCTGCACGAGGCCACGGCTGCCCATGGTGCCGAGTGCGAGGCTCATTCAGACGAACATGTTCCCCGGCACATGCCCGGGGCAGACTGTAGTGTATGCGCAGCCTGTTGTGCGCCCATGGCTTTGCTCGCTGGGCTTTGGTCGGCTGGCGAAGCCCTGATCGGGTATTCCATACCCGCTTTACCCCCGGCCTTTATGGCCTCGTACCTGCCCGATTTGCCCGACAGACCGCCAAGGTTTGAGCTCGTCTGAGTCGGGCTGCGCTCTAAGACCGAAATATCCGATAGGGCCGCTGGTGGCCCGATTGCAGGTCAACCCATGAGCACCGCCCAAGCATCTGTGCGTGCAGACTTCCTTGCGTTCACCCTGCGGGGTTGCCGTGCTTGCGATCGAACCCTTACGAGGACCTTATGCCGACCCATTGGACTGCCGTTCGAAGCCATCAGGCGTTGATTGTCGCCGCGCTGTTGGTGGCTGCTACACCCATGCGTGCCCAAAGCGTATCCGATCGGGCCGCACGAGCTGATCCGCTTGATCCACGAGCCCCAGTACCTGCACTGACCTATCAATCACCTCTTGCGGGCTACCGCGCGCTTGGCGATAACAAGGCGGTGCGCTGGAAAGATGCCAACGAGACAGTCAATCGCATCGGTGGTTGGAAAGCCTACGCCCGCGAGGCACAGCAGTCTGACGCGCCTGGCCCTGCACCCGGGCAAGGCGGGCATAAAGCACACTGATGGGGAAACGCCATGAGCCTTGAACACGAACGCAGGTCTCGCGCGGTGCGGTTGCCCATCATGATGAGGCTGTATATTGGGATCGCGGCGCTGGCCTTGGCCGGTTGCGCAAGCGTGAGCCCGGAAGCCAGTTTCGATGCAGTGCGCAAGGCTACGGGGGATCACCTGGGTGCGTCTGCTCAGCTCATCTGGGCGCGACAACCGGATGACCAGGTCCGTATCGATCAGCGTGTGGCCGAGCTGCTGGGCAAGCCTTTGGGTATGGACGAAGCGGTTCAGGTCGCGCTGATTAACAATCGCGGGCTTCAGGCCGCTTACTCAGAGTTGGGCATCACCGAAGCGCAGGTGGTGCAGGCTGGGCGACTACCCAACCCAGGGGTGAGTTTTGGCCGCTTGACCAAAGGCGATGAGGTCGAGCTCGAGCGTGGTTTTCACCTGAGTCTCGCACGCCTGCTGGTCCTGCCATGGGTACAGCAGATCGAGGCACGGCGTCTTGAACAGGCGCAGATGTCGCTGGCCGCTCGGGTGCTGTCGCTGGCGGCGGACACCCGTAAGGCCTGGATCCAGGCCGTGGCGGCGCACGAGTCGGTGCGCTACAGTCGACAGGTCATGCAGGCCGCTGAGGCCAGTGCTGAGCTTGCGCGCCGTATGGCCCAGGTCGGCAACTTTAATAAACTGCAGCAGGCGCGAGAGCAGGCTTTTTACGCGGATGCAGCGCTTAACCTGGTGCGCGCTGAGCAACATCAGCGGGCGACCCGCGAACGTCTGATCAGGCTGTTGGGCGTATGGGGTACGCAGACCGAGTTTCGTCTGCCCGAGCGTCTGCCTGAGCTGCCGAAGCAGGCCCGCAACCTGGCTGACCTTGAACGTACCGCAATGGAGCAGCGACTCGACGTCTCGGCAGCGCGACTGGGTGCGCAGGCGACCGCGCGTAACTTAGGTCTGACGCGCACGACGCGCTTCGTCAATGTGCTTGAGCTGGGCCTTGTTCGTAACAGTTCAAACGAAGCGCCTATCCAGCGCGGATGGGAAGTCAGTCTTGAGTTGCCGCTGTTTGACTGGGGCGATGCTCGTGTTGCACGTGCCGAGCATGTCTACTGGCAGGCCCTGCACCACGCGGCTGAAATAGCCATCAATGCGCGGTCTGAGGTGCGCGAGGCTTATAGCGTCTATCGATCAGCGTGGGATATTGCCCGACACCATCGCGACGAGATCGTACCGATCAGAGCGCGAATAGCCGAAGAAAATCTGCTGCGCTACAACGCCATGCTGATCGGAGTATTTGAATTGCTGGCGGATGCGCGTTCTCAGATTGCCAGTGTTAATGGGGCTATCGATGCGCTGCGGGATTTCTGGATTGCGCAGACCGATCTCGATATGGCCCTGGTCGGTAAGTCGACCTTAAGCCCTGCGGCCGGCCCTGCGATGGTGGTCAAAGAGGCGGGTGGCGCTGGGCATTGATCAGGCCCAGCCGAGCGTTAGTTTGTAGAGGAATTTAACGATGTTTGCCCGACGAAAATTTTTAGGTGGTGCCGGCCTGGCGGCCGCCGCTGTGTCAGTGAGTGCGGTGAGCAAGGTGGCCATGGCCGCATTACCGGAGCCCGTCATACAGACCCGGCCAGACACCATGCCGCCACTGTTTCCTGCGACCGGACGACCCTATAACCCGGTGGTAACCTTAAACGGCTGGACTGCGCCCTGGCGAATGAATCAGGGCGTGAAAGAGTTTCACCTGGTTGCTGAGCCGGTCGTGCGCGAGATGGCCCCTGGCTTCAAAGCGCATTTGTGGGGTTACAACGGGCAGAGTCCCGGACCCACTATCGAAGTGGTTGAGGGCGATCGCGTGCGCCTTTTTGTCACCAACAAACTGGGTGAACTCACCAGCATTCACTGGCACGGCCAGCGTCTTCCCAACGGCATGGACGGGGTGACCGGACTCAATCAGCCGGGCATTCCACCGGGAAAAACATTTGTGTATGAGTTTGTCGCGCGTCGGCCAGGTACGTTTATGTACCACCCCCATGCCGATGAAATGGTACAGATGGCCATGGGCATGATGGGTTTCTGGGTGACTCATCCTAAGAATAAGCATCCCTTGATCGCAGAGGTCGACCGTGATTTCTGTTTTCTGCTCAATGCCTACGACATAGACCCGGGCAGCGCCACACCCAAGGTGATGACCATGCTTGATTTCAACCTCTGGAGTTGGAACAGCCGCATATTCCCTGGCATTGATCCGCTGGTGGTACGACACATGGATAAGATTCGAATTCGCGTCGGTAACCTCACCATGACCAATCACCCCATACACCTGCACGGGCATGAGTTTCTGATTACCGGTACTGACGGTGGCCCCACACCGATGACCACGCGACAGTATGAGGTCACCGCTGATATCGCCGTCGGGCAGATGCGGCAGATCGAGTTTGTCGCGGACGAAGAGGGTGATTGGGCCTTTCATTGCCACAAAAGCCACCACACCATGAATGCGATGGGCCATAACGTCCCGACCATGATTGGTGTCGATCATTCGGGTCTGGCTGGCAAGATCACACGGCTGATCCCAGACTACATGGTGATGGGCGAACGCGGCATGAAGGACATGACCGAAATGGAGATGCCTTTGCCTGACAACACGGCACCCATGATGACAGGGCAGGGTCCTTTTGGCGCGGTGGGGATGGGCGGTATGTTTAGCATGGTGAAGGTTCGGCGAGACCAGAAGCCGGGTGACTACAGTGATCCGGGCTGGTATCAGCATCCCCCGGGAACGGTCGCCTATGAGTTTACGGGCAGCCTGCCTGAGCCGGCGCGCTTCAAAGCTGAGGGCGGTGTATCTATGCCACCGGTGCATCGCCCTGCAAACAGTATTGAGGTGAAGGCGCGAAAACCTAATGGCAAGCACAGTGGCCATTGACGGCTGCGGTTCGCTCAATGATTGACTTTATTGCATCCAATCGGAGATCTGATCATGGCATCTAAAACTGGCGGCGTTTTGCTTGCCGCGCTGGCAAGCGCAAGCCTGGGACTTGGCCTGTCGTCCATGGCGTATGCCCACGGCAGTGAACATCATTCCCGCAAGCCCGGTGCGGTCCAAAAAGAACAAAAAGAGTGGGGCATTGCGGGTGAGTTGAAGTCGGCGGGGCGCACGGTCGAGGTTCGCATGAGCGACAACATGCGATTTTCGCCAGATCGTATCGAGGTACGACTCAACGAGACGGTGCGCTTTCGGGTTCATAACACCGGCAAGGTCATGCATGAATTCGTCATTGGAACCAAAGCTGAAAATGCTAAGCATGCCGAGCTGATGCTGAAGTTTCCCAACATGGAGCACGACGAGCCGTACATGGCCCATGTAGAGCCGGGGCAGACTGGCGAAATCATTTGGACTTTTAACCGCGCGGGTCAGTTCGAGTTTGCCTGCCTCATTGCGGGACATTTTCAGGCTGGCATGGTGGGTACGATTATGGTCGCTCAGGCCCCCAGCGGCGAACAGGTCGATGGTGAGGTGCGGCGGGTCGACAAAGACGCCGGTAAGCTCACTGTGCGGCACGGTGAGATCAAGAGTCTGGACATGCCACCCATGACGATGGTGTTTCAGGTGAGAGACGCCGCGCTACTTGACAAGGTTAAGCCCGGAGATCAGGTGAAATTTAGTGTTGAGAAGTCGGGCAGCGCGTACGTCATAACCGGCATTGAACCGGTTCGCTGATGTTGTTGTCGCGAGCCTCAGCGACGCTGGGCGGGTAAGGCCACAGTCACTATCCAGCATATGCCAAGCATCACAGCCGAGCCCAGCAGCGCATACAGCAGACCTCCCCATTGGTATAAAACGCCTGATAACAGGGTGCCGATGAATCGTCCCAGAGCATTGGCCGCGTAGTAAAAGCCGACATCTTCGGCCGCTTTTTCTGAACCGGCGTACGCCAGTACAAGATACGAGTGCACCGAAGAGTTCACGGCAAATGCAAAGCCGAATAGCGCAAGGCCGCCTATCAGGACCCAGTCGAATGCAGACACTTTGGCAAGCAGTGCGCCGGCCAAGGCAAGCGGTAATACGACTAACAGCGCCGACCACAGACGTGCCGCGGGGACTTCGCGGCTGAGACCGTCGCTACTGCGACGAACCAGGCTGGGCGCCAGTGCCTGCACGAGGCCGTACCCTATGGTCCAGGCTGCCAGGAATGCGCCCACCTCGGTGAATGTCCAACCGACCGAGTACAGAAATACCGGCACACCGACCACGAACCAGACATCGCGCGCACCGAACAAAGCGACCCGGGCCGCGGCAAGAATATTCAACCCACGGCTTTTGGCAAACAGCTCTCGGGCTGACCGCGAGGCCTTGCTTTGGCCCATTTGAGACGGGAGCAACCGCAGAACGCCGCACAGAACCAGCGCCAGTAAGGCTGCCATGGCCCACAGCGCGCCCTGAAATCCCAGATGCTGAAGAATGAGGCCTCCCAGAAAAAAGCCGAAGCCCTTCATGGCATTCTTGCTGCCCGTAAACCAGGCGACCCACTTGAACAGCTGGCCAGTCCCCTGTTCTCGGGCCTGCGATTGGGTAAGCTTGATAGCCGACTTGCTGGCGGTTTTGGTCAGATCTTTCGCAACGCCGCAGACGCCCTGAGCCACGACAACCCACGCAATGGACATCGCCGTGGCCCAATTGGGATTAAGCATGGACAGCAGCATGAAGCCGGCAATTTGCGTGACCAGGCCTACGATGAGCATGCGCGTAATGCCGTGCCGGGTGGCCAGCCAGCCACCGAGCAGATTCGCCAGAATGCCAGCGGCCTCGTACAGCAGAAACAGGAATGCCAGCGTAAACGGAGAATATCCGAGTCGATAAAAATGCAGCAGAACCAACATCCGTAGTGCGCCATCGGTCAGCGTGAAGCCCCAATAGGCAGCCGTGACAATGGCGTACTGACGTTCAGCCTGATTCATTCAAGGCCCGACTGCTCAAGATGACATGCGAGGTCGACCATGCGGGTGGCATAGCCCATTTCGTTGTCATACCACGCGTACACCTTGAGCAGCGTCTCGTCGGTGACCATGGTTGAGAGCGCATCGATGATTGAGCTGCGTGTATCCCTTGCGTAGTCAGAACTTACCAGGGGACGCTCCTCGTAACCGAGGATGCCAGCCATGGGTGACCCTGGCTGGGCCGCTGCACGAAACAGACCGTTGATTTCCTCGACAGTTGTTGCCCGCTTAAGCTCGAATACGCAGTCCGTGAGGGATGCGTTCAGGGCTGGCACGCGCACCGCATGTCCGTTGAGCTTCCCCTTTAGCTCAGGATAAATCAACGCAATTGCGGTGGCGCTACCGGTGGTGGTCGGTGCCAGATTGATCATGGCACTACGGGCACGGCGTAGGTCTTTATGGGGCGCGTCTACAACCTGATTGGTATTGGTCGGGTCGTGCAGCGTCGTGATCTGACCATGTCGAATTCCGATCGCCTCATGGATGACTTTAACCACTGGTGCCAGGCAGTTGGTCGTGCATGATGCTGCGGTAACGATACGATGCCGGGCTGGGTCATAAAGGTGATCATTCACCCCCATGACGATGTTCAGCACCTCGCTGGTCTTGACTGGCGCGGCCACGATAACCCGCTTGGCACCCCGCTTAAGATGCCCTTGCAGGGTTTCCGGGGTGAGGAATTTCCCGGTGCATTCAAGCACCACATCGACTCCGAGTTCACCCCAGGGGATGTCGTCGGTTGCACTATGCTGACTGAAGGTTAGGGTGCGGCCACCGATACGGATCTTGTCTTCGCCCTCGGCCACGATGTCGGACTTCCACCGGCCCTGCACTGAATCGAAGGTCAGCAGATGAGCGGTCGTGGCCGCGCCACCTTTGATTTCGTTCAGGTGAACAACAGTGAGGCGGTTGCCCGCACGCGGGTCGTCATCGGGCCGCTCGACAGCTCCGAAGGCTGCTCTGAGTGCCAGTCGTCCAATACGCCCCATTCCGTTGATGCCTACTTTCATGGCTTTCTCGCGAGGGAATCAATGGTGTTTGAATGGTCGTGCAACGAGATGACAAAACGATGACAGGCCCTGTGAGTCAACATAGCTTTGACGATGCTGATGATCGGGGTAAAAGCCGAGGTCTCAGCCGATCAGCACTCAGGTTCGCAGCCGATAGGGCTCTTCAAAATCAAGAAAATCATGCTCTTGAAGCGCATCGCGAATCCAGGCTGCGACCCCAGTCGTCGCGATAACCCGTTGCATGTAGGCGCTGACCTCAGCGGGTACGGGTAGTACGTAGGTTTTTAAACGCATGACCACCGGGGCGAAGAAGGCGTCAGCGATGCAGAAACGCCCAAACAGCATGGGCCCGCCGTGATCTTTCAATTGCGTCGTCCACATCTCGATCAGGCGCTTGAGATCATGGCGTACGGCGGGCTTGTCGCGCATTGCAAGCGCACCGACATGCGGCAGATGCGCCTCAATATTCATAGGACATGCGTTTCGAAGTGCGGAGAATCCGCTGTGCATTTCGGCGCACAGACTTCGCGCGCGAGCTCGCGCGGCATGGTCATCGGGCCAAAGCCGCTTTTCGGGGAACTTCTCTGCAAGATATTCGGCAATGGCCAATGTGTCCCATACCACCAGGCCGTCGTCAACCAGGATGGGTACCTGGCCGGTGGGGCTGATTGAAGCGACTGACTGCTTGAAGCGCGAGTCGGGAGTAAAGCCATCGAATCGCACCATGATTTCTTCAAACTCGATCTGCGCCTCGCGCATCAGTACCCAGGGGCGCATGGACCACGAGGAATAGTTTTTGTTTCCAATGTAGAGCTGCATGGTGTGTCCTTAACGACTCGGCGGTTTCGATCGGGACTGTATTACGCCCAGGCCCCGCTTGCGAGCTAACGCAGCTGCGCTGATGGCTTTCGTCTATCTAATCGATGAAAACTATCAATTATCCGTAATGATTGT
The DNA here is from genome assembly GCA_039800325.1 of Pseudomonadota bacterium. Classification (GTDB taxonomy): domain Bacteria; phylum Pseudomonadota; class Gammaproteobacteria; order Burkholderiales; family Burkholderiaceae_E; genus SYIM01. The sequence goes on along the minus strand of JBDLQY010000249.1, from coordinate 15,144 downwards.
ATATACCTATCATTCGGCTCGTGCTGAACGCCGTGTCAGCCGTTTAAAACAAATCCTGCCTCTCCTCCAAACATAAAAGGAAGTCACCATGTCTCTGATCAACACCCGCGTACAGCCTTTCAAAGCCAATGCTTTCGTTAACCGCTCGGGAAAGGGCGAGTTTATTGAGCTGACCGAGCAGTCTCTGACAGGCAAATGGTCGGTACTGATCTTCATGCCCGCTGCCTTTACCTTCAATTGCCCCACCGAGATTGAAGACGCGGCCGATAACTATGCTGAGTTTCAGGAGGCAGGCGCCGAGGTCTATATCGTGACGACCGATACGCAGTTTTCGCACAAGGTCTGGCATGAGACCAGCGCAGCCGTCGGCAAAGCCCGTTTTCCGCTGGTGGCCGACCCCACGCACCGTCTGACGCGGGCATTCGGCGTGCACATTGAGGAAGAAGGCCTGGCCTTGCGCGGCACCTTTGTCATCAACCCCGAAGGCGTCATCAAGACCATTGAGATCCACGACAACGCGATTGCTCGCGATGTGAAGGAAACCGTACGCAAACTGAAGGCAGCCCAGTTCGTAGCGAACAATCCGGGTCAGGTATGCCCTGCCAAGTGGCAGGAGGGTGCGAAGACTCTGGCGCCATCGCTTGATCTGGTCGGCAAGATCTGAAGACTGTCTAATCGGGGAGAACGTCATGCTGGATTCGAATCTCAAGGATCAGTTGCGGCAGTACCTGGCGCTTTTGCGCAGGCCTATCCGTCTGATTGCATCGCTGGATGACAGCGCCGCATCAGCCGAGACGCTCGATCTGCTGCGCGCGATCGACGACTTAAGCGACCAGGTGTCTCTTGAGCTAAACGGGCATGACGTTCGCCGGCCGTCTTTTTTGGTGGCGCCACACGATTCTGAGCATGGCGTTCGATTTGCCGGCGTTCCTCTGGGACATGAATTTACGTCGCTGGTGCTGGCGCTGCTCTGGACGGGCGGTCACCCGCCCAAGGTTGATGCAGCTCTGATGGACAGCATTCGGACCCTCGAGGAGCCCTTGCAGTTTGAAGTGTTTATGTCTCTGTCGTGCCATAACTGCCCGGACGTGGTTCAGGCTCTGTCTCTCATGGCGATTCTCAATCCGCGTATCGACACGGTGGTGATCGAGGGTGGCGCGTTTCAGTCTGAAGTGTCAAAGCGCGAGATCATGGCCGTTCCCATGGTGTTTTTGAACGGTGAGGTATTCGGCTCGGGTCGCATGTCTCTGGAGGAAATCGTGGCGCGGCTCGACAAGGGCGCTGCGTCTCGCGAAGCTGAGAAACTCGACGCACGCGAGCCCTTTGATGTTCTGATTGTGGGCGGTGGCCCGGCCGGTGCTGCGGCTGCGGTCTATGCGGCCCGTAAAGGAATCCGGGTCGGTGTAGCCTCTGAGCGCTTTGGCGGTCAGGTCAACGACACCCTGGCGATCGAAAACTATATTTCGGTCTTGGAGACTGACGGGCCCCGGTTTTCGGCTGCGCTTGAATCGCATGCACGATCCTATGGCGTGGACATCATGAATCTGCAGCGCGCGGTGTCGCTCACGCCAGCGGCTGAGCCCGGGGGGCTGATCGAACTCGAGCTTGAGAGCGGGGCCACCCTCAAAGGGCGTTCGGTTATCGTCGCCACCGGAGCTCGATGGCGTAATGTCAACGTGCCGGGCGAAGATCAATACCGAAACAAAGGCGTGGCCTACTGTCCGCATTGCGATGGGCCGCTCTTCAAGGGTAAGCGGGTCGCGGTCATTGGCGGCGGTAATTCGGGGGTTGAGGCTGCGATTGATCTGGCGGGCGTTGTTGAACATGTCACGTTGATTGAGTTCGCCCCTCAACTCAAAGCGGATGCCGTGCTGGTCAACAAACTCATGAGTCTGCCCAAGGTCACCATTCGGACGAATGCGCAAACCACCGAAATTACCGGTGCCAGTGGCAAGGTTAACGGGCTGCGTTATCGCAACCGCGAATCGGGCGATGAGCACTGGCTGCCGCTCGAGGGGGTGTTTGTGCAGATCGGGCTGGTGCCAAACACCGAGTGGCTGCGCGGTACGGTTGACCTGAGCCGGTTTGGTGAAATTGCGGTTGACGCCGGCGGTCACACCAACATACCCGGGGTTTTTGCCGCGGGCGACTGCACCACGGTGCCCTACAAGCAGATTGTGATCGCCGCCGGTGATGGGGCTAAAGCCGCCCTAAGCGCGTTTGATTACCTCATCCGTCAGCCTGCCACAGCCGACGAGGCCGTGCTGGCTTAAATCGGGAATCCGGCTCGCGCTCGCGACACTGCTTTACTCGGCAGGCATCCGGTATAGCGCGCAGATTTTATTGCCGTCGGGGTCGCGCAGATAAGCCAGGTAGAGCTTGCCGGCGGCGCCCTGGCGCACGCCCGGAGGGTCTTCGATACTGATTCCGCCGTTGGCTACTCCGGCAGCGTGCCAGGCCTGAACCTGCTCGGGCGACGTGCAGGCGAAGCCGATGGTGCTGCCGTTTGCAATGGTAGCGGGCTGACCGTCAATGGGTAAGGACATCGAGAAGACACCCGTTTTGGTCCGCCAGAAAATGCGGTGACGGTCGATATGACCGGTGGCGATACCCAGCGCGCCCAGGGTTGCGTCATAAAACTGCTTGGCGCGATTAAGGTCATTGGTGCCCAACATGACATGAGAAAACATGTAACCCCTCCTTGTAAGTGATCGCTGAAGCATAGCGAATCTATGATAGCTTCGCTCATCAGGCAGGCCGAGGCGGGTCGAATACGGTGACCGTGTCGAGGGCAATCAAGCTTTGACGGCGGTTGACCGGTCGCCGATCCGAGTGGAGATCTTCGGTGTTGAGTCTCGAACAGATCCTTTGGTCGGTTGTCGTATTGTTGGTGGCATTGATGCTGCTCACACGCAGCCTCACTCGGCGTGCCGAGTGCGTCGTTCCGCCCCTGGGTCGCTTCGTCGACCTGCCGCTTGCGCGTCTTCATCTGGTGGACCAAGGCCCAACCGACGGTGCTGATGGCCCCGTACTGATCCTGATCCATGGACTGGGCGGACAATTACGTCACTTCAGCTATGCGCTGATCGAGCACCTGGTCCCGCACTATCGCGTCATTGCCATCGACCGGCCAGGCTCTGGTTACTCAACATGGCGCGGTCGAGTCAGCCCCACTCTTGAAATGCAGGCGGATGTGGTGGCCTCGCTGATCGACCACCTGCAGTTGGGCCGAGCGATTCTGGTTGGACACTCCCTGGGTGGGGCTATTGCGCTTTGCACAGCGCTTCGGCACCGTGACCGAATTGCCGGGCTGGCACTGTTGTCACCCCTGACGCACATGCCTGATCGTGTTCCGTCCGCTTTTCTCGCCCTGTCGATCGGACGCGACTGGTTCAGAGTGTTGCTCGCCTGGACGCTTGCGGTGCCTTTGGGGCGTTGGCAGCGTCCGCGGTTTCTGAAGAAGATTTTCGAGCCAGATTCGGTGCCCGCCGACTTTGGCACCCGCGCGGGTGGTGAGCTTGCGCTGCGACCAGGACATTTTCTGGCCGCAACCCGGGATCTCGCTGCAATTCCGCAGTCGCTGAGCGCGATCAGCCTCCAATATGCCGCACTCGGTGGTGATCAGCCGATTCCAGTCAGCATGCTTTACGGGCGCCAGGACCGTATTCTCTCGGCGAATCTGCAGGGTGAGCGCTTCGTCAGTCGCTTGCCGCACGCTGAGCTGGTCCAAATCGACGCGGGGCACATGCTGCCCATCGCTCAGCCGCAGGCTTGCGCAAGCCTGATCAGACAGTGCGTGGCGTTGACCAGGTCTCAGTGACAAAACTACAATCAGGGCGGCTGACTGATCGGGCGATGCGCTGACCGCCCGACCAACAAAGACGGACAGTGACTTTTAAAAGCACGGTCTGACGATAATAAGTTCGGAGACAGGTTCTCGATGTTTGCGTATACGGTTCGGCGCATCCTGATGACCATCCCCGTGATGCTGGTCGTCGCTCTGTTCGTTTATGCCCTGCTTGAGCTCGCCCCTGGCGACCCTGCGGTGTTTTTGGCCGGCGATGATGCTACTGCCGAAGATATCGAGCGTATTCGAAGCACGCTGGGTCTCGATCGGCCGTTCATCGAACGTTTTGTGCTGTGGTTGTTTCAGATCGCTCGTGGCGATCTGGGGGTGTCTCTGTTTACCGGGGTTCCCGTTGCGCAGATGATTGTTCAGCGTATTCCGTCGACCTTCACGCTCATGCTCATGACGCTGGTGGTCTCGGTGCTGGTGGCGATTCCAGTGGGCGCACTGGCCGCCTGGTATCACAATCGTCTCGAGGATCGACTGGTGATGGTGGGTGCGGTTTTCAGTTTTTCCCTTCCCACCTTTGTGGTCGGCTATGCATTGGCCTGGCTGTTTGGTGTCGAACTGCAGTTGCTGCCAGTGCAGGGTTACGTACCCTTGAGCGACGGCTTTTGGGCATCGTTACGGACGCTTATTTTGCCGACGCTGGCACTGGCCAGCGTTTATGTGGCTCTGATCACCCGCATTACGCGTGCGACGCTGCTCGAGACGCTGTCGCAGGACTACATCCGCACCGCGCGCGCTAAAGGCGTTGATTCACGCAATGTGCTCTTTCGTCATGCACTGCGCAATGCTGCGGTGCCCATTGTGACAGTCATCGGCAGTGGTGTTGCGCTACTGATCAGCGGCGCAGTGGTCACTGAAACCGTGTTCTCGATTCCGGGTCTGGGACGTCTGACGGTCGATGCGATTTTGCGGCGGGATTACCCCATTATTCAGGGCGTCATTCTGTTGTTCAGTCTTTTGTATGTGTTGATCAACCTCATCGTTGATCTGCTCTACCGGGTTTTTGATCCCAGGATCACATACTGATGCTTGCGCGCGCCTTTCGTCTGATTCGCCAGCACCCCACGGTTGCGATCGGTGGACTGATTGTGCTGATTCTGGTGCTGTTGGCCGTGTTCGCTCCGTGGTTGGGTACGCGTGATCCCACCGCGCTGTCGCCGATTCATCGAACACGCAATCCGGGCGCTCAGTTCTGGTTTGGCACCGACCTTCTCGGACGCGATGTGTATTCCAGAGTCTTGTATGGCGCTCGTGTATCACTGGTGGTCGGATTTTCGGTCGCTGGTTTGTGTCTGGTCTTTGGGACGCTGATTGGGCTGGTATCGGGTTTCGTGCGCTGGGTCGACGCCATCGTCATGCGTGTCATGGACGGTCTGATGTCGATTCCGACCATTCTGTTGGCCATCGCACTCATCGCGCTCACCAAAGCCTCGCTCGAGAACGTGATCATTGCCATCACCATCGCTGAGCTACCCCGAGTGGTTCGGTTGGTCAGAGGCGTGGCCCTGACACTGCGTGAGCAGCCTTTCGTCGAAGCGGCAGTGGCCGCGGGCGCCTCGCCCTGGCGAGTCATTACGCGGCATATCTTTCCCAATACGGTTGCCGCGCTGACGGTTCAGCTGACCTATATCTGTGGCCTGGCCATTCTTGCCGAGGCGAGTCTGTCATTTATCGGAGCAGGTGTGCCGCCCTCCATTCCATCCTGGGGCAACATCATGGCCGAGGGGCGCAGCCTCTGGCAGATCAAGCCACACATGATTGTTTTTCCGGCCTTGTTTCTGTCGGTCACGATTCTGGCCATCAACATGCTGGGTGACGGTTTGCGTGACTCTATTGATCCGCGCATGGCCAAGAGAATCTGATGAACGACGCTCATCAGTCCGCATCTGCGCCTGTGCAGATCCCCGTGGTTGATATCAGCGGTCTTTCGGTTCGATTTGGCCGGGGCCAGGGTGCGGTGCATGCGGTCCGAGGCATCGATCTACAGGTGCAAGGAAGTGAAACCCTGGCCATCGTCGGTGAGTCCGGGTCGGGTAAGTCAGTGACTGCGCTGGCCCTGATGAGGCTGGTTGAATTCGGCGGTGGCTCAATTGAAGCAGGGCAGCTTCAGTTTCGGCGTACAGATGGCACGAGGCTCGATCTGCGTACGGCTTCTGAGGATCAGATGCGCAGCATTCGCGGCGCTGAAATCGGCATGATTTTTCAGGAGCCGATGACCTCACTGAATCCGGTCTTCACCGTGGGATCGCAGTTGATGGAGGCCATTTTGTTGCATCGGCCCGGCAGCCGCTCTGAAGCTGAAGTCGAGGCCAGACGCATGCTGGATCTGGTTCGCATACCCGATGCAGGTGCGGTCATGAAACGGTATCCGCACCAACTGTCCGGGGGTATGCGTCAGCGGGTCATGATTGCGATGGCGCTCTCGTGCAAGCCCGGTCTGCTGATTGCCGATGAGCCCACGACCGCACTCGATGTCACCATACAGGCGCAGATTCTGCAGCTGATTCGCGAACTGCAGCGTGAGCTGGGTATGGCGGTCATTTTCATCACGCACGACATGGGTGTGGTCGCTGAAATCGCCGACCGTGTGATGGTGATGCGCTACGGCGAGGTGGTCGAGCGCGGTGACGTACGCGCGCTTTTTTCGGCACCTCGGCATGTGTATACGCGCATGCTGATGGCCACGGTTCCCAGGCTGGGAGCCATGCGGGGTATTGAATTCCCGCAGGCGTTTGACATTCCAGATCTCGAAGAGGACGCTCGCCGCGCCGTTACGCGTTCGTCGTCCGCCGCCCCCGAGCCGGTGCAGGGTCTGGCGGCTGGAGAGCGGGTGGTGTTGAAGGTGCGCGACCTGGTTACCCGGTTTGATGTGCGCAGCGGTATTTTTTCGCGTGTCAGCAAGCGTATCCATGCGGTCGAGGGTGTTTCGTTTGATCTTCATGAGGCCGAGACGCTTGCTCTGGTGGGTGAGTCTGGCTGTGGCAAGACCACTACGGGCCGATCGCTGGTGCGGCTTGCTCCGGTGCTCAGCGGCACCCTTGAGTTTGACGGCCGCACGATTCGTGTTGGTGATCGTGCAGCGTTACGCAGCCTCAGACGTCAAATGCAGTTTGTGTTTCAGGATCCGTTCGCCTCGCTGAATCCCCGCATGCGGGTTGGCGACTGCATCAAGGAGCCCATGCTGATTCAGGGCATTGCCAACGGCCTTGAGGCTGATCGCAAGGTGGCGCGGCTGATGGAGCAGGTTGGGCTTGACCCCGCCACTGCATCACGTTGGCCGCATGAATTTTCGGGCGGGCAAAGACAGCGCATCTGTATTGCCCGTGCTTTGTCGGTGGATCCCAAAGTGGTGATCGCCGATGAGGCTGTGTCGGCGCTGGATGTATCCATCAGGGCACAGATCGTTAATTTGCTGCTCGATTTACAGCGACAGCTTCGTGTGTCTTATCTGTTCATCTCGCACGATATGGCGGTGGTTGAACGCATCAGCCATCGCGTGGCGGTGATGTATCTGGGGCAAATCGTTGAGATCGGTCCGCGGCGCGCTATTTTCGAGAATCCTCAGCATCCGTACACCCGCAAGTTGATGGCGGCTGTACCGGTGCCTGATCCCGCGCTACGCCGGGAGTATTCGCTGGAAGTATCCGAGATACCCAGCCCAGCCCGGGCCCTGGGTGATGAGCCTGAGCTTGCGCCCCTGGTTGAAGTGGGACCTGGCCATTTTGTGGCCCGACACCGGGTTGGGCTTCATGTTTGAATCTGAACGTTAACCTGCAGGGAGAACCTTATGGATCGCAGAAGCTTTATGAGTGCCACGCCGGCTGCCGTTGCCGCTCTGTCGGTTCCCGGCCTGGCCTACGCGCAGGCCAACCGGGCACGAGTTTTTCGCTGGGTTCCGCATGCCGATCTGACCATTCTGGATCCGGTGTTCAGCACGGTCTTCATCACCAATATCCATGCCCAGCTGGTCTGGGACACGCTCTACGGTCTCGATGACAACTATCAGCCTCATCCACAGATGGCTGCTGGCCATACCTCTGAGGATAACGGCCTGCTCTGGAAAATCACGCTGCGAGACGGCTTGAAGTTTCATGATGGCACGCCGGTGCGCGCGCAGGACGCCGTGGCGAGTATTCAGCGCTGGGCCAAGCGCGATCTGATGGGCGGCTCTTTAATGCAGGCTACTGAAGAGCTCAGCGCGCTATCGGACAAGGTGATTCAGTTCAAGCTGAAAAAGCCCTTTCCGCTGATTCTTCATGCGCTGGCCAGACCGTCTGGCAGCACGGCCATCATCATGCCCGAGAAGCTTGCGCAGACGCCTGAAAATGTGCAGGTACGTAGCGCAATCGGCTCGGGGCCTTTCCGTTTTGCAGCTGACCAGTGGGTATCGGGTTCGCTCGCGGTGTACGAACGCTTTGCCGATTATGTGCCGCGCGCCGACAGCGTCAAGCCGCAGTTTACGGCTGGCCCCAAGCGTGTGTATATCGACCAGGTACGTTGGCAGATTATTCCTGATCAGGCGACAGCCGTGGCCGCGCTTCAGAACGGCGAAATTGATGGCATCGAAAGCTTGGCTGCCGATTTCATGCCGGTTCTGGCCCGGGACAAACGAATCAAGCTCATCAAGCGAACCCTGCCATCGCAGGCACTGATGCGGTTCAATCATCTGACCGCGCCGTTTAACAATAAGCTGATGCGACAGGCGATTCTCGCGGCGGTTGACCAGAAGGAATATCTGCTGGCCATGTATGGGCCCGACTTTCCTGAGTACTACAGTCCTTATGCGGTGTTCGTGCCGGGCTCGCCTCTGGATAGCAATGCGGGGGTCGAGAAAATCAACTCAAAGCGCGATCTGAAGAAAGCCGCTGAGATGGTGAAGGCCTCAGGCTATAACGGTGAGCCAGTGGTTATTCTTGATCCGGTCGACTATCCCGAGTTTCACACCTGTGCTCTGGTGACGGTTGAACTCTTCAAGAAGCTCAACATCAAGGTAGACCTGCAGGCCATGAACTGGGGCACCATGATGCAGCGACGCAATAATCAGGGGCCTTCCTCGCAGGGTGGCTGGAACGTGGCCTTCACCGCTACAACCGGGCCTAATAATCTCGATCCGGCGGGTCATCTGGCCATTCGCGGCAGCGGCACCAAAGCCTGGTTTGGTTGGCCCACCAGCGAACGGATTGAGCAATTACGACTCGACTGGTTCAGCGCGCCTGACCTTGCCGCACAACAGAAAATTGCGCGCGAATTGCAGTTACAGGTCTTCGAGGATGTGCCGTATGTGCCTGTAGGTGCCCGCTACACCGTCTCGGCTATCCGCAGCGAGTGGACTGACTTTCAATCGCAGATGCCGTTATTTTTCACGCTTCGCCGCTCGTAAAGGGCAGGTTTTGCGCCTGTCATCGAACGTGCCTGAGCCCCGGATCTGTAACCCGTATCACCGAATGTTTCCCTAAGACTGAGGAATTCTCATATGCCTGCGCCGCGTGTCGCCATCCTCGGCTTTCACCTCGAGACGAACAGTTTCGCGCCTGTGTCTGAGCGAGACGATTTTGTGGCGGCTTGCTGGCATGAGGGCCACGATATCAGCCGCCTGGCCCGTACGGTCAGCGACCTGCCGCAAGAGGTGGTTGGTTTTTACGACGAGATGGATAACTCGGGTGACTGGGAGCCTGCTCCTGTCATTGTGATCGGTGCCCCTCCGGGCGGGCCGGCATCTGGCGCCGTTTGGGCTGAATTTATGCGCAAGGCTGAAGAGGGCCTGCGGGCATCCATGCCTCTTGATGCGGTATTTGTGAATAATCATGGCGCTTCGGCGGTTGTTGGCGAAGACGACTCTGAGGCGGTCATGATGGAAATGGTGCGCAGCGTCGTCGGCCCAGGCGTGCCGGTGGTGGTGACGCACGATCTGCACTGCAACGTGTCTGAGCGTACCGTACGTGCGCTCGATGCGCTGATCAGCTACCACACCAACCCGCATGTCGATCAGGCTGACAGAGCGCGAGATGCAGCTCGGCTCATTCGTGAGATGCTGGCCGGAATGAAGCCCATGACCGCCTTTATCCGGCTGCCATTAACCCCGCCTTCAGTGACACTGCTGACGGCACAGGGGCCCTATGCAGATCTGGTTCGAATGGGCGTATCGCGCATTCAGGCGCCTGATCAGGGTCCGATCGCTGCGGTATCGGTAGCGGCAGGTTTTGTGTTTGCCGATCTGCCCAAGTGTGGCGTGACGATCACCGTGACCGCCCGGGGCGATCTGCGCGCTGCACAACGCTGCGCGCTTGAACTGGCCAGGGCCGGTTGGGCTGATCGTGGGCGCTACGTGCCCGACATGGTTGAGGTTGGTCAGGCGGTGCAGATGGCTCGCGAGGCTAGCCAGCCCATGTTATTTGCCGATGTGGCAGATAACCCCGGCGGTGGCGGTCGGGGTAATACGGCCTGGCTGCTCAAGGCGTTTCATGCTGCAGGTTTTCCGGGTGTAGTACTGGGCATGTTTATTGATGCGCCGCTGGCAGCCCAGGCTCATGAGAAGGGTGTGGGTGCTGCCTTCAATGCCCGGTTCAATACCGGTGAAACAAGCCCCTTCTCTGAGCAATACGAAGCACGGGTTATCGTGCGTGCCTTGCACGACGGTGAGATGACTGGTCGACGCGGCATTCTTCGGAGCCGACGGTTTTCGATGGGGCAAACCGCCCTGCTTGAGATGGCCGATACCGGCATGCAGGTCGCGGTGTCAAGCCTGCGCCGTCAGCTTTGTGATCCGGTCATGCTTGAAGCCCTGGGCATCGACATTGCCCGACTCAAGGTGCTGATTGTGAAAAGCCGTGGGCATTATCGGGCGGGCTTTGATGAGTTCTTCCCGACCGATCGAATCATCGATGTGGATAGCCCTGGGCTGACCACGCCCAACCTGCGTAACGTGCCGTTCAGGCGCCTACCGCGCCCAGTGTGGCCTCTGGACGCTGATGCGCAGTGGACTGAGCCTGAATGGGCGAGGGCACTGTGAAGCTTAGCGGCGTCGAATCACCTGGCCGCTGCGTGCGCCGGTCGCGTGACCGTCTGCCCAGCTGAGCACGCCGTTGACATAGACCTGCTCGATGCCGCTTGAGGGGCGCTCAGGCTCGTCGAAACTGGCCTGGTCAGCGACTGTCTCGGGGTCGAAGACCGTGAGATCAGCGTAGGCACCTTCGCGAATAAGGCCTCTATCAATCAGCCCGAAATTCTGCGCGGTCAGTCCGGTCATTTTCCAGACCGCGGTTTCCAGTGGGAACAGACCCAGCCCTCGGCTGTAATGACCCAATACCCGTGGAAAGGTTCCCCACAGACGAGGATGTGGACGGGCATCATGCGGCAGTCCGTCTGAGCCGATCATGGTGTGCTCAAAGCGCAGAATCTGCTGCACATCGGCTTCATCCATTGAAAAATAAATAGCGCCTGCCGGCAGCAGACGATCGATGGTGTCCTCCAGGCTCAGGCCCCATTGTTTCTGAACACTGGCGAGATCCATGCCGTTGAACTCGGGATGGGGGCGCGACCAGGTGATGAGCACCTTGTTGGCAATACGCGCCCGCGAGTGCGACAGAATAGTCGAGGAGGCTGCATAGGGGTAGCAGTCAAGACAGATTTTCTGATGCTTCATGCGTTCAGCAATCAGCGACAGCGTCTGCGCTGAGCGACCGAAGTTGGGCCGTCCCATGATCTTGTGGTGCGACACCACCACAGGTACGCCGAGCTCTTTGCCGATTCGAAAGGTTTCCTCAAGAGAGTCGAGGACGCCCTCTGCTTCATTGCGCATGTGGGTGCAGTAAAGGCCGCCCTGCTCAGACATGGGGCGGCAGACTTCAATGACCTCTTCGGTCGTGGCCGCGAACGCAGGCTCATAGAAAAGGCCCGTGGAAACCCCAATCGCACCCGCCCGCAGGGCCTTGTCGACACCGCCGCGCATCACACGGATTTCGTCGGCGGTGGCGGGCTTTGATACATCCTTCATCGCCTGTAAACGCAGTGTCGTATGACCCACCAGCAGGGCAGCGTTCAGCGCCGCAGGTGAGTGCTCAAGGGCTGTGACGTAGTCAGCAAAGGTGGCAAATTGAAAAGACTCGCCGCTGGGGTCGAACAGATCCATGGGCGGTGGTGGCGAGCGTCCCTCGAAGGTGAGGGGTGCAATGGAGACGCCGCAGTTACCGGTGATGACGGTGGTAATGCCTTGGCTGAGCTTGGCCGGCAAGGTTGGCTGGCGCAGTAGCGCCAGATCGTCATGGGTATGTGCATCGATAAAGCCCGGCGCAACAATCTTCCCTTTGAGATCGACACGACGGGCTGCTGGGTAATCCCTCAGTTGGCCGATGGCGAGAATGCGTTCGCCCTGAATAGCGATATCGGCCGTGTAGCGCGGCGCCCGAGTGCCGTCGATCACCGTGGCGTTGGACAGAACTAGATCAGCGGCGGGAAGACTCATAGCAGGGTCCTTATTCGATCTTGGCGCCCGATGCCTTGATCAGCGGCAACCAGCGCTCGTTCTCGCTGCGAATAAACGCTGCGAAGGCGGCTGGGTCGCGCTCGGCCACCGGTGTACCGGCTTTTTCAAGACGGTCACGCACGTCGGCTTTAGCCAGTGTGGTCTTGATCGCGGCGTGCAGCTTGTTGACGATCTCAGTGGGCATGCCAGCTGGTCCGATCAGACCCTGCCAGCCTGCGGTTTCAAGGTCAGCCATACCAGCCTCGCGGACTGTGGGTACATTGGGCAACTCGTTATCGCGGGTTGGGCTGGTGACGGCCAGAGCCTTGAGCTTTCCGCCAAGCACCTGCGGCTTGAGTACCGAGCCAACATCGACCAGCAGATGGGTCTGACCGGCCATCATGTCGGTGATGGCGGGTGCCGAGCCCTTGTAGGGAATATGCGTCATGCGCAGGCCTGCGACCTTGTTGAACAGTTCGCCGTTCAGGTGCGTGATAGAGCCATTACCACCCGAGGCGAAATTGACACGGCCGTCGTTTTGCTTTGCCCATGCGATGAACTCAGACAGGCTATTAGCCGGGTGATTGGCCGGAACTGTCACCACAAAGTAGGTGGCCAGTATCTGGCCGATTGCGGTGAAATCGCGCGTCGGGTCATAAGGCCGCTTATCCATCATGTTGGGCGCCAGCGCGAGCGGACCGATATTGCCGATGATGAGCGTGTATCCGTCGGGTGCAGACCGTGCAATCTCGGTATGTGCGATGACGCCCGCTGCGCCCGGCTTGTTCTCGACCAGCACCTGTTGGCCCAACTGCTCTGCCAGGTGAGGCGCAAGCAGCCGGGTGGTGAAGTCGAGACCGCCCCCTGGCGGAAAGCCCACAAGAATTCGGATGGGCTTTGAAGGGTAGGGCTGAGCCGATACCGGCGCGACCAAGCTTAACGATAGAACGGCGGCGACCACCGCCAGGCTGAATCGATAAAGACTCATGTCATCTCCTCATGAATTCTTGAAGACTCGAACTATGAGCAAAAGTCAAAACGACCACAAGAGTCATGCGCACGGTAGTGCTCACCCTACGCTCAGCGCAAAGACGCGTCTGGCAGCGCGGCCAGAAACGCGTTTACCGTCGCCTGGTACTCCGTGCGGCAGTCGAGCATGGGCGTATGTCCTCCCGGCAGCAGCACCAATCGAGCCTTCGGAATCTCGTTAGCCAGCAGGGTTGCCGCTTCGACGTCGCGCCGACGATCGAATCGACCATGGGCCACCAGCGTCGGACACTGAATGCGGGTCAGGTCGGTGCGAATATCCAGAGCTCGCAGTCCCAGTACCGCTTGCAACAAATGCTCGCCGGGTAAATCCCTGAGATAGCCCGAAAGCGACTGCCAGATCGGCGACGCAGGCGGATATTGGAAGCAGCCCGACAAAAACGCGCGCCTGGCCTCTTCGCCCCAATCCGTACGAATTCTTTGAGGCAGGCTAGGGTCACCGTGTCCCTGAGTGTGCGCACCCGTGTTGGACACGACGAGTGCCTTGACCCGTTGCGGGTGTCGGATGGCCATGAGTAGCGCAATGAAGGCGCCGAGGGAATGACCGACCAACACCGACACGGTCTGGTTCGGGCTAAGTTGTAGAGCCAGACGATCGGCAACCGAAACGGGATCGAATGATCCCTGGCCACTGAACCAGTCCACGGGCTGCCATTGATGGCTGGGCGTGCTCAGTCCGTCAAAAATTCGCGGACTGATCCCGGCACCTGGCAAAGCCATGATGGGCGTCAGCGCATGCATTGAATGATCATAACGGACCGTGTCGGTTCGTTGTTGATGTGATTGACGTTGGCGTCAAGCGGCTGATACCGTCTGCTAGACGCAGCAGTCGGATCTACGGGCGACGTCTCGACCTTGAGCTCTGGGCTTAGGATTGGCTGCGTGTAACCAGGCCACACTGGTCAGGAGAGAGCTTATGACGCAGGAAACGTCGCACAGCAGGCCATCGACGCCCCAGTCGCTCGATCTACATGTTCTTGAAGCTACGGACTCTCCGGCAGCGGCCTTCGCCGCAGCTCTTTTGGGCGACTTTGGTGCCAGCGTGACTGTGCTTGAGCGTGTGGGGGGCTCCGCTATTCGGCGCCTGGGTGGGGCCGAGGTTCAGGCGGTCTGGTGGCCTATTCTTGCGCGCAACAAACGCTCGATCGCGCTCGATCACAAGAGCGAGGCGAGTGATCGAGTGATTGAGGCGGCGCTCGGCAAGTCCGGCATTGTGTTCACCGATGACTCTCCCATGGGCCAGCGTGTGCGCGAGATTGCCGCCCGTGTCGAGGCCAATGCCGTGATCGTTCGTTTGTTTAATCCAGGCGCTGATCAGCCGCAGCAATGGTCCGCCAGCACGCAGAGTCGTTTTGCGGGCTTGGCCACCGGTGCGGTGGCGCTGACGGGCCGCCCCGATGGCCCGCCTATCCAGGCGGAGTTTCCCCTGGCCGACCACACCACCGGAATCATGGCCGCCACCCTGGCACTGATCGAACTCAGGCGGGCCAGGATGACCGGCACTCGCCCCACACCCATCGAACTGGGTCTGCACGAAACCCTGCAGCGCATGAATGAATGGCAGGTGGTCGTAGCCTCAGTACAGGGGCATGCTGAGCCCCGCAATGGCAACCGGTTTCCCATGAACTGGAATCTGGGCAATATCTTCGCGACCCGTGATGATCGTCTGCTGACGGTCTCGGCGGCTACGCCCAGCGTGGCTGATCGGCTGATGAATATGGTGGGTGGCGATGCGTTGCGAACAGATCCGCGCTTCAGCACACCACAGGCCCGGCGGGTG
>JBDLQY010000248.1:0-24803 GCA_039800325.1 Pseudomonadota bacterium | reverse complement strand
GCAAAATAAGCAGACCGATGCTGGCCATCACCACACTGAAGACCGGCTGACCAATCAGTCTGCGAAAGATGAGTCGCTCGATGACGGTACCCAGTACCACCCCTGCCACCAGCGATGCTGGCAGTGCCCACCACAACGACCATTTAAGGTTCAGCGCAAAGAACCAGACAAAAAAAGCGCTCACCATGATCACATGGCCTTGCGCTAAATTGACGATACGCGACGCCCTGTAAATCACTACAAAGGACAGGGCGACAATGGCATATACCAGTCCGGTGAGGGAGCCATTGATGATGATTTGAAGCAGGTCCATGTCACTGCCCCACCGCAGTGATACGCACATCCTGCCGGATGCGAGCCTGAGTGCCGTCCTGATACTTCACCAGTACCTCCACCGGGCAGCTCGCGCGCCCCTCGTACATCGCATCGATCACCGGCGCGTAGCGCGTTTCAATCACCTCGCGACGCAGTTTGCGAGACCGGGTGAGTTCAGAGTCGTCCGCGTCGAGCTCTTTCGGAAATGCTGCAAACCGTATGGCTCTGGCATGCGGCTCAAGCATGTCATTGATACGCCGTAATGTTCCAACGATGAGTTCGTGAACCTGCGGCAGCTGACTCAGGTCGGCGAACGTACTCCAGGCCAGACCGATACGCTCGGCATGACGACCCACGATGCCTTGATCGATGTTGACCAGGACGGTGACAAAGGGTCTGGTAGCGTCGCCAATTGCAATCGCGTCGCGAATGTAGGGCGATGCTCTTAACTGGTTTTCGATGTACTGCGGTGGGAATGAAAGCCCATTGCCGAGTTGCCGCAGGTCTTTGACCCTATCCATGAATACGAATTGCTCACCCTGGTGAACGCGGATGGCATCCCCGGTTCGAAACCATCCATCGTCCAGCGCGGCCTGGGTCGCAGCCTGATCTCGATAGTAACCACCGAAGCCACTGGCCCCGCGCAGCTGAAGCTCACCCGCAGCAGTGACACGTGCCTGCAGTGGCTCGCCCACACTGGCATCCACCTGCAGCAGTCGCCCCAGCGTGGCCGGATCAAAGTCACCGCCCCAATGGGCTGAGACCAGACCGTATTCGGTCGACCCATACAGGTTGCGCAGCGGCACTCCGAGCGCGTGAAAACGCTCGAACACCTCCGCCGACATACCAGAGCCTGCCGACAGCGCAATCACCGCGCGCTTGAGTCCCAGGTTATCGCGCAAAGCCCGTAAGGCTAGACGATCGGCAAGCCATGCTTTCCAGCCGCCGCCTGCACCTGCACGCGTGGCCCAGTCGACCAACGCTCGCCGCCAAGGCTTGGCATCCAGCATGGCGCCCGCCACCCCCGAAGCCATCATCTCCCACTGGCGCGGCGTGAACAGCAGAAACTGGGGACTCATCTCGCGCAGGTCAGACTGGACGGTTTCAGCCTTTTCGCTGAAGTGCACCACCGATGGAGCCAGCAAGGACAAGCCAAGACCCGTGATCTGTTCAGCAGCCCAGGCCGGTGATATGTAGCTGAGATAGTCGATATGCTCTGGCATCTGGAAGCTGGATACCAGTCGATAGGCGCTATCGAGCAGATAACGATGTGTAAGGATGACACCTTTAGGCTTGCCGGTGGTGCCCGAGGTGTAGCACAGCGCCGCGATCGCCGTGTCGGGCGTAGTGGCAATGGTGTCTCTGAGCGCGGCACGCTCAGCCTCATCAAGATCAGCACCGGACTGCATCAGTTGCGGCAGCGACATCAGGCGCTGGTCGCGATAGTCCCAAAGTCCGCGGTCCTCGAGATAAATGATGCCGTCCACGCGCGAGCGATCGGCATCCATCGCTAGCACTTTATCAACCTGCTCCTGATCCTGCGCGAATATCAGTCGGGCACCGCAGTGCTCGACGATATACTGCAGTTCTTCGGCCGAGGCATCGGGGTACAGACACGTGACGGCGGCCCCTGCGCACTGGGCGGCATACTCAATCAGGTAGGACTCGGGCAGGTTCTCGCTGATGACCGCCAGCACATCGCCCGTCCCGATCCCTCGCCGGCGCAAAGCCTGGGCCAGCATCAGCACCTGTTCGGCAAACCGTGCCCAGCTGGTGGACTGCCAGATGCCGTGACGCTTCATGCGAACAAAGGGGCGATCACCGTATCGCTTGGCCTGGGCCAGCAACAAACGCGGCAGGGTCTGGCCGCCGGACGCCCGGGAATCGGTACCGACACGCCCGGACAGCATCAGCTGACCCGACTCCGTCATGACTCGACCCCCAGATACGCACTGATGACGCGTGGATCGCTTCGAATCGCGTCAGGGGTGCCGTCGGCGATGGTGCGGCCCCACTCCATGACGACAATACGATCAGAGATGTCCATCACGACATCCATGTCGTGCTCAACTAAAATAACGGCGATGCCACGTCCCTCGCGGATATCGAGGATGTATCGGGCAAGATCAGATTTTTCTTCTGGGTTCATGCCGGCCATGGGCTCATCCATAACCAGTACCTTGGGTCGCACGGCGAGCGCTCGCCCCAGGTCAACCCGCTTGCGCAGGCCGTAAGGCAACTCAGCCACTCGCGCGTTCCTGAGTTCCTCAAGCTCGAGGAATTCAATGATGCCTTCGGCCTCCTGCGTAAACTGGTCTTCCTCTCGGCTGGTTCGGCCCCAGTAGGCCAGGGCAGACCACAGACCGCTGCGCATGTGGGCATGAAACCCGCTGAGGATGTTTTCGCGAACCGTCATGCTCGGATAGGTTTGCAGGCCCTGAAACGTTCGAGCCATACCCATCTGTGCGTAGCGATGCGGGGGCAGCCGGGTTACATCGCGCCCCATGAACTGAACGCTGCCTTTATGGGGACGATAAAAGCCACAGAGGCAATTAAGCAGACTGGATTTACCAGCCCCGTTGGGGCCAATGATGGACAGCAGCTCTCGCGGATAAAGCGCGAAACTGACATCCTGCAACGCGTGTATCGCCCCGAAGGACAGGGATAGATCTCGCGCCTGCAGGATGATTTCAGCCATGATCACATCTCGGCACATGCAGGGTGAGCTTGGCCATGATCACATCTCAGAAAAACGCGGCTTGCGCTTTTCAAGAAACGCGCTCATGCCTTCGCGCCACTCATCAGAGCCCACCAGCAGGCTCAGCGCATCAATACCAAACCGATGAGCGGTGCGCAGGTCAGCGTCTTCGCTGGCGTAAATAACCGCCTTTGACTGAGCGAGCGCATGCCGGCCCAGGTCGCGCAATTCATGCGCAAGTGTCATCGCCGACTGGACCACAGCTTCAGCCGGGACGACAGCGGCTGCCAGACCATGACGCTCTAAGGTGTCGGCGTCGATGTGCCGGGCCAGCAAAATCCACTCAAGCGCACGCGAGCGGCCTACATGGCGAATAAGCTTTTGAACACCGCCCGCGCCCGCGACCGCTCCGAGTTTAGTCTCGGGCAAACCAACGCGGGCTGTCGTTGCAACCACTCTGAGATCGCACGACAGGGCTAGCTCAAAGCCGCCGCCCAGGGCGAAACCGTTAACCGCCGCGATGGTGATGAATGCGCTTTCTTCGAGCCGGTTATAGATTTCACCGATGCGAAATAGATAGTCATCGCGAGCGGCCAGCGGACCGGTCAGGCTGGCGTCTTCACCCGCGAAGTAACGCAGGTGCGCGCCGCAGCAGAATGCCCGCCCAGCCCCGGTGATGACCAGCACCCTCGCCCGCTCTCGGCGGCATATGTCAATCGACTGCGCCAGACCGTCAAGCAACTCAAGCGTGAGCGTGTTCATTTCAGCGGCACGCACCATCTCGAGCAGCCACAGACCTGACTCAGGCTGGGTGAGTCGCACCGCCGAAGACTCAAGCCAGACTTTGCTCATGACAGCCTCTGGCTTGAGCGCAAAACCCACACAGAGTACTCATGCAGGAATTGAGTCATGACTGAATTCATGCCTTATCCGAACTGCACATCAAGACCGAGGTCGCGAGCGATGAGCAGTAACTGAATCTGACTGCTGCCGTCGCCGATGGTACAGATTCGGTTATCGCGGTAGTAACGCGATACAGGGCAATCATCCATGTAACCCCATCCACCGTGCACCTGAATCGCCTGGCTGGCAACCTCGTTGCCGATTTCGCACGCGTAGTACTTGGCCATGGACAGCTCCTTCATGGTGACCCGTCCCTCATCGCCAAGCCAGGCCGCCCGATAGGTCAGCAGCCGCGCCGCGTCGACCTTGATCGCCATTTGCGCGACCTGCTCCTGAATCAGCTGCAGGCGGCCGATGGTTCCGCCAAAGGCCTTGCGCTCTTTGGCATAGTTGACGGAGTGCTCAAGCGCAGCACTCGCCAGACCCACAGAGCAGGCTGCCAGAAACACCCGGGCCTGCTGATAGCCTTTGTGCAGCAGATGCCGCCCCTCGCCCTCACGGCCGAGAATGTCATCCGCACCAATCTCACAATCGTCAAAATACAGCGGCCGCGTATCGCCCGATCGCCAGCCCAACTTCCGGTAGGGCTCGCCCTGCGAGTATCCCTTCGTGCCTTTGGGTACGACAAATAAGGTGAAGGCCTTGCGCTCGGTTTCGGGGGAGGACGTAATCGCCAGCGTCAGCGCAAACGATGAAATATCTGTACCCGCATTGGTGATGTATGCCTTTTGGCCATTGATGACCCATCCCTTGGCCGTTTGCCGGGCCCGGGTGGTGAAGGCTGCGGTATCGGAGCCCGCCTGCGGTTCAGTGCCCGCGAGCGCACCCAAAGTTTCTCCGCGAACGATACCCGGCAGATAACGCGCCTTTTGCTCGGCGGTACCAAAACGCTGAAGAATCAGACCAGCTGCCACGCTGACCATGGTCGTGACCGCAAGCGTCTGGTCGGCCTTGGCCAATTGCTCGATTGCCAAGGCCATGTCGAGGGTACCCAGTCCCATGCCCCCATAGGCGGGATCGAACGGAATGGCGGTAATACCCACCTGTCCGACTTTGTGGAACAACTCGGTCGGGAACTCGCCCTTGCGGTCAAGCTCTTCGGCAACGGGCGCCACTTCACTGCGCGCAAAGTCGGACACCAAGTCCTGCAGACGTTTCTGGTCATCGCTCAGGTCAAAGTTCATGCCTTCTCCGGATCAAATGGAAGCGCCAGTCAATGCCGGTGTCGACTAAGCCCTCAGGGCTTGCGGAGCCGGCCAACGGTCGGCTTGGCGAAGCCAATCCTTCGTTGATTGACGTTTGATTCATTTAAGCGTTTCTAAGGTCGGCAATCCGACCGGTGAGTCAGTTTCTGGAATACTTGCCTGTGAATAGGTCATCATCAGCTCAAGTGAGGGGTCGACATTGAGCGCCGGTACAGGTCTGGCCGACAACATGCGCTCAATCATCGCCAGCATCGATACTGCAATCTGCTCGCCCGTCCAGGCGCCGCCCGGCACGTACCATTTTTGCACCCAGTTAATCGCCCCCAGCGCCGCGAAGACAGCCATTTTGGGATTGCAGGGCGCCACGCTGCCGTCGCGAATGCCGGCTGCGACCAGTGAGCGAAGTTGCCCCTCAAAGTTGTCCCGCCTGGCAATGATTTGTCGCACTCGGTCAGCCGGCAGGGCGTGCTCTTCCATAAGCACGACGTAACAGGCCTCCTGGCTCATGATCTTGCGCAGGTAATTTCGCAGCGTCGTGCAGAGCTGCTCAAGGGCGGTTCCGCCGGCCTCACGCGCCTGGGCCAGACTGTCAAGAGCCGCGTCCATAGCCGCGTCGTGACAGAAATAGAGCAGCTCGTCTTTGCTCTTAACGTAGGTGTAGAGCGCCGCCTTGCTAACTCCCAGCGTCTCGGCAATCTCGGTGAGCGAGGTGCCGTGATAGCCCTTGCGATTGAAATTGGCAGCAGCCTCACGAAGGATGGCCTGGCGCTTGGCCACGAACTGGGCGTCGGCGTCGGGAACCGCTCCTTTCCAGCTGCTCATGGACGATCTTTCATGGGGTCTATGGACATGACTGACGTACCCTAAAGCAGTCCGACCAATGAGTCAACCGCTTGACCATACAGTTTTAACATGCCTAAGATTCAAAGGTTCCTGACACAACGTGCTGCACCAGACCCCGCGGGGGCGCCCGCAGCCTTGCCTTCGCTCACCCGTTTTTGGAGAAACCGATGCAGGTTCATGTCATCGGCATCAACGTGTCGCCGCCCGTGGCGGCACTGACTGATCAGCGGCTTGAAGAGCTCGCCTTCGACACGGTGCGAGACGCGCTCGCGTCGGCAGGCGTCGCTCGTACCGAACTCGACTCGGTCACTTTGGCCACCAGCGATGAGATGGACGGCCGGGCCATCAGCAGCATGCTCATGGCCGCACCATCGGGCGCCTATCTCAAGGATGAGATCCGCGTCACTGACTCCGGCATGACAGGCCTGGCGCTGGGCGCGATGCGTATTGCCACTGGCCGTTTCGACCTCGGACTGGTCGTGAGCTGGAACAACACCTCGGTGATAGACGTGCAGGCACTGATGCGCATGCGGGCCGAACCCTTCTTTCTGCGGCCAATCGGCATGAATGGTGAGATCGCCAGCGCACTGCGGGCATCGTCGGCTTCGTATGCGCACGGCATCGATGAGCAGGCCGTCACCGACCGGGTCATCCTGCGCCAGTCACAGGCAAGTACCAACCCGCGTGCCATGCGCTCAGCCGCTTTGAGTGCAGCGCAGATCCGCTCCTCACCGCTGATTGCAAACCCGCTTCGCAAAGCGCATCTACCGGCATCTACCGACGGCTGCGTGGCTATCGTCCTAGCCTCACCCCGCTGGTTACAGAAAAATCCGGCAAGGCGCCCGCTCGCCTGCCTGCGCGCGATGAGCTGGGGCATAGACCAATATCGACTCGATGCACAACGGCTGTCCAGTCCAACCCTCTTCGCCAGCAAGCTCAGCGAACTCCTGCGACGCAGTGGTCGCACGCCGGAGCAAGGCCTGGACTTAATCGAGATCGAAGCCCAAACCGCCTGGGATGACCTGCTGCTTGAACGCGCAGCCAAATCCTTCGGAGTCCGTGAGCTCAGTCCATCGGGGGGAGCCTGGTCGCAGAACCCGATTTTCTGCACCGGACTGATTAACGTCGCCGAGGTGATCGCGCGACTGAATACAGCGCAGGGTTCTGCCGGCGCGATCGACTTCGCCGTCGCACACAGCAGCCACGGCTATGCGCAGCAGGGTCATATGTTCGCCGCGTTCGAAAGGAGCGCCTCATGAGTCACGCACATTCACCTAACGTTGCCGTGATCGGCGTGGGTCAGACGGGATTTCGCGCACGCTGGGATGACATGACCTATGTTGAGCTCGCGCAGAAGGCGGCGATACAGGCCCTGCAGAACGCGCGCATGAGTATTGATGAGATTGACGCAGTGGTCTTTTCGATGGCACCCACGCACTTCATGGGCGTGGCTGACTGCGAAAAATGGGCAGTCGATTTCATTGGTGCCTCGGGCAAGCCCTTCATGCGTGTACACACCGGAGGTGCAACAGGGGGTTCGGCATTTCACGCCGCCTGGAGCCACGTGGCCAGCGGTCAATATCGATCGGTACTCGTTGTGGGAGCCGACCGCATCACTGAGACGCCTGACGCTCAGTTCATTCTGAACCTGATCTGGGATCCGCTGTACGAGCAGGACTTCGCCCTGAATACGGTCACGATGACCTCGCTGTCCACCCAGCGATATATGGCGCGCTACGGTGTGACTGAAGAGCAATACGCCCGGGTGGTGGTACGCGCCCGACGCAACGCCATGCGTAATCCCAACGCACACCTGAAAGGCCTCATCACGGTCGACGATGTGATGCGCTCACAACGCGTGGCCTGGCCTTACAAGCTCTACGACATCTGCCCGCGCTCGGCCGGTGCCGCAGCGGTGGTCATCACTGACGAAGCACTTGCTCGCGAGCGTTGCACCAAACCCGCCTTTGTCACCGGTATTGGCGGCATTTCAAATACCGTGTTTATGGGCGATCGGTGTGTTCCATCGGCCGACTGCGATTTTGCTGAGCACGCGGAACTCGCCATCGCCGCGCGCGAGTGCTATGCCCAGGCTGGCATCACGAAACCTGCGCAAGAGATTCAGGTCTTAGAGCTCTACGACCCCTTCAGCTCGTTCCAGTTCCCCGAGCTTGAGTCACTTGGATTTTGTGAACGCGGCCATGCGGCACGCCTGAGTGATGAAGGTGCCTTTGAGGCCGGGGGAATTACCTGCGTCGGTCCTTCGGGGGGCACTCTGTGTACCAATCCCATCGGCGTGACGGGCCTGGTGCGCGTCGCCGACGCTGCCCTGCAGATCATGGGTCAGGCGGGCGACATGCAGGTCTCTGGCGTCAACAATGCACTGGCCACCGCAGCCGGGGGCTCAACCCAGTTTTTTGCAGTCACCCTGCTTTCCAACGAACCCAGACAATCCGGCCAGGCTTGAACGCCTGCCCTCAGTAGGAGCCACCCGTGAGCCAAGCACCCGCGACCATGACCCTGCCTGCCGAATGGCACGTCCGTTACAACTATCCGGTGGGCCAGACCGGCACACAGTTTTTCACAGCGCTGAAAGAAAGAAAAATTCTTGCGACCCGCTGCAGTGCCTCGGGCATCAGCTATCTGCCCCCGCGCGCCTACTGCGAGCGCTCGTTTCAGCCCTGCGATCAGTGGATAGAAGCGGGCCATACCGGCGTGATTGAAGCCGCCACTATCGTGTCAGCCGCGTTTGAGAATCTGCCGACCCCGCCCTACGCCATTGCCTATGTTCGACTGGACGGCGTCGACACTGCGATGATCAACTTTGTGCGTGGGCTTGACCTGAGCGACGTGCCAGCAGCAGGGCGCAGACTGCTACCCGGCACGCGCGTCAAGGTCGTCTTCAAAGAGCAGCCGGAAGGCCGCATCACCGATTTTCATTACGAACTGGTTTAAGACTGATCAAACTTCAGGCAGCGCCTGGCCCGTTCAAGGAAGTACTCAAGCGGCGCAGAAGACAATCCTACGGTTTTAGCCTGATCATCCCAGCGCCGAAGGGCGAGTGCCTGCATTGCTCCCTGCTGTTCACTGAAGTCACGGACTTCACCTGCAGACATAGCACCGCCCTGCAACTGCAGACTGCGTCGAGATACCTCTGACAAGGTGTTCCAGTAGTCCGGGTCACAGGTCACCAAATAGCGCTTAGCCTCAACGTGTAGCGCGACTGGCTGCGTAACCGCGGGCACGAACCAGCGTTGAAGGTAGCGCGAGCCCAGCCTCTCATGACAGTCATCAATTCCCGCCTCAAAGGTACTCTGAGCGTCGCGGTGCACCATATGCCCGACATCGTGAAGCAGGGCAGCCGTCACCAGAGCATCATCTGCGCCATTTCGCTCGGCCAAGGTGGCGCACTGCAACGCGTGCTCAAGCTGCGAAACCTGCTCTCCGTATTCAAGAGCTCCCTTTGCTTCAAAAAGAGCGACCAGAACTGTGATCGCATCGGGGACAACGCCGACGTTCATAAACCAATCACTCCACCATCATCACGGGTAATCATGATGGTGGCCGAGCGCGGCCGACCCATCTTGCCATAGCCCAGATTGCCCGGCCAAAGACTCTCAAGCTTTCCTCCGGGGCGCGTATTCTCGCCAGGATGCTGTATGTTGACGAACATAACCTTTCCATCGGGGGTCTCAGCCACGCCAGTAACCTCAGCACCCGGGGGGGCGACCAGAAAACGTCGAAGACGGGCCTCACCCAACACTGCGCCGATGAAAGTTTCCTGAGTACCGGATTGTTCAGCCCCTCCAACCGTCATGCGGCTGGAAACGGTACGCCTGCCCCCATCACCAACCGAACCGGGAATCGCAGCCAGCATCATGCAGTTGGACTCGTCGGTCATCGCACCGTCATCGGTCTGAATCCAGCAGATTCCAGTCGCCGGACTAAACCACAATCCGTCCGGAGATGAAAACGCATTGCCGGCGGTAAGGCCCGACAGGTTTGCATCTGCAGAGTCCTCTTCGGCGCCAAAGAGAAAAACGTCCCACTGAAAGCGCGTTGCCGTGCTGAGCCCCCCAGCCTCTCGAAATCGAATGATGTGTCCGTTCGGATTACCAGCGCCCTTCTTGCCGTCCTGGTCATGATATGCCCTTGGATTAGCTGCGTTGGTCTTTTCGGGTGATCGATTGGCGGCCGAGTTGTTGGTGAGTGTGAAGTAGATCTCGCCATTGCGCGGGTTCACCGCAGCCCATTCGGGTCTGTCCATCGGTGTGGCTCGCACTGCGTCCGCGGCATGACGGGTATGAACGAACATATCGGCTTCGCTTTCAAACCGAAACCCCTGATAGCTAGCAATACGCGGATCACGTATCGTAAGTTCAAGCCACTCGCCCGTGCCGTCGGCATCAAAGCGTGCGACGAATAATCGCCCTTCATCCAGATATTTATCGCCTGCCGCCAGACCACGCCCGGCGTCGGCCGGATCCCATGTCGCCTGCGTCACGAATTTATAGATGTACTCATTACGCGCATCGCAGCCCATGTAAAACGCCAGCGGCTCTCCAGGCTTAGGAATACTGCACACGGCCGCCTCATGGGCGAAACGCCCCATCGATATACGCTTGACCGGAACTGTCGCCCCGTCAATCGGATCGATTTCCACGTTGTAGCCAAACGTGTTGGCCTCGTTACGAAAATCCTGTCGGGCACTGGAACCTTGATGAGACAGATTCCACCGAGCGAAACGATCATCCGTCTCGGATACGGTGTGCCAACCCTGACTGGTTGCCTTGACAGACGCAGGCGCTGGTGCTGCCAACGGAAGACCGTACCGCTTTCGGGCAGCAAGCTCGCGCGAATCGGGCTGCGCACTGCCGGCAGAGACCTGAAAGTAAAAAGCCCAGTTTTCCTCGCAGGCCAAATAGGTGCCCCAAGGAGTCTTGCCGTGCCCGCAATTGTTCAGCGTACCTCTGACCTTCCTGCCGTCTGGCGACCAACGCGTCTGCATCATCGCCTGAATGGCGCTTAAGTGCGCCGCCGGCCCCGAGACTCTCATCGGCGTCTGTGCCGTCACACGACGGTTCAGACTCGACGACCAATTGACGCGCCAACCGTCTGGGTAGCGGTTCAGCTCAACAATCGAGACTCCATGCTGATTGATCTCCTTGAGCACCTCGAGCTCGGGCCGACGCCCAAGATCCCAGTCACCAAATTGCGTAAATTTTTTGCCGCTGACACCGCTAGAGGTCTGCCCATTAGGGTGCATAAAGTAGGAGTCAGCCGAGCTTTCGTGATTCACGACCAGTAACGCTCGACCTGTATCAACATCCGACAGTCTGCCACCTGCATCGATAAAGAACAGATCCATCCCGTCATGGTGATCGCCAATACGCCGGGACCAGTCATCAGATTCACTGCCCTGATTGGAATAGGGCGACAGCCCAGAGACCAAGGCGTCGCCCGTTGCGTGCAGTACTGCATACCGATAGCCAGGCGGCAACACAACATCGTCAACAAGACTCTTGGCAACTGAAGAAAAACCCAGGGAGAGACTCGCGTTCGACGTGGAAGCGTTGACCTGTTGTGACGCGCTTGAAAGCGCGACTAGGCCCAGCCCTCCCTTGAGAATAGCCCGACGCGAGGGGCTGCTCAGGCCCGCCTGCAGGACCGACTGAAAGTGGAGATTCGGGCTCGTATTACAAACGACATCAAGATCTTTTGAGGACATTGCTTTTGACTCCTGGCATGGATGCGGAAAGGCTTTCATGCTGACAGCGACACATGTCATTTCTGTTGCAACACAAAGCCCAAGATCAACGGTGAGCCAAGCCATACGAGCTGTCATCAAACTGTCACCAAATCGTCATTGTTCTGTCACGCGACGTACTCAAACTCCTTGTTATGAATACGACCACGCCTGCAGATCCCGCAGTTCGAGTGCTCAACGTGAGCAAGCACTTTGTCAGTGACAAGGCTGCACTTCGAGATATACAGATTACCGTTCAAGCGGGCGAGATGGTCGCGCTGCTGGGTGCCTCTGGGTCTGGAAAGTCCACCCTCATTCGCTGCCTATCGGGCCTATGTTCCATCGACGACGGCGTTGGACAGATCGATATCCATGGTCAATGCGTTCAGAGAAGGGGACGCCTGGCGCCTGCAGCACGATCGCTCAGAGGTACAACGAGTGTCGTGTTTCAGCAGTTCAATCTTGTTGGGCAGCTATCCGTCCTGCACAACGTGATCGCGGGCGCCTCGAGCCGCATACCGACGTGGCGCATGCTGACTCGACGCCTACCCGAACACGAGGTTCAACGAGCCCTCGAGGCTCTGGTGTCGGTTGGGCTAGGCGACTTTGCCTGGCAGCGAGCCTCGACTCTGTCAGGCGGTCAACAACAACGAGCCGCTCTGGCAAGAGCCCTTGTCCAGGGCGCAAGTATTCTGCTCGCGGATGAGCCTGTGGCGTCCTTGGATCCTGAGTCAGCGCAGCGCGTTATGCGACTACTCACCCGGCTTAATCATGAACTGGGGATTACGGTTGTCGTCAGCCTGCACCAGGTTGAGCTAGCCCGCCAGTACTGCCGTCGAACCATCGCCCTTGCCGACGGACAGACGATTTATGACGGACCCAGCAAGGGTCTGTGCGCTGAGACCCTGGCCCACATCTACAACGGAACGAGAGCGAACTACGACAACCTCAGCTCCGTTGTCGGCTATCCGGCAGCTAACGATTCGCTTGAGAGCAATCGCTCGACAGTGAATCGCGTCAGGGCGATCACACACCCGCCGATATCTCAATTAAGTTGACTTTGACAGCACCTGATTTTTTCTGTCCTCTGGAGAGACCCACCATGAAGAAATTTTTAGTTTCGCTCGCCCTGGCTGCTGCCAGTTCTGGCTCGCTCGCGCAGAGCATCAACTTTGGCATCATCGCGACCGACTCTGCAACGGCTCAGCGCGAGCGCTGGGAGCCCTTTTTCAGGGATATGGAAAAGAAAACTGGGCTGTCGGTGACGTCATTCTATGCGCCAGACTACGCGGGCGTCATCGAGGCCATGCGCTTCAATAAAGTACAAGTTGCCTGGTACGGCAACAAAGCAGCCATGGAGGCGGTGGACCGTGCCAACGGCGAAATCTTCGCGCAACTAAAGTATGCGGACGGCAGCTATGGTTATCACGCGCTAATCATCACTCACCGTGACAGCCCCTACCGGACGCTTGACGACATTTTCGCTGACGGTAAGCGCGTTAATTTCGGGATAGGCGATCCGAATTCAACCTCGGGATTTCTGGTCCCAACGTATTACATCTTCGCCCAACGAGGCGTCGAGCCTCGAAATGTTTTCAAAACGGTGCGAAACGGTAGCCATGGCGCGAACATACAGGCAGTACTCGCCAAACAGTTGGATGTTGCAACTAACAACACCGAGGACATGGGCCGACTGGAAACGACGCGACCCGATCTGCATTCGCAGCTTCGGATTATCTGGAAGAGTCCCTTGATCCCGAGCGACCCGTTTGTTTGGCGAAAGGATCTCGATCCGGCGGTCAAGGCTAAGCTTAAAAGCTTCGTGCTCAACTATGCGACCACCGACGAAGCCGAGAAGACGGTCCTTAAAAATATTTATAACTACGGCGGCTTTCGCGAATCGAGTAACGCACAGCTGCAGCCCATTCGACAACTCGAACTCTTCAAAGACAGGCGAAAGATCGAGAGCGATGAGCGGATGGCCGCAGCCGATAAGGCTAAAGCGTTGGCCGAGATCGATAAGAAGCTGGCCGAACTGAAGTGAATTCGTCAGCCTCAAGCAGCGCGGCGACTGGGCTCACCGCAGGCAGCGATAAACGATCAGCGCCTGCAGCCCAAGTCGCTCGTCTCATGCGCGAGCGGACCGCCAGCCAGAAGGTCAGCTGGGTAGCCTGCTTTGGATGGGCTCTGGCAGTAATCGTCATGACATGGGCATGGCAGGGTGCAGAGATCCGGCCCTTGGACCTCATCCGAGACTCCGGCAATATGGCCGTTTACGCGAGCGAATTTTTCCCTCCGGATTTCCGTGATTGGCGATTGTATTTGCGCGAAATGGTGGTCACCTTACAGATCGCGCTCTGGGGTACGGTCACCGCGGTCATTGCAGCTATTCCCCTGGGGCTGCTATGCGCTGAAAACATCGCTCCTTCCTGGGTGAGGCAGCCTGTCCGGCGCCTGATGGATGCTTGCCGGGCCATCAACGAGATGGTCTTCGCCATGCTCTTCATTGTTGCCGTCGGCCTTGGACCCTTCGCCGGAGTACTGGCACTGTTCGTGCACACGACCGGCACGCTGGCCAAACTTTTTTCAGAGGCTGTCGAAGCCGTCGACCCGCGTCCCGTTGACGGCATTCGCGCGACTGGGGGTGGTCTTCTTATCGAGATCGCGTACGGCATCATCCCCCAGGTCATGCCGCTGTGGGTTTCCTACACCCTATATCGATTTGAGTCGAACGTCCGTTCCGCCTCGGTCGTTGGAATGGTGGGCGCAGGCGGAATCGGAGTAGTCCTGTATGAGGTGATTCGAGGCTTTCAGTATGCGCAGACGGCCGCACTGCTTTTGGTCATTATCGGTACAGTTACCTTGATCGATTTGGGCTCAGCGCAGCTGCGCCGACGATACACATGATGCACGCGATTGCAGCCCACGCCTGGCACATGCCGGTTGAGGTGATCTACGGTATTGGTGCCCTGGAAAGACTTAGCGACGTCGTCGCTCAGCGGCCCTGTCTTCTGATTGCGCACGCCAACAGCGAACAGGGGAATTGGCTGGCGACCTTGCAGGAGGCTCTTTCAACATCTCTCATAGATACCGTTATTGCTCCAGACGGACTTCCCACTGTAGACATCGCAACGACGCTTTGCGGGCAGGTCTGGCAAGCGCTCGCCGATGTCAGCGACCCGGTTATTGTCGCGTTCGGCGGGGGCGCTTGCCTTGACCTTGCAAAGGCAACGGCTCATAGACCAGGCTCTGGCCGCCCTGAGCACCTGATGAGCTGGCTGCGGGGGGAGACCGATCTGCCTGCCTTGCGCCCTATTCCGCTTATCGCCATTCCAACCACCGCAGGAACTGCCAGCGAAGTAACGCGCTGGGCAACCCTTTGGGATGTGCGCCCCGCTGTGGCGCGAAAACTTTCACTAGAGTCACCGCACGGATACCCTGAGGCATCACTGGTCGACGCCCGGGTCTGTCTGACCTGTCCTACACCGGTGACTCGAGATAGCGGACTGGACGCCTTAGCTCATGCGCTTGAGGCAATCTGGAACCGAAACGCTACCCCTTTTACCGATGTATTGTCCCTGGCTGCGGCTCAAAGCATTATTGAGACACTACCCCGTCTTTTGAAGGCTCCCCAGGATCTCTCACTACGTCAGGGTATGAGTCACGCGGCACTTCAGGCAGGCTTTGCTTTTTCACACACCCGCACCGCGTTGGCACATGCTTTGTCATATGACTTGACCCTTCAGCACGGGCTGCCTCACGGACTGGCCTGCGCTGTTTGGTTACCGCAGGTCTGGCGAATGGCCGCGGGAAAAGATCCGACCCGAGATGCGCTGCTGGCTCAGGTTTTCGGCGAGGCTGGGGATGGCGACTCCCTATTGGATCGATGGCTAAGCGATTTGGGCGTTAACTGCGACGCCTACTCAGCCGCTAGCGCAGAAAATAAAGACCGTATCGAATCAGCCCTGCATCATCCCCGCGGCAAAAACTTCATCGGAGCGAATCCATGAGGAGTGTCTACGACCTGGTGGTGGTAGGGGGCGGTATCGTCGGGCTTGCCTGTGCACGGGCTGCGCGAATGAAGGGATGGCGGACTCTACTCATTGAGCGCGAGAGTCAGGCGGTCGGCGCGTCAATTCGAAATTTCGGGTTCATCACGATTACAGGACAACGCAGCGGCGAAACCTGGCGCAGAGCGATGCGAACAAGGGATTTATGGCTTGAGGTCTGTCCTTCAGCAGGGATTCCGATCGTACAGAGAGGCCTGCTGCTTGCCTTTCAATCCCAACTCGCAGAGGCCGTCGCAGAGGCATTTCTGCGCACCCCCATGGGCGCCGATCTCGAGAGACTGTCGTCGACTGAGGCTGCACAAAGAGTGCCTGCGCTTCGGACCGAATCCCTGCGCGGTGCCTTATTCAGCCCCCATGAAATCCGCATTGAGCCTCGAACAGCCATCAGTGCACTAGCCAGATGGCTGCAGCAGGACTGCGGGGTACAGTGTCTTCTCGACACTGCAGTCACTGGCGTGTCCGAGGGCCTCGTTACCACCAGCCGGGGAGAAATTCATGCCGACCGCATCGCGGTGTGTCCGGGGCCTGACCTTAGAACACTGTTTCCAGAAGTATTCGAAAACCGACGGACCACGCTCTGCAAACTGCAGATGCTTAGAATCAAACCCCGGTCGGGGGTTGCGCTGACACATCCAGTCATGGGTGATCTTTCTATGGTTCGATACGCTGGCTACTCGGCCCTGCCTGAGGCTCAAGCCCTTGATGATCAGCTGAGGACAGAGCGCGGCGCAGCACTCGACAACGGAGTTCACATCATCGCAGTGGCCTGCGCTGACGGAACCTGGATTGTTGGTGATTCGCACCATTACTCGCCAAGTCCAGATCCGTTCGCTGACGCCGCGGTCGAACACATCATTGTCGAAGAGACCAACCGTCTGATCGACCTGAGTGGTGCGACCGTGATTGAACGCTGGACAGGCATTTACCCAAGCGGCGAGAACGACTGTTTCATCGAATCGGTTTCGCCCTCAATTCGGGTCGTCAGCGTCACCAGCGGCACTGGTATGAGCACAGGGCTTGCACTTGGTGAAGAGACCCTCTCGACCTGGAACTGACCTGGAGTCGGTATGAACGCTAGCATCAAGGCCGTGATTTTCGACTGGGCCGGAACACTGGTCGATTTTGGCAGCAGTGCGCCCATGGGCGCTTTTGTCGAACTTTTTGCTCAGGAGGGCGTATCGATTACCGTAGCTCAGGCCAGAGGCCCGATGGGACTACCAAAGCGCGACCACATACTCGCCCTGGGTCGGACACCTGATATCGCGCGCGCTTGGCGCGATGCAAAGGGCGAGAATTTCACCGATTCAGACGCTGACCGACTTCTAAGTTTATTCGAACCCATGAGTGCCAAGGCGGCTAAGGAACGTGCTGCATTGATTCCCGGCGCCCTGGACACCCTCAATAAGCTGATGAATGAGGGAATCCTGATTGGTACCACCACAGGCTATACGCGAGCCATCATGCAGGGCGTGCTCGCTGAAGTGCGCAATCAGGGCTTTTCACCAGATTGCGTCGTCTGCACTGATGAAATTAAATCGGGACGCCCTTCACCACTGGGGATTTACAAATGCCTGCTGGAGCTTGGGGTGTGGCCTGCGGGGGCTGTAGTTAAAGTTGACGATACAGTGCCAGGTCTGGCGGAAGGCATCGCTGCAGGCTGCTGGACAGTCGGCGTGACGGTCAGCGGCAACGCGATGGGACTCGACTTGAGCGAATACGACGCGATGCCAGTATCCGAGCGCCAGCTACGAGTTCAGGCCGCTGAGACCCTTCTGAAACAGGGAGGCGCACATGAGCTTATTGCCTCTGTGGCCCAACTGGATGGCGCTTTAGACCGAATCAGGGCAAGAATCGCGGCTGGCGAAAAACCCTGACAACGAAGTATGGTCACAGCCCCGTGACGGGGCATCACGTCAAGGATAAGCCTGTCGATACGCACGGCTGACGGCTACCTCAAGAAGTTCTCCGGCTGAGTAGTCTGCAAGTGTCTCTGGGCGTTGCACGCCAGGTAGCAGGCGGCTGCAGGGCTCGGGTTCGCCAATGACGGTACGAATCGGCAGGCGCTCAGCGTAGACAGGCAGCGCGTAGTCTTCATCTTCATCAACCACCCCGCGCGCGCGGATCTTGGCTGACGCGTCTTCAATATCCATGTAGACGACCGACGTGGCTTTAATTTCCTGATCGCTCGATGGCCGCAGGCTTGCAGTGCGCTGCGGAAAAAATCGGTCGACCATCATGACCAGGGCGCGCTGCTTTTCAGCGGGGTCATCCACCAGGCGGGCAAGACCAAACGCCATCACCGAGCGATAGTCAGCAGAGTGGTTATAACCGCAACGAGCCAGCACCAGACTATCGAAGTGGGTGACGGTCAGACAGGCACGCTCGCCCGAGGACAGGTTGCGCAGCATGCGGCTTGCACTGCTACCATGCCAGTACAGGCGCGAGCCCTCGCGCCAGAACAAGGTCGGCGTGCAGAACGGCTGTCCATCAATGACATACGCCACATGACACAGGGCGGCGGCGTCGAGTAACGCATGCACAGTGGCATGGTCATAGTGGCCCCGGTCGTGACGACGCTTGACGCGATTACGCTCAGTGATGGGATACTGTTCACCTGCCGTCTGATCAGCCCCTGACATGCTCGATCTCCAGATGGTCGTAGATTTCATATTGTGCACCGCCAACGCATCAAGAGCCAGGAGACCCACCATGATCCGCTCCCTGTTGACCGCGCTAAGTTTGAGTGCAGCTGTATCGATGGCTGCGCATGCGCAATCCGCCTACCCCAATAAGAACGTCAACTACATCATTCCATTTGTGCCCGGCGGAGAATCTGACGTTGTCGCGCGCTGGCAGCAAGATCTATTTCAAAAACGATATGCCCCGCACCAGATCATCGTCTTGAATCGGCCCGGCGCTGGTGGCGCACTCGCCTGGAGCCAGCTCAATCGAGAGACTCCTGATGGTCACACAGTCACGGGCGTCAATCTGCCTCACCTGGTACTACAACCCCTGGAGGGCAACGTTCAGTACAAAACCGACGACATCACCAGCGTCTATTTTTTTCACTACACGCCAGACGCCATCATCGTTCCGGCCAACAGCCCCTACCGTACCCTGGCCGAGTTGATTGCCGCTGCTCAACGCGAGCCTGAGCGCTTAAGCATTGCCGGATCGGGTACAAACTCAGCGAATCATGCAGCCACGGTGCGACTGCAGTCCATGGCTAATATTCGGCTGACCTATGTGCCGTTTAAGGGTACCGGCGATCTAGTCAGCTCATTGGTCGGTGGCCATGTCCAGGCTGCCATGAGCTACACCACCCTGGCGCTGCAACTGAAAGAACGGGTACGCATGCTGGCGGTGGCGACCGCACAGCGGCACCCCCTGTTCCCGGACGTACCTACCTTTAGAGAGTTGGGCTTTGACTGGGTCGATGGGGCCTACCGGGGTGTGGCGGTGCCAAAAGACACACCAGAGGCAGTACGTCAGCAGGTATCCAAGCTTTTCGCAGAACTGAATAGCGATGGCGACATGCGCAAGCGCAAATCAGCCGCGGGCTTTGAGCTGGTCGATATCAGTTATGAGCAGATACCCGAGTTCATGCGTCAGCGTGCACAGGCCTATCAGACCGATGCCCGCCGGCTGGGACTGATCAAGCCCTAAAGCAGCATCTCACGCAGGCTGCCCTTAATAACCTTGCCCCCGCTATTGACTGGCAGCGCCTCCAGGCGCTGCCAGCGCACGGGTATCTTGTAAGGGGCCAGATACTGACGACAGTGCGCGGTCAATTGGGCCTCGGTGAATGCCTCGGTGCCCACCCAGGCACAGGCCACGATCTCGCCCAAATCGTTATCGGACATCCCGAAAACACTGCACTCGCGCATGGCTGGCAGCCGCATGAGCACATCTTCGATTTCGTTGGGATAGATGTTGACCCCGCCGCGAATGATCATGTCCTTCGATCGACCCCTCAGGTAAACAAAACCATCCGCGTCGCGCTCGGCCAGATCACCCGGGTAGAACCAGCCCTGGCGAAAATGCTGCGCGCTCTGTTCGGGATCGCGAAAAAAACTGTCAGCTACCCCTGGCCCGCGGTAGCGTAAGGCCCCGACCCGCGCTGGTGGCAGAGACTGGTCATGCTCATCCACGATGTCCACCTCGACACCAAAGATGGGTCGCCCGACCGACGACGGTCGTTCGCGTAGATCACGCGGCGTGCTCAGACTGACACCACCGCCCTCGGTCGACGCGTAATACTCATGAAAGTGGGGACAAAGCCGATCGAGAATGGCGATACGCTCGTTAGGCTGTAGCGGCGCCCCCGAAGAAATCATCAGTCCCAACGAACGAAACGCCGACTGCACCTCGTCGGGCATCTGCAGCAAACGTCGTAACTGGGTTGGAACCAGAAAAATGGCGTTGGCCGATTGCTCTCGAATATGCTCAGCCAGGGCCTGCGGCTCTGCGGGCGGCGCACATAGGGACACCCGGCCGCCGCTGAACAGCACTGATAACGTAAACGTACGGCCACCGCCAAAGTACATGGGCGTGGCACAGACATACCGGCTGGCTGCGTTCAGACCCAGATTGATCCAGTGGGTATAAAAACGCCGCAAAAAATGACGGTGCGTAATGCGTGGCCCCTTCGGGCGCCCCGTGGTACCCGACGACAGTGACAGCAGCAGAGGAGATTCAAGGTCGGTTGCTGGAAACTCAAGAGGCCTGCTCGGGACATCATCGCGCAGCAGTTCGGTCCAGCTGTCAGCGGTGACTTCATCGACCTGTACCTGAGGTTCGTGCACCACCCGAACCGCACCAAAATGCTGAACCACCGCCCGCCGTTCAGCGTCTGTCCAGCGACAGTCAAGTGGCAACATGACCACACCCGCCCGCATGCAGGACCACATCAGCACGACGTGCGCCCAATGATCGCGCAGGCTCAGACCCACAACATCGCCGGGCTTACAGCCACGTGCCATGAGGGCCTGCGCACCGCGGTCGACTGCCTGATCAAGCTCTACATAGGATAGCTGCCGGGCGCCGTCGACCAGGGCGATTTCAGTGCCTCGATTGCGCGCGTGCTGACGCAGGGCATCCGCGAGATTGCGTTCCACGGTGTCAGTCCAGCCCCAGCTTATAGACGCGGTTTGCGTTGTCGCGCAGCAATTTGCGCAGGGGCCCGGGTTTGAGACCCAGCGCCTCGATTTCGGTGCGCGTGCGCTCGAAGCGCAGAATTGGAAAGTCAGTGCCAAACAGAACTTTGTCCTGCCCGTAGCTGTTGATGTAGTGCACAAAGGACTGCGGCCAATACGCTGGGCTGTGTGCATCACAGCCGATAAACACGTTGGGGTGCTTCCAGGCCATGGCAATCATTTCATCGGTCCAGGGAATGCCCACATGGATGCCAATGATCTTCAGCTCGGGAAAATCGCAGGCGACATTGTCAAGCGTGATGGGTCGGCCCACGCTGCGACGCGGCAGGCTGGGGTCATAAATCATGGATTGCCCCACCTGAAGCTGCACGGGAATATCCAGCTCAACGCACTTGGCATAAAACGGGTACCAGCGCGCATGATCGGGCGCCAGCTCGAACCAGTGCGGATAAAAATGGGCGCCGATAAAGCCGTCTTCCTTTACCGCGCGCTCGAGTTCACGTACGCCCTGCATTCCCTCGGTTGGATCCAGCCCCGCCAGCGCATAGAAACGATCGGGATACTGGCGTACTGCATCGCGCACCAGCGCGTAGGGTGTGTGATAGCAGGCGGGGTGGTACTTGGGCCCGACCTTGGCCGCAATCAGCATGGACCGCTCAATACCCGCCGCATCCATCTGTGCCAGCATGGTCTCCAGCGAAAAACCTTCGTACATTTCGGCCGGAACACGCATCTTTGAGTAGAAGGCGCGCCGGTCTGGGCGGTACGAGAGCGCCTCGGGCGTGTAGATATTCACTACGGTGTCGATCGCTTTGATGCTGTAGGTCATCTCAAGATTCCAATAGGCGGGGTCATCGATCTAATCAGCTTGGTAGGGTCGCAGAAAAGGCACACAAGAGGTATTGACCGCGGTCCGTTTTGCCGGGACCGGTCAGGGCGGCGCGGGGGGCACTCGCAATGGGCGCGCGCTGGGCTGAGCATCCAGAATTGCGCTGACCAGGTCTTGCTGCTGCGAACGGCTCATTGAGGCGTGAGTCAGGCGAAGAAACTTATCAATCACGCCCCGCTCGTTAAGTACCGGTCCGAACGGACCGGCAGGCGAATAAGTCTCAGCCGCTGACGCGTATAAAAGCTCAGCCCTCTGGCGATAGACCTGCCCCTGGTCGTCGACCACGGTGAGTGTCGCCCCGAGCTTTGCCGGATATGAGGCCTGATGCTCGCTATCAGGGCCCACGCTGATCCGCTGGCACAGCGACCACAAGTCGGTTCGATCGCGCCCCTGGCTAACCGCCGCCACATCCGGTGCGCCTTGCAGCAGGGCCAGGGCGACACACCAGGGAAGGCTCATCAGACAGTCATAGAGTTCGGCCTGCGGCCTGGGTATTGCACCAAAACTGACGGCCAGGTCGTAGCTGGCAATTTCAATACGCCGCCATCGGTCTGGATCAGCCGGTAATTGCGAGCGCAAACCCAGGGCGGCCTCGACCGCCGGGTGCACATGGCGACAGCCCGGAAACGGTTTGAGGTAGACCTGATCGAATGTTTCACCGCGCCAGCTTGACGGATCAATCGCTGCAATCGCATCAACCCCAACGCCCAGAAAATTCAGTAATCCTGCTCCACCCTGCCCCTCAAACAGGTGCTCGGATGCCTCACAGCCAGCCTGCGCAAGCTGAACCGCCTCAAGGCCTGCACGCGCCGCTAACCCGCTATGCAAAGGTACCGCACTGCCGCGTGCACGCAGTCCCTCGAAGGCCGCCACGGGGGCTGCGAATCCGGCGATACCCAGGGCCCGCGCCGTCGTGATTTCATCGAGCTCCAGCCAACGACATAAGGCGGCGGCGGCACCGACGGCCCCCATGCTCGAGGTGGGTGCGCTGCCGGCCAGCGTCTGCCCGGGGTGGGTGAGAGCCGCCAGACGGTTGGCCGTTTCATAGCCCACCAGCACGGGCATCAACAGGGCCGGCCAGTCCTGCGACTGCGCCAGAAGCACCGGCAGTATGGACGACGAGGGATGATTGCCGCCACGGCCGTATCCGTCATGCCATTGCAGTAAAGCCCCCGTCATACCCCAGGCGATACAGGCCGAGCTCAAGTCCATCGTCTGAGTCTGGCCTGGTACCCGAAGCGGGCCTGCTTTGACAAGGGCTTGCACGGTACGCGTCTCGGGCAGATGCGCTGCGCCGTAAACGCAGGCCAAAAAATCGAGCAGTACGATGCGTACGCGATGCAGCCGGGCATAGCTCACCTGAGAGGCCTCGAGTTCAAGCAGCCAACGCGCCAGTCTGCGGCTCAATGTCGGTGCGACCTGCATGGCTGGGCCCCAGTGAATTACAAACCCAGGTGACGGGCGATGAGGTCGCGCTGAACCTCGTTGGTACCTTCGCCAAAGGTGTAAAGCCGCGCATCACGCCAAATACGCTGCACATCGCTCTCACTGGAATAGCCCGCGCTGGCAAACATCTGCATGGCCTCGTTACTCAAAGCCTGCAGGGTCTCGGTGGCGATTACCTTAGCCTGGGAGGCCTCGCGCGCGCAGGGCTGCTCGGTCGCAATGAGCCAGGCCAGGTGACGAACCATTAATCGCGCCTGGTCGACCTTCATCTGCATATCGGCTACGCGGTGCCTGAGCACCTGAAATTCAGACAACGCACGACCAAACTGATGCCGTTGGCGCAGATGCGCAATGCACAGATTGACCAGAGCCTGGGCGCTGCCGGTGCAGGTGGCCGCCAGGCTGGCCCGCGAAAAATGCAGGGTCGACCCAAGCACGGCAAAGCCCTCGTTGAGCGGACCCAATAGCGCGTCGTGCGGCACGAAGACATCATCCAAGCCAATATCCCAACTGGGCATGGCGTTGTTACCGACTTTGGGCAGAGGGGTCATCGACAGACCCTCGCTCGCTCGAGGCACGATAAACATGCTGAGCCCGCGCGAGCCACGCCGATCGGGGTCGGTGCGCGCGGCCACCAGCAGTGCCATGGACTGATCGGCATCGCTGATCCAGATTTTGCGTCCTCGCAGACGCCAACCCGCTGAATCGGCAATCGCTCGCGTCTGTACTGCGCCGGCATCCGACCCTGCGTTGCCCTCGGTCAGGGCCAGCGCCATCAAGCCCGCACCCTGCACCAGCGGCGGAATCCAACGCTCTTGCTGAACTGTCGAGCCGTTGCGCAGCAGGGTCATAAGGCCAAAGCCCACGACGCGATTGACGATAGAGCCCACAAAATACGCGTGCTGCGCAAGACGCTCTTGTACGAGGGCAAGACTGATCCAGTCCAGGCCGAGCCCGCCCCACCGCACAGGCGCGACCATGCCCAGAATACCCATGGCGCCCAATTCTGGCAGCAGATCGTAGGGTGGTTGATGAGCGGCATCGCGTCGCCGGACCTCCTCCGGCGGCAGACGCTGCGCGAGGAATCGATCGACTGCCTGCAGCATGGACTGCTGCTCGTCGCTAATCGCGAAATCCAAGGCACTTACTCCAGCGAGTCGCCACGCTGCTGCGCAGCCCGATGGCGTGACAGGTCTAGCGCGCTCAACATCAACAGCGTGCACACCGCAAGGCCGGCCAGCCAACCCGCGATATGCCGGGAGTGCCAGGACATCGCACCCATGTAGCCAATACCCAAGGCCACCGCCGCCATCAGTAACCAGGCCCGCAGGCTTGAGAGGTCATGCGCGGGGTCAGGAAGCGCCTCTTTGGACATCCATTCAGCAATCGAACGTCGGTCGTCCTCCGCCCAGACCTCCGGCGCCTGTCCGGCCCGTTCGCGCCGGCTGGCCAACCATTGCGGCAGTAATACGAACAACGCTATGAGCATTCCAGACAGATCGAGCATCCAGTGATCAATGATGAGCAGCGCA
>JBDLQY010000247.1:0-4692 GCA_039800325.1 Pseudomonadota bacterium | reverse complement strand
GCGCCCCGCATGTTTGAGGCCGCCGCCTCGGCGGCCGAGTTCGGGGCGCCCCGGCGAAGGGCCCGAGCGAAGGGAAGCCTGTCCGCAGGACAGGCCGCAGCCTATGAGCGCACGGGCGCTTACCGCCACGCGCCCGAACCTCACCACATCGAGCGGGGCGCTTACCGCCACGCGCCCGACACTGGTCAAAGCGCACGAGCGCTTACCGCCACGCGCCCGAACCTCACCACATCGAGCGGGGCGCTTACCGCCACGCGCCCGAACCTCTCCACAGCGAGCGGGGCGCTTACCGCCACGCGCCGATCAGTGTGTCGCCGCCGATGCTGGCCCCAGCGGGTCTTCGAGAAACAAGGTCGCGCAATCGACCGGATCGAACGCGTAGGCCTGATTACAGAAATCGCAGTTCACATCGACAGCCGGCCGCTCGCTCAGAATGGACTCAATCTCCGCGAGTCCCAGCATCTTCAGCATGCCCGCAACCTTCTCACGCGAGCAGGCACAGTGAAAACGCAATTGCGCCTCATCGTGACTGTGTAACTGCTCCTGCCAGAAGAGCCTACGCAGTACCTCTGGCGAGCCCAACTGCAGTAATTCGTCTCGGGTGATGGTTTCCGCCAGCCTCTGCAATCGGTTCCATCCGTCGGCATCTCTTTCGCCTGCGCTCTGTGCGGCATCAGTCTGCGTTGAGGTCGCACGACCCCCATGGTCAGGAAGCCTCTGCAGTAGCAGTCCGCTGGCGCGTTGCGCATCAGCGGCAAGCCAAAGGCGAGTAGGTACCTGTTCGGAACTGGCCATATAGTGTTCAAGCACCTCGCTCACCGACTGGCCGGTAAGCGGGATAATGCCCTGATAAGGCTGGCGATTAGGGGACTGACTGCGTGGGTCCAGCGTGACTACAAATCGTCCCTGTCCGTGTCGGTTGACCAGTTGATCAAAGCGATCGTCCGGCAGAATCGTCGTGCCTTCGCGCAGTTTTACCGTCGCCCGAAATTGCCCACCCCCCTGGCACTCAACCACGACCAGAGCGACGGGTCCATCACCGTGAATCTGCAGCACCAAAGAGCCGTCGAACTTCAGCGTGGCGGCCAGTAGAACCGCCGCGGCCGAGAGTTCGCCAAGGCAGTCACGCACGGCAGCTGGCAGGTCAGCATGCCGCTGAAGCACCGCACGCCAAGCCGCATCCAGCGACACACTTTCGCCGCGCACAGGTGCCCCTGTGAGCATAAATCTTCGGATACGATCACTCATGCGATGCGCTGCAGGTGCTGGCGATAGTGAGTACTGTGATCCACATAAATTTTGACGCCGCGCCGCATACGAGCGATGTCGTCGTCGGTCAACTGCCGCACCACCTTGCCCGGAGAGCCCAACACCAGACTGCGGTCTGGGATAACCTTGCCTTCAGTCACCAGGGCACCCGCGCCAATCAGGCAGTCGCGTCCAATCTGTGCGCCATTCAAGACGACCGACTGGATGCCAATCAGCGAGCCCGCTCCAATACGACAGCCGTGCAGCATCACCATGTGGCCAACGGTCACGTCTTCGGCAATTTCCATGGGAAAGCCGTCATCAACGTGCAGTACAGAGCCCTCTTGAACGTTGCTGCGTGCGCCAATCACAATGCGCTCGTTGTCGGCGCGAATCGACACGTTGAACCACACGCTGGCCTGCGGCCCCAGGTGCACTTTGCCGATAACAGTCGCTGAGTCGGCGACCCAGGCTTCAGGATGAATTTCGGGCGTCCACTCGCCCAGTCGATAAATGGCCATCGGTCGCGCTCCTATGTCAGACGCTTGCAGTGTAAGCGATCGTATCCATACTGTCGGTCCGCTCTGGTCCTTGGCTTGGGCCTGCAGGACTCATCCGGATAGTCCAGCGCGCTCTGAGGCTTATTGGCAGGCGTCTCGTATAA
Organism: Pseudomonadota bacterium; assembly: GCA_039800325.1. Lineage (GTDB taxonomy): Bacteria > Pseudomonadota > Gammaproteobacteria > Burkholderiales > Burkholderiaceae_E > SYIM01. The sequence continues at coordinate 2,780 of JBDLQY010000247.1, read as the reverse complement.
TCATCTGGTGAGTCCACCCACATTGCCGGTCACCCAGGCCAGGTCGCCGTCGGCTTATCAAGCTCGGTTCGAAAGCCAGTCGCACTGGATATCGGTGCGTGGCCTGCGCTATCACGTGCGCAGTTGGCAGACCGGCACGCAGATCCTCTCCCTCCCGCTCATCCTATTGCACGGCTGGATGGATGTGTCGGCGTCCTTTCAGTTCGTTGTAGACGCTTTACAAGATGCCCGACAGATTTTTGCACCCGACTGGCGTGGGTTTGGTCTCAGCGAGCGCGGTCAGAGCGACAGTTACTGGTTTCCCGACTACATCGCAGATCTCGATGCCCTGCTCGATGTTCTGGTTCCCGAGGGTCCCGTCGATCTGGTTGCTCACAGTATGGGTGGCAACGTGGCGCTGCTTTATGCGGGCGTCAGACCAGAGCGGGTGCGCCGGGTGGTTAATCTCGAAGGCGTGGGCATGCCGCCGGTTCGTCCGACGCAGGCGCCCAATCGTTATCGGCGTTGGCTTGATGACTTAAAAGCGTCGGGCCAGTTGCGTGATTACGCCAGTCTTGATGAGGTGGCCGCGCGTCTCATGAAAACCAATCCGCGCCTGTCTGCTGAGAAGGCGCTTTTTCTGGCGGGGCATTGGGCGCGCCAGTGTGATGACGGTCGCTTTGAGCTTCTGGGTGACCCAGCCCATAAGCGCACCAACCCCATTCTGTATCGGGTGCCTGAGGTGCTGGCCTGCTGGCGGGCAGTGACGGCGTCGGTGTTGTGGGTTGAATCCGAGTTTCAGTCAGACTGGTACGCGTTCACCCACACGCCGGCATATCAAAGGCGGTTGACAGCCATCCAAAATCTCAGTCGTGCGCGTATCGCGCAGGCGGGCCACATGATGCATCATGATCAGCCGCAGGCCGTGGCTGCGCTGGTCGAGGACTTTTGTCGATGAATACCTTCGTATCAACCCCGTCAGAGGTCGCTTACGGTGCGTTCAAGCCAGACCCCTGGCGTATCAACGCTGACCTGCACTGTCACTCCAGCATGTCCGATGGCGTGCTGCCGCCTGCAGACCTTGCGCAGCGGGCCGCATCGCAGGGCGTTACGCTGTTTTCGCTGACCGATCACGACGAAGTGGCCGGCCAGGCCCAGGCCCAGCAGGCGGCCCAGGCGCTGGGCCTCGATTACGTTCCCGGCGTTGAGGTCTCGGTGACCTGGGGCGGTGAGACCATTCATGTGCTTGGCCTGGGCATTGACTACACTCATGAAGCGCTGGTCAATGGTTTGGCGCGCACGCGGTCTGGTCGCGACGGACGCGCTCGCGAAATGGCTCAGCAGCTTGAGCGGGCGGGCGTGCCAGACGCCTGGAATGGCGCCTTGCGCCATGTCGGTAATCCAGCCTTGATCTCGCGGACCCATTTCGCGCGCCACATCGTCGATTGCGGCATTTGCGACGATGTCAGCGAGGTTTTTCAAAAATTCATGGTGGCCGGTAAACCGGGTTATGTCGAGCATCGCTGGGCGAAGCTCACGGAGGCCCTGTCCTGGATCCATCAGGCAGGCGGAACGGCTGTGCTTGCTCACCCCGGGCGTTACCGACTTGATACCACCGCGCTGTGGGCACTGATGACCGAGTTCCGCGAGGCCGGAGGCGAGGCCATTGAGGTGGTCTGCGGCAGCCATAGCCGCGATCAGTACCAGCGGTTTGCGCGTATTGCGCTTGAGTTCGGGTTTAAGGCTTCGCGCGGCTCTGATTTCCACGCTCCCGGTGAGCGCCACAATGAGCTGGGTAGCCTACCGCTGCTGCCCGATTCGGTGGTACCCGTCTGGGCTGGGCGCGAGGACTGGTCGCCAGGCCTGGCCTCATCGGCATGACCCAGCGCTTCGATCTGCATCCTGACAATCCTCAGCCGCGCCTGCTACGGCAGGCGGCTGAGATACTTCGTAAGGGCGGCGTCATTGTCATGCCGACCGACGCCAGTCCCGTGTTGGCCTGTCGAGTGGGCGAGCGCGATGCCCTCACGCGTATCCATGCCATACGTGGTCTGGATGACAAACACCTGATGACGCTGATCTGTCGCGACCTGTCCGAGCTGTCTCTGTATGCACAGGTAAATACCGCGCAGTTCCGGTTTGTGCGAGAGTGGACGCCAGGGCCTTATACCTTTGTGCTGCCGGCCACCCGTGAGGTACCGCGTCGCTTGATGCACCCGTCCAGACGCTCGATAGGCCTGCGGGTGCCAGCCAGCGACCTGGTCAGTGGGCTGATCGCAGCGCTGGGAGAGCCTTTGCTCGGCACGACTCTGCAGCTGCCCGGTGATGAGACCCCTATTGCTGACGCTGACGAGGCCTTCGCCAGGCTGACGCGGCGCGTCGATCTGCTGATCGAATGCGGCGTGTTTGGCAGCGAGCCTACTACCGTCATTGATCTCACCGGCGATGCGCCCCTGATCACCCGAATCGGCAAGGGCGCGGTGGGCGGCATGCGTCTGCAGGCCGACTGATAAAATCGCTGGCTCTGCCCTGTAAGGGTGCTCGTGGGGGTTCCCATGTTTCCCGAACGTGTCGTCTCCGGCATGCGCCCCACGGGCGCGCTGCATCTTGGCCACTACCATGGCGCCCTCAAGAACTGGGTGAAGCTTCAGGCGCAGTATCCGTGCCTGTTCTTCGTGGCTGACTGGCATGCACTTACCACCCACTACGACTCGCCTGAGGTCATTGAGAACAACATCTGGGAAATGGTGGTCGACTGGCTGGCGGCCGGCATTGATCCGCAGCAGTCGGTGCTGTTCATT
>JBDLQY010000246.1:0-23122 GCA_039800325.1 Pseudomonadota bacterium | reverse complement strand
AAATAAAAAGTTTTCTGAGTAAACGCAAGATCAGGGGCTGATCACGCAGCCCGAAAGGACACGCACCTTGAACGATGCCAATCGGTACCTGATCGCTACCTTTTATGCGGCTGTACTCCTGGTGCTGTCTGGCTGTCTGGCGACGCCGTCACCGACCATCCAGCGTTCTTCCGGAGAAACCGTACCCATCAGACTTGAGGTAAAGCTGTACAGTGAAACGGTCTCAGCACCAACGGTCATTATCGGCCATGGATCGGGTGGCATTTCTGTCATGCACCGAGACATGGCCTCTACGCTGAATGCCTGGGGTTATAACGCCGTTGTGGTCGACCACTACACCTTGCGCGGTATTGCGGCGCCACACACCGGCGTCGCGGTTCATGGTGCCCGCGGCGAAGACCGAGCGCTCGACTTTATTGAGACCGGGCGCTGGGTTCAGCAACAGAGCTGGCACCAGGGAAAAATCGCAGTCGTTGGTTTTAGCCAAGGCGGCGGTGGCGTGCTGGCGCTGGTCAATGATCGAATTCTGCGCAACCTGAACTACATCTCAGACAGCCATCCCAATCCAATCGCCGCTGCGGCAGCGTTTTATCCCAGCTGCGCCATCACGCCGCCTCCAAGGCAACCGTCCATGCCCACACAAATTCATCTCGCCGAAAAAGATGATCTGGCGTTCATATCAGCATGCGGGTTTGGCGCAAATACGCCCTTTGAGATTCACCTCTACAAAGAAGCCACGCATTCGTTTGATGAAAGTTTCCACGTCAACGTCAGACTGCGTTTTACGCATCGGTTCGATCCTGCGGTGACGCGACAGTCGAGACAGCATCTGCGTCAGTTTTTGGACACACATCTACGCTGAGCTCTAGACCAAGACAAGCGTATCGATCCTGTGTAATCGAATCAGCATGACATCAAAAATTTTCACGCTTGCGGTGGCGATAACGGCAGGCCTGATCAGCGTCGGATGTAGCTCCCTTCAGACCAACTCAAGAGACTATGTCCTCGTCAGACCTTACGGCCTTCAAAAACCCACCCCAACGGTGATCATGGCCCACGGTTGCGATGGATTTTTTTATGACAAAGGTCGTGGCTATCGCAATAAAGCGAATTTGATTGCTCACCGCTTTAACTACAACGTTGTTTTATACGACGCATTTTCACCGCGTGGCTGGCGTACCGACGAAGTCTGCACCGGCCATGGAACCCACAACGGAAATCCGGTGCCTCCTGTTGTGCGGGTCGAGGACACTAAACAGATTGCGCGTTGGGTGCTGACGCAACCCTGGCATACCGGAGCGATTTCTGTAATTGGGTATAGCCACGGAGGTAGTGTTGCTATGGCGGTGGCGAACGATAAAGAGGCGGCTGCCCTGATCATTTCCGCAATTGCGTTTTATCCCAACTGCGAGGAATCCTATATCGGTTCATCAATTGGTCACCCGCTCATTCCGACCCTGGTTCATCTGGGTGAAGCTGATCATTGGACACCCATGCACTTTTGTCTCAGGTACCAAGATCAGCCTCACTACACCATGCATATCTACAAAGGCGCGACCCATGCCTGGGAATCCGGCGTGAACACGATCGCGATCGGAAAGTGGCCAATACGCTTCGATCTCGAGGCGACGCACACCTCCGAGGAGCGGACTCGGGACTTCCTCGAAAAAACGCTGCGATAGATCGAAGTCATGCTCAGCGCAAGCCCTGTCTGCGTAAGGACGTGCCCCAGCAGCCTCTGTCGGACGTAAAGCGAACCCGAAGCTGGATATAAATTCAGGCTGGTTGCGCGGATTCACTCCCTTATGGCTTCATGCTGCGTTTGCAAGGCGGGATCGTGAGGTTTTATGCTTCATCAACCAAGCCTTGTCTTTTCAAGAACAAACCCCCTCGAGCGCGGATGCGAGGTCGTGGTTCGCAATACCCGCTCCTGATAAACCGATTCCGCTCAAGTTGTTCGCTTTATCCGACCCTGGACAGTCACCATCCGTTTTCCTGGTGCACGGAATCAACGGCCCCGATATCGGCCAAGCGTACTGGGCTCGATTCTTTAGCGAACGGGGCTGCAACGTATTGAACATTGAACTGAAGACGGGCCCACTCCAGTGGCCCTGGCGTAAAACCCTGAAGCACGTCGCACCGCAGAGGATAAAGTGAGAGAGTTCTTACAACTACCCAACTGAACCGTTCAACAGCCCGGCTAGTACAGAGCCTGTCCGACCCCTTTGAGCACTCATTGTCAAGGCTTTTTCAATGGAGCGAACCATGTCACAACGCCGCCAATTTCTCAGAGCGACCGCTGCGCTTTCAATAGGCGCCTCGCTACAGCCGACCGTCGTACGCGCACAAAGTTTTCCGGCCCGTCCCATCAAATATATCTGCCCCTGGCCTGCAGGTGGGTCAACTGATGCCGTAATCCGCGCGCTTGCCGAGAGCGCCGCAAAAATTTTGGGTCAAAGCGTGGTAGTCGAAAACAAACCGGGCGCAGGCGGCATGCTGGGCGCAGTCGAGATGCTGTCAGCGCGACCCGACGGGTACACCCTCACCCAGATCCCCCAGGGTGTCTTTCGGATTCCCCACATGCAGAAGGTGCCCTACAACCCTCTGACCGACTTCACCTGGATCGCCTGCCTCACCGGTTACACCTTCGGTCTGGTCGTACCTGCGGATTCACCTTTCAAGTCGGTTGCGGATATCGTCAGCTGGGCTCGCGCCAATCCGGGCAAGTTCACCTATGGCTCGACTGGAATCGGCACCAGCCCCCATCTGGCTGTGGAAGAGTTCGCACAAAAGGCCGGCATCACTCTGAATCATGTTCCCTTCAAAGGCAATGCCGACAACATGCAGGCGGTCTTGGGCGGACATGTCATGGCTTCCAGTGATGCAACCGGCTGGGCGCCCCATGTCGAGTCAGGACGGCTACGCCTTGTGGCTACGTACGGCAGTAAACGAACCAAGCGCTGGCCACAGGTGCCAACCCTGGATGAACTGGGCTATCGCACGGTCTCTGATTCACCCTTTGGCGTGTGCGGCCCTAAGGGCATGGACCCGGCCGTGGTTAAGACCTTACAGGACGCCTTTCGTAAAACCCTCGACGATCCGGCGGTGATGGCCGTCTTTGACCGGTACGATCAGACCGTGATCTACATGGACACCGACCAATACACGCGTTTTGCACGTGAAAGTTTTGTTGCCGAGCGAGCTCTCATTGAACGGCTGGGTATGGCTCGTAAAGACTGACGCAGCGCATTCTCAGCGCAAGCCCCGACTGCGCCAGGGCGTCGCCTAGTCAGGCTGCGTATGCCTGGTTGGTTCGAGTCGGCTCATATCCAGACCCTTGGCCTGAAGTCTCTGCAACAGAGCAGCGTATTGCTGAGCATCGGGCTGAGGGGTCCGCGACAGAATCCAAAGGTACTCACGCTTTGGCTCGCTGACCGCGACCAGATGGTAGTTTGCATCCAGATCAATCACCCAATAGTCGCCCCACACGAAAGGCAGAAACGACAGCCAGTCGGGCGCAAAACGTACTTTTAGCCGTGGTGATGTTGCGTCACCGATCTGACGGGCCATTCCACTGGCTTCGTCAAACTCGCCCGACTCATTACGGCATCGGTTCAATACCTTGACCGCGCCCGCAGCTGCAATCTGATATTCAGCCCGTGTATCTGAGACGCAGCGGCGCTGAAACCAGTTGGGAAATTTAGCGACCTCATACCAGCGCCCCATGTAACGACCGATATCGATCGAGGCGATGGTTGCCAGGGCTTCGCGCTGCGAACCGTCGGCAGCCGCACACCATGGCGACAGCACGCTGGTTGCGACAACAATGGCCAAGCCGCGGCAGTCTTCATCAACGCTGCCACAAAGCACCTATCGCCATTCAGACACAACATCCTACGGGTCGACATTCGAGTGCTCACGCTCAGTCTCTAGTCCTTTAAGAATCCATCAAACCAGCGCTTCTGATCGATTACGCTGAACACAAAAACCGCCCGGTGATCAGCACGGTCACCTGCATAGTGACTGCTCGTAAAGCGCCCCCCAACAAGCTTCTGTGTCTGCTCAGGTAGCAGTCCAATGTAGGCGGGCGTCACCTCATCACTACCACCGTAATAGACTCGTAGCGGCGAGATAATCCTCCACCGATAAGCCTGTAGCGAATCGAGCTCGCGCCAATAGCGGGATCGGGCCGTAAACCCATCAAGCGCGAACTCAGGGCGTACCATATCGACCAACCTGGGGGTCGTGCGCTTGAAAAATTCGGTCCAGTCGATCTTCCCGTCGTACAGATCACGAACCGGCTGGACGTATTGCGGACGGATAGCAGCCTCTATCAGACCCGAGGACCGCAGATATTTTTCATAGGCACCCAGTTGAATCGCAACCACGCCTGGCAGGTAGGGCGCATCAACCGGCTGCGGATTATTAATCCAGCGATTCATGATCAGGCTGATGTCGACAGGCGCGCTCGCGGCAGCCGCCGCAGTCACTGGAAGACCCAGAGACTCAAGCGCATGCAGGTAATTCATGGTGACCCAGCCACCCTGCGACCAGCCACTTAAGAAAAAATGCGAAACACTGATTCCACCCGCGGTGAGAAAGTCCTGCACATTTAAGAACAGGTCTCGACCAGCCTGGCGTGTGCTGTCACGAACCAGATAGCTATCATCACTGACACTGGAGTAGCCGCGTCCGAAATAATCGGCGGCAATGACGATATAGCCTTGTCCGGCAAATCGCGAAACCATGAGCCGCGTCTCCATCGAACGATCAGGATTGGACGGCACGTCGCTTCGATCGAAGACCGTGCCGTGCTGATACGACACCAGCGGCATTCGATTTTTTCCGGTCTCTGGAATGGCCACCAGCCCAGAGGCCAACACCGGTCGATTCTCCTGCTCTGGGATTACCGACCGGTACCGCACACGATAGAGCTTTACAGCATAGCGTGCAGGCTCAAAGCGTCCTCGAAAATCGGTCGGCATCGTTGAACTCTTCATGAATTCGTCGAGCTCTTCGCCCACAATACGATTCAGGCGTTCGATCGAGTAAGTACCGATCAATTCATAGGATCCACCTGCCGGAATGGCGACGGGCCCACCGCCGGGTGCGACAGTTGCTGCCGCCCCAGCTGCCGCATTACCTGTTCTGGTCTGCGAGAAGGCCACTGGCGACTCGACCCACCCCAGCAACAACACCACCAGGTAGGTGATGACTGATTGATAAAGACGCATGTGCAGACCTCTTTTCATGGCAGAAGCCTCGCACTGTAGCCGAGACGATCGCAGACACGAAACCTGAGCCTGGCAGGCGAAACTCCCGCCCGGAACTTACAAACGGACCCGCGATCGACCCCGCTAAGCCGTCAAAGAGCCTTCATGGCTGTCTCGATGAAGCGCAGGTCGAAAGCATCTGCAAACTTGAAGCTCGACGGTAATTCAGGCTGCTTGCGAGAGCGGTTGTCAATATTAAGGAACTCGACATTGATATCGAAGTGCTGCTGCGTGGGAAGCGGCGTCTTCATGTACATGCCCACGTTATTGGCAAATACCGGCTCAAACAGGGCCGCATCAAGATCTTTGAAGTACTCACGTGCAAAGGCCTTGAAACCAGCCGCATCGCCATGTATGTCGCGCAGGGCCAGGGCGATTCCCTTGCAGTAAGCGGTCAGTTCTTCGGATTTTTCTTTAGCGGTCTTTTCTGTCACGCTGGCTGCGATGTACAGAAAGTCACCGAGACCCGCCGGTGGATTCGTCACCATATTGAACAGGTAGGCGCCGCCAAATTTGCTGATAGCCACATCTGAGGTGGGCGAGGACAAACAGAACGCATCAATTTGTCCGCGATCGAAGGCAGCCAGCATGGCGCTGGGGCCACCTTGCACAGTGGTCAATTGCACATCGCGCTCAGCATCCAGGCGCGCCCGGTGCAGGAAGTACCGAATCAATTGATCGGGTCCACCACCAGGGCCTGTGGTGCCGATGCGAAGCCCCTTGAGCACTGCCGCTTTAGCGTCAGGCGGCGACTGTTCGTTGAGACCGGTCTTGTCGAGTACGGTCTTTTTAACCACCACGTTAGACGCAAACTTATTCACCCACCCGCAGATCATTTTCACCGGGCGGCCCTGTGCCTGTATGCGCATGTTGGTCGCGGGTGAACCCAATAAAATATCGGCCGCGCCTGACAGCAGCGCGTCTTGATTAACACCACGATTCGTCGCCGCGAGTTCGACCGTAAGCCCCGACTTTTCGAAAAGCTGCTTATGCATAGCAAAGTCTTCGGCACTCCAGAGCCACGACCGGGAGGTCGAACGAAGACTCGAGACTTTGGGTTTGGCCTGACCGATTGCCTGCCCGGGAAGGGCCAGGGTCGCGCCAGAGGCAGCTACCGTCAGGAAACCCTGCAATACCAGGCGGCGATGTTGAGCAGAATTCATGAAGTCGTCTCCGTTTAAGTTGATCTCGATTCAATGACGTGCGCCGCGGATCAACTGACCCGGAAGGCGCCAACCCGATTCGGGAACTTGTCCGGGCGCTGGCAAGGCTTGCCCGTTAACCCACACCTGCTCGATTCCGTGTGGCTTCGAAATCAGCCGGTCGGCCTTGGCTGGAAGATCGTAGACCCGCTCAAGCGGTCCCGCAGCTATCCGATCAGGATCAAATAAAACCAGATCAGCGGAAAATCCGGGCGCGATCTGCCCCCGGCCAGGAATCTCAAACACGGCTGCCGTGCGCCCGCTCAGCATATGCACGGCCTGCTCGAGCGTGAATGCTTTACGCTCTCTGACCCAGTGACCCAGAAGGTGGGTGGGATAGCAGGCATCGCAAAGCTGTGACAGGTGCGCACCGCCATCGCCCAGCCCCAACACCACCTCGGGATGCGACAGGATTTCCTGCACCTCGTCTTCCTGAAAGTTGACCAGCGGCGTTCTAAACCGAGCCTTAAGCCCCGACTGCAGTGCAATATCGAGCATGAGATCGGTAAATTTGCAATTTTGTTCGCGAGCAAGATCAACCAGTTTGCGCCCCACCCACTGGGGATGCCGTTCGCTGTGCGACAGTTCAGTCATCAACAGACTGGCCCGGCGCATCTGTCCCTCATCAGAGCCCCCTGAGAAGAAGCCGTCACGCCCGCCCTGGCCCGCCAGCTCACGAACGAATTCCGATCGGAAGCCCGGATCAGCATAGACACGAGCGAGTGAGGCCTGATCCGCGCAACGCCTGACCGGATCAAACAGTGCCCAGGTATCAAAAATAACCGGTGACTCGAAGCTGAATTCGCTGACGATGGGGCGACACGCAACCTGCGCATAAATTGGCAGCCCCCGGGCTCTCAGGGCGTCATTACGCGCAAGAACCTCTCGGTGGCGCCATGGCCCAAGCTGTCCCGCGAGCAAGGCCGTCCAGCACACGGTGGCGCCACTGGCCTCATGCATCGCCACATAGTCGTCAAACTTGCTTTCACGCGCAACGTTGTAGTGAATGATGCCGTGCCCAGCCTCGCGCACCGCCCGGGCCATCGCCAGCATTTCATCGCGTGCGGCCAGCCGACTGGGGACAGGCTTACCATCGAACCCGTAATGCACAGTGGAAACCGAGGTGGCAAACGCGAGGGCACCCGCTCGCATCGCTTCACGTACCAGGGTTTGCATCTGGACAATTTCTTCATCGGTCGCTACACGCTCGACCGCCTGCTCGCCCATCACGTAAAGCCGTACGGGGGTATGTCCGACCATAACTCCAACGTTAATGGCCGTGCCACGCGCCTCAATTGCGTCAAGGTACTGGGCAAAACTTTCAAACGGCCAATCATCTCCAAGACCCGCCTGCAAAGCTGAAAGACTCATCGCCTCAACACGCTCAAGCGTTCGGAGGATGAGCTGCCGACCCGATGGCCGGGTCGGCGCTATACCAAAGCCGCAGGACCCCATAACCGCCGTCGTCACACCATGCCACGGCGATATGGTGAGAAAAGGATCCCATAGCACCTGAGCGTCATAGTGGGTATGAATATCGACAAAGCCGGGGGCAAGCACCAGCCCCCGGGCATCGACAACGCGGCTGGCCGAGTGAGAAACATCGGGGCCGACTGACACGATTCGGCCCGCCGAAACCGCCACACTACCCATGAAACGGGGCGATCCGGTGCCGTCAACAATACAGGCGTTGTCAATTCGTAGATCACACTTCATGAGCCGGCCTTCCAGCGCAGAGTACGCTTCTCAAGCATCTTGAGCAGCGCGTTGAGGACGATTCCGGTCGTGGCCAGTACCACCAGCCCAGCGAAAACCCCGGCCGTGTCAAACAGGCCCGAGGCTTGCCCAATCAGAAAACCGATGCCGCGATTAGACGAAATGAGTTCGCCTACCACCGCACCAATGAGGGCGTAAGGCACCGACACCTTAAGACCCGTCAGGACCCATGATGCCGCTGAAGGAATGACCACATACCGAAGCTCCTGCCAGCGCCCAGCCCCCATGATACGAACCGCGTCGAGGTGATGCTGTTGGACGTCGCGTACCCCTGCAAAGGTATTGAGAAACACCAGAAAAAACACGATGAGCGCGGCCATGGCAATTTTCGAGGCAATACCAATGCCAAACCACATGATCAGCAATGGCGCCAGCGCAATCTTGGGCATGCAGTAGATGGCAGTAATAAAAGGGTCGAATAGCCGCGACAGGATGGGTGAGCGCCCAAGCAGAAAGCCGATCGCGAAGCCCAGAAAGCTTCCGACGCAAAAGCCCAGCGCCATGGCCTGAAAGGTGTAGGCAAACGCCAGGGACAGGGTTCCATCACCCGCCCACTGCATGAGCTTCACGCCGACATCTCGGGGGGAACTGATGTAAAAGGGATCAATAAAACGACCAGAAACCCACTGCCAGACCAGCAAGAGCAGCGCGGTAAGCGCAAGCTGCGCCAACGCGAAGCCCCAGCTGATCGCGGCACCCGAACGCGATGTAGGCAGGGAATCCGCCTGCTCAGCACTCATGACGTGACCCCCGTGAGTGCGGACTCAATATCGGGCGCCAGCAAAGACCACAAGCGCTGATAGAGCGCCTGAAACTGCGGTGAGAACTGTCCGCCGATAGCATCTCGCGGCCGTGGCAGTGCGCTGGACTCGACCGATCGTATCTGTCCGGGCCTGCCCGAAAACACCACGATCTGATCAGCCAGCGTAATCGCTTCAGCCAGATCATGCGTGACGAATACCAGGGTCTTACCGCTACCCTCCCACAGGGACAGCAGCAATTTCTGCATAGATACCTTCAACTGGGCATCGAGTGCGCCAAACGGCTCATCCAGCAGAATCGTCGACGGGTTTTGTACCAGCAACTGCGCGAGACTGGCCCGTTTGCGCATACCGCCCGATAGTTGCGATGGAAAGTGTCGTGCAAAACGCTCGATACCCACCCGCTCAAGCATGGCAAGCGCCTTGGCGCGCGCCTGCGCAGCCGGCATGCCTTTGAGAATAAGAGGCAGCATGACGTTATCGACCGCAGAGCGCCAGGGCAAAAGATTGTCCTGCTGAGTCATATACCCCACGCCTGTATTCACCGATTCAATGCGGCGCCCGCTGTGCGTGATGTAACCCTGGGATGGACGAACAAGGCCCGCGATCATGTTCAGCAAGGTGGACTTGCCGCACCCGGACGGCCCCACAAAGGCCACGAAACTGCCTTCGGTGATACGAAGGTCGATCGCCTGCAGTGCTGGCGTAAGGCGCCCTTCGAAGACAAATGACTTGGCAGCGCCGCAGACTTCAATCATGGACACGATTATCTTGACGCGATCGAATCCCTGTCAATGGAACATGAATAGAACAATTTGCCGGTGGGCGGCGACATCCTCGTGTGTGCCGCCCGCACGGGCGCTTAACGGATCAGAATCGCGGGCTGCGCAGGGATGGCGTCTTTAACCATGCTGATGGACAGCAAAAGTGCCAGGTACTCGAACACGCGCGCCGAAAAGCCCGCGTTTTCAAACGGAACGTAATAGCTGGATCCCATGTGTTCAGCGACCGCTAGCACCCGCTCACCGGGCGCGGGGCTGCCTTTGCGTAAAACGATGAGCGGATGTGAGCCCGCGACGATGCCAGCCTGGCGCTGCGGCAGATTGATACTGGGTACCCATTCGCCTTGGCGAACCTGCGACATGGCCAGGCGACCCACGAAACGATAAACCTCGCGAGAGGAACGGATGTCGATGAACAAAGCATCATGGTCGGCGCCACCGGACGCAGTCTCTGCACTCAATGAGGCATCGTTGAAAAGCCGACAGGCCAGCGAGGGCGCCAGTTTGAGCCCGCTACGCCTCTCGAACTCCTGTGGCGAAAGACAAAAGCGTGCGCCTGCGGACTGGCGCACCACCCGGTAGCGTTCTCCGGCTGGGGTTGAAACCCTCACGACCCGAATACTGCGATCCGTGGCCAGATCGGTGCCGAAGAAACGCCGATCGGCCAACAACTCTTCCCGGGTTAGATCAATACCGATGGGGTCTGAGCGGCTGATGCGCTCGGTTGTCAGCCCCGAAGCAACCAGGTCGGCCAAGGTAGACTGAAACCGATCAAACCGCGCCCGGGTCGATGTACCGTTTTCAATCAACTGTTCGTTTGAGCGCCCCTGATTGAAGCTGATGCTGTCAACCACCAGCGTGAACAGCAGCTGCCGGTGAAAGTCACCCGTCGCAAATACCTGTACGGTATCCAGCGACAGGTCGCGTAAAAAGGCCGTGGTGAAGCGCTCATTGTCTAAAGAAGCAAGCGTGAAATTAAAACCGCGTGAGCTTCTGAGTGAGGGGCTACTGGTCGCATTGCTGAACAGCTCGCCAAAAAGCTTGCCGGAGACTCCCACATTGCTTTCGAGCTGGCCCGTGCCCACGATGGTTGGCACCGTGGTGAAACTCATGGGTATGCCGTCGCCTGCCCGTAACAGGTTCTTGAGAATCTGATTGCGCTCATGCTTCTCAACCGATTCAGCATAGGCGCGCGTCATGTCGCCCACATCGGGCCCAATCGATGCGCAGCCACTCAGTGCTAACGAAACGCTAACGCAGGCCAGCGAAATACGAAAGTTCAAGCTACCCACCTAACCCCCTCAGAGCCAAAGCATTTAGGCGACCGTACGAATATCCTGTCGCTCATTCGATCGGGTTAATTACGACCTAAGGCTCGAGGTCTGTCAAACTTAAAACCTGCTTCAAACCTCCAACTGCCAAGATGCGATCCCCGCAGACTATGCGGGCCATCTCATATGAAAGTCATCCATCACATCGAAGATCTTCGCGACGTGCTCGCGGGCGTGCAGAGACCTGCCTTCATTCCAACCATGGGCAATCTGCACCGAGGTCACTTGTCGCTGATTCAGCGGGCTGCTGGTTTGGGCGATTGCACTGTCACCAGTATTTTCGTCAATCGCCTGCAATTCTTGCCCCATGAAGACTTTGATCGCTATCCGCGCACCTGGGAGGCTGACTGCGCAGCGCTAGAAAGTGTCGGCTGTGACGTGCTGTTTGCGCCCAGTGAGGCTGATCTTTATCCGCGGCCGCAGACCTTTCGCATACGACCTGATCCAGCCCTGGGCGATATGCTTGAGGGCCATTTCAGACCGGGGTTTTTTGAAGGTGTTTCCACGGTCGTCATGAAGCTGTTCATGTGCGTATTCTTCGGAAAACGCGAAGGCGTCGCCGTATTTGGTCTGAAAGACTACCAGCAGTTTCTCATCGTCAAGCGCCTGATCAGACAGTTTGCGCTTCCGATAGAGGTGGTGGGCGGGGCGATCGAGCGCGACGAGGATGGGCTGGCACTGAGCTCGCGTCGACCCAAACAACGAAGCCGATCGATTGCACTTCAGAGCCTATGTCGAATCCCTCGAAGCCGAGGCTAGCCAGGCCCTGTTGAGCGCGGGCTGGCTCGTCGATTACGTCTGCCTGCGCAGACAGGACACCCTGCAGGTACCTGGCATCGGCGACCCATTGATCGTGCTGGGCGCAGCAAAGCTTGGCACAACGCGGCTGATTGATAACCTTGAGTGCTAGCCCTGGCGACCGCAAACCACTCTACGACAAACGCTTGCCGCTGCCCGCATCAAACAAATGAACATGGCTCAGGCTGGGTGCCACATGCAGGTGTTCACCCGGAGCAGGCCGCACTCTTTCGCGCAGAACGACCACAATATCTTGCCCAGCCAGACGTGCTGCTACCTGGGTCTCAGAGCCCGTGGGCTCAATGACCCGTACTTCAGCGGCCAGACCTGCGCCCGAAGCCGCAAGGCTGAAGTGTTCGGGTCGAATACCGTATAAGACACGCTGGCCCGGCTGAGCACCACCGCTACTGGCCAGCGGCAAAACGAGACCGTCAGCCGCGACGACCTGTGGCCCGGCACTTGTGGTACGAAATTCACCGGGTATCAGATTGATGGCGGGTGATCCGATAAAGCTGGCCACAAAGGTGTTGGCGGGCTGGTCATACAGTTGAAGGGGCTCGCCCACCTGTTCAATATGACCGTCATGCATCACCACGATTCGGTCAGCCATGGTCATCGCTTCGATCTGATCATGCGTGACGTAAATTGTGGTGGTTTTCAGACGCTGATGTAGCGCCTTGATCTCAGCACGCATGGCAACGCGCAGCTTGGCATCCAGATTGGACAGTGGCTCGTCGAAAAGAAACACCGCGGGGTCGCGCACGATTGCCCGGCCCATGGCTACGCGCTGGCGTTGGCCTCCGGATAGTTGACGTGGATAACGGTCGAGTAGTTGCGACAGACTAAGAATGTCAGCCGCTGCATTTACCTTGCGATCAATCTCTTCACGCGGTGCCTTGCGCAGGGTAAGCGAAAAGCCCATGTTCTGCGCGACCGTCATGTGCGGGTAGAGCGCATAGTTTTGAAACACCATGGCGATATCACGCTCTTTGGGGTGAACATTGTTCACGACCCGATCGCCAATGGCGATCTCGCCACCCGTGATGGCCTCAAGGCCAGCAATCATGCGCAGCAGCGTTGACTTGCCACAGCCAGAAGGGCCGACCAGTACGACAAACTCGCCATCTGTAATGGATAGCGAGACCCCATGCAGCACCTCGACCGATCCGTACGACTTACGCGCCTCGCGAATCTGAACCGCAGCCATCACTCAACTCCTTGATGCACCTGGAACCGGCACTGAAGCCGACAGCAGGCCCTGTTTTCTGAGTGCCGACCAGAACTCCGCGGGAACCGGTCGCCGATACTCTTGTAGATTCGCATGGACCTCGCCGCCACAGGTTGCACCCAACACGGCGCTAGCCGCCACTGGGCACGCCAGTGAAAACTGAATCGCCGCGGCGATCAGGCTGGTACCGTACTCAGCCGCAATCGCTTCGATTCGGGCCACGCGAGCCAGCACTTCAGCCGAGGGCTCACCATAGTGAAAGCGCGCATTCGAGTGCGAGCCACCCGCCAGAAGGCCTGAGTTAAAAACACCCGCCAGCAGAAGACTAACCTGGCGCCGCTGGCACAGGTCGATGAAATCGAGCGTCTCGTCGCTGTGTTCAAGCAGCGTGTACTGACCCGCCAGCATCATGCAATCGAAATCACCTGCCTCGACGAAGCGTCGACACCAGCGCGTGTCATTGATACCGGCACCGATCGCACGAATCTCGCCACTGCGGCGCAGCGATTCAAGAGCCTTGTAAGCGCCCTTCATAGCCTGATCAAAGAGCGGCTGGGCAGCCGCATCTGATCCGTGAGTGAAGGCATCAACGTCGTGAATAAGGACGATATCAATACGATCAACACCCATTCGAATGAAGGAGTGCTCAAGCGATCGCATGGCCCCGTCATAGCTGACGTCGAAGGTGGGGAAAAACGGCAAACCGCCCTTGCGCATTCCCGACGTATCGTCGCCCGCGCGAAGTGGCCGCATCCAGCGTCCGACCTTGGTGGACAGCACATAATCTTGCGCGGGTACCGTACGCAAAAATCGTCCAACACGCAGCTCACTGCGGCCATAGCCATAAAAGGGCGAGGTGTCATAGAGCCTGCCACCACCAGCCCACAGTGCCGCCATCGCCTCGTGCGCCTGCTCATCGGTGGTGTTGAATCGGAAGTTGCCGATGGGTGCAGCGCCAAAGCCGATTTCGGAGACTCGCACATCGGTCGTGCCAATGCGTCGTGTGGGCATCTTGTCGGCGGGTTTCTGCATACTGGCCCTTATCCCTTGACCGCACCCGCGGTCATACCATGGATGAGAAATTTTCTGACGACGATGGAAAACACCAGCACCGGCAGCATGACCAGCGTGCCGCCGGCCGCAATCTTGCCCCACTCCCAGCCTTCGTAATTCATGAAATTGACCACCGCTACCGGTGCTGTCATGGCGTCTCGACGCGTCAGAATGAGCGAAAAGAAAAAATCATTCCAGGAGTAAAGAAAGCACAAGATAGAAGTAGCGGCGATGCCCGGGCCCGATATGGGCAAAATCACACGGGTGAAGGACTGCCACAGCGACGCTCCGTCGATCCAGGAAGCCTCCTCTAGCGATCGGGGACAGGCATCAAAAAAAGACCGCATCAGCCACACCACCAGCGACAGGTTGAATGTGAGGTAAATGATGATGAGTCCGGTTAGCGTATCAAGCAGATTGAGATAGCGATACGCGAGAAAATAAGGAATGGTAAATGCGATGGGCGGGGCCATTCGTGAGGCCAGTATAAGCAGCGACAAAGGCTTTTCAGCACGCATAGTCGCCCGCGACAACGCATAGGCTCCTGGCACGCCCACCACCATGGCGAGCAGAGTGGACACCACACTGGCAATAGCGCTGTTTACAAACGATCGCCCGAAATTGCCCTCAAACAGAGCCACGTAATTAGACAGCGTGGGTGCTGAAAACATACGTGCAGCGCCTGCGAAAATCGCATCGTTTTCTTTGAAGCTGAGCAGGAGCAGCCACAGAAACGGAAACATCACCAGCACGACCAGCACGAACACCAGCAGGTACAGCATCCGCCGCACCCAGGGATTCACATAGGCAAAGGCTTCAGTCGACATTCTTGCCCCAGCCGACCATGCGGATGATGGCGGCACTTAATCCCACTGTGAAGGCCACGAGAACAACCGTGATGGCGCTGGAATAGCCCAGATAGCTGAAATTAAACGCCTGGATAAAGCTGTAGTAGTTGGTGACCTCAGTGACGCTGCCCGGGCCGCCCTCAGTCAGAATGTATATCAGCGGAAATGCCTTAATGCTGTCAATCAGTCGAAAAAGACAGGCCACCAGTAGAACGCCCTTAAGGTAGGGCAGCACCACATGCCAGGTCAGCTGAAAGACATTAGCGCCATCGATGCGTGCGGCCTCGAGGTATTCGTCGGGCATCATCTGCAAGGCCGCCAGAATCATCAACATGGTGAAGGGAAACCACTCCCAGGTATCGGCCAGAATAATCGCCGCCAGCGCCCAGTTCGCATCAGTGATAGGCGCGGCAACCTGCCAGCCCAACGCGTTAAACGCCCACCAGAATGGCGAAATATCCGGCGTGTACAGCACTTTCCAGATGATGGCAACGACAATGGGCGGTAGCACCATTGGTATGAGAAACACGGTGCGCAGCGCGACCAATACACTGGCGCGAAGATTGAGCAGCATGGCAAACACAAAGCCGAGCACGACTTGCAGCGTAACTGTCCAGAACGAAAGTTTGGCCTGCACCCATAGCGATTGATGCAGGCGCTTATCCTCGAGCATGAGGGCATAATTTTGCAGGGGCTGGCTGAAATCAAGCCCGGTGCCTGGACGCGTGAGATTGAGTGGCGTGAAGCTGGTGATGACGAGATAAACCGTTGGGGCCAGCGTCACCAGCCCCAGTACGATCAGCGATGGCCACACCAGCCGCCAGTAAAACCGGCGGCGGTGTTCATCAAAGGACCCGACTGCGACCACTCAGACCTGCACGCCTGCCTTGCGCAGATCGGCAATCGATGCCTCCTGCGCCTCTTTCATGGCCTCTTTTGCACCCATCTGCCGGGTAGCGATTTTTTCGATGGCCTTATTGATTTTGTCACCCACCTGCGGGAACACGGGTACCGTGCGGTACTTCATGTAGTCTGAGCGCCCAGCCTGCTCGAGTACCTGCAAATATAGAGCTGCCACATCTTGTCCGTTGAGTGTCATTGACTCGCGATAGGCCGCGTCGTTAATGATTGAACGACGACAAATGGCCGAGTACCCCTTGCCCAAAGCAATTTTTCGCAATGTTTCTTTGCTCATTGCCCACTGAATGAAAGCCCACGCGGCCTCTTTGTTGCGGGCACCCAGCGGGATACCGTAACCGTGACTATTACAACCCGGGAAATTGCCCTTAGGGCCGGCCGGCATCAGCGCATAGCGGGCCGTGCTCTTGACGGTGCTTTCAGCATGCTTAACCAACGGGGTCTGCCAGCTGATGGACTGGGTGCGCAGGTTGGCCCGACCAGCAATCTGCGAGCGCATGGCCTGATCGTCGGTGTAAGACAGCACGCCTGCCGGGCCATAGCCTGACAGCAGATTGGCATACCACTGGGCCGCTTCCGCGGCCTCGGGTGTGTCAAGCAAGGGCATCAGATCTTGCGGCGCACCACGAAACACCTTACCGCCGAAGCCCATGAGATAGGGCCCCCAGTTCCAGTGGTGCAGACGATCAGCGACAAAAGGCGCGATCGATCCATCAGTTTTCTTGAGCGCGTCACAGACCTTGACGAGTTCATCAAAGGTTGTGGGCATTTTTACGCCTGCCTTGTCGAGCAGGTCACCGCGCGAGGCGCCCATGATCATGGCGCCTGCTTCCCAGGCAAACCCGTAAGTAAGGCCCTTATTGTCGACGAGAGAAGACTGCGCGCCGCTAACGAAATCCGCTGCGTCCCAATCAGGGGCGGTTTTATTGCGGTCTTTGAAAAAATCATCGAGCGGGGTCATCCAGCCAGCGCCAATCCAGCGACCCGAATAGATGAAGGTGATGTTGCAGAAATCGTAGGCCTGTCCCTTGGTGGACAGTTCAAGGTCCATGCGCTGGTTGTAGACGGGAAAGCCCTGCAGATCGAGATTGACCTTAGCGCCGCTAAGGGCCTCAAATTCAGGGATGAGGTCTTTGATATAAGTCTGAAACACATGCTGGAAGCAGGCCCCATTGAGGGTGACGCCCGCGAACGGTTTGGCCTGGCCCAGAACAGGAGCAGACTTGAAACCGATGGCAGCCGCCGCACTGGCTGCCGTAGCCTGGAGCAGTCGGCGTCTGTGCGTACGAACCGCGTCAGCGGCTGTGGCTTCTTTGGCTGATTCGTTCGAATCTTGTAGCCCGACTGAATCGACGGACCTCAGCGCTGTGTGCGTCTTCATGTATGTCTCCCTGGTCTCTTTTATGTTTGACCGCGCCATCCGAATCGGTCACTAACAAGCGTGCAGTGTTGAAATCAAAGCCATTGCGGTCGTACCCAGTGTAGGCTAGTGTACGCGTTAACGCAACGCTCACTTTAATACCGCATTTCACAGTTTACGTAGCAGTCACTTTCGGTCGCGCGTGGCTTCGTTTAACTCTTCAGCTCGCTTCCCACCCATGGTCGTCAAGGGCCCGCCCACACTTCGCGATGTTGCAGCCAAAGCGGGAGTCTCGCTTAATACGGTTTCGCGCAGCATTCGAGCGCCGCAAACGGTTCGCCCCGAGCTTCGTCGCCACATTGAGCGTGTCATTCGTGAAGTCAATTACGTGCCCAATCGGCTGGCGGGCGGCCTGGCTGCAACCCGCTCAAACATGGTCGGGGTCATCGTAACCTCGCTTTACAACTCAGAGTTCGCCGAGATCATCGAAACGATTCAGACTGGCCTATCTGTGGCAGGGCTTGAAGTGATGATCGCCAACAGCCGATACCAGCCCGATGAAGAGCTCAGACTGGTGCGCTCAATGCTCAGTTGGCGGCCGGCTGCGCTGGCCATCGTCGGCACCGATCATCATGCTCAGCTCGGAAAGCTGCTGCGTGACTCAAAAACCCCAGTGATCGAGCTCTGGGATTGCAGCGATACCTTGATCGATGGCGCTGTCGGGATGGATCACCGCCTGATCGGCCGTGAGCAGGTCAACCACCTGGTTTCCCAGGGAAGTCGGCGAATCGGTTTCGTGGGCGCCGTTCGTGAACATGACACTCGTGCCCGCAAGCGGTTTGAGGGTGCCTTTGATGAAGTACGGCGGCGACGGCTTCGCACCATGGTGCATGAAATCTCGCCAGAGTCAGGCTCGCCGCAGTTGGGACAGACGCTCGCGCAGCGGCTGCTCGCTCGTGCACCCCAAACGGATGGCATCATCTGCAACAGCGACATTGTCGCCATGGGCGTTCTTCAAGCGGCACGTAATCAGGGTCTACAGGTACCGCACGATTTGGCCGTGATTGGCTTTGGCGACGCGCCGGTCAATCAGGCGCTGATTCCTTCGTTGTCTTCGGTGCGCCCGCCGCGACGCAGCATCGGTGAAGCTGCCGCCGCGCAGATTCTTGCCCGAATCAGCGGACTGCCCCCAGAACGCATGCTGCTGAATGCTCAGATCATTACCCGCGAGAGCACGTCTCGCGATCGACCGACATGAAGACAATAGCTCGACAAGCCTTCCCAAGCTCACCCTAAAAGAGGAGACCCGGCCTTGAATCGTCCCAATATCATCATGATCATGACCGACCAGCAGCGCTTCGACACGATCGCGGCACTAGGCGCATCCTGGGTGAACACACCCAATCTTGATCGACTGGTTAATGAAGGTGTCACCTTCACCAATTGCCACATCACCGGCGCAAGCTGCATCCCGTGCCGGGCCAGTCTCTTCAAGGGCTACTACCCCCACACCACGGGCGTGCTGCGCAACGGACAACCCTGGCAGCGCACCTGGGTAGAGCAGTTGGCCGCCAGCGGCTACCGCTGCGTCAACGTTGGCAAAATGCACACTATTCCTTACAACGCGCCCGCTGGCTTTCATGAGCGTTATGTGGTCGAAAATAAAGATCGCTATATGGAGGGGCGCTGGTATTTCGACGAGTGGGACAAGGCACTAGCCGCGCACGGTCTGAAAAAACAGCAGCGCGTTCAATATCGCAAGCGACCCGACTACCGTGAGCGCCTGGGTGCTTTTTTCTGGGAGCTGCCCGAGCACCTGCACTCCGATATCTTCGTTGGCAACATGGCCAAGTGGTGGATCGAGTCCTATCCGCAGACTGAGCCCCTTTTTCTGCAGATTGGTTTTCCCGGCCCCCATCCGCCCTACGATCCCACTGAACGCTACGCCTCGCGTTACCTGGGTCGTAAAGATATCCCCATTCCGCAGCCCACTCAGCGCGAACTTGATGCGTTGCCGCCTGCGCTTCAGGAAAAGCGGCGGCATGATGTCGAGGTTGATCATGACTCGGTCGCCTGGAGTCTCAACCCCACGCCTGAGCAGCTACACCGAATCTGGGCGCACTACGGCGCCAACATGACCATGATCGACGAGCGCATCGGCGACATCCTTGAGGCGCTGCGTATCAAGGGCTATCTCGACAATTCGGTTGTCATCTTTGCATCCGATCACGGTGACTGCATGGGCGAACACGGTCTTATCCAGAAATGGGCCATGTATGACTGCGTTACCCGCTCGCCACTCATCATGTGGTCGCCCAAGCGTTTCGGTGCGCCGCGACGTATCGACGACCTGTGCCAGCTGTTTGATGTCGGTCCTACGGTCCTTGAGCTGGCGGGCTGTGAGGTGCCCTCAAACTTCGAGGCGCAATCGCTGCTGCCAGCCCTGACCGGGGGCGACTGGACTCCACGCGAGCATGTGTTTTGTGAACAGGCGGGCGACACTAACCTGACGGGCGCTGAGTTCATCACCATGATTCGCAGCCGCAGCTGGAAGCTGGTGCATTACAAGGGCGAGTCGTACGGCCAGTTATTTGACCTGGAGAACGATCCCGGAGAAGTCAACGACTTATGGAATGACCCGGCCGCCGCAGAGCCCAAGGCACAACTGCTGGCCAGCCTGCGTGAGTGGCTTATCGACAGTAACTACAACACACGAGACTTCAGTCTTAACTGGCGCTGAATCAAGGTTACACACATGTCAACGCATGCCAATACGCCTCTATGCCTCATCACTGGTGGCGCGCGTGGAATCGGGCGGGCCAGCGCGCTCGCCGCCGCCGCCCGCGGATGGGACGTTATCGTTACCTATCGTGAACGCGCCGATGCCGCTCAAGACACGGTTGCACGTATCGAAGCACTCGGTCGTCGCGGACTTGCCGTCCAGGCTGATGCGGGAAATCCTGCTGACATTGAAGCGCTCTTCGCGCGCTGCGACCAGCACTTCGGTCGTTTGGATGCTTTGGTGAACTCCGCTGGCATCGCCCATCACAATCGCGTCGAGGCGCTTGACGCTGGAAAGCTGGCTGAGATGTTCGCCGTCAACGTCACTGGTCTGATGCTGTGTTGCCGAGAAGCCGTGCGCCGTATGTCGACCTCGCTGGGTGGTCGGGGCGGCTCTATCGTCAACATCTCATCCATGGCCGCCACCATTGGGGGTCGCGCTGGTTCGTCTACCTACGCAGCCAGCAAGGGCGCTGTGGATGTATTTACCACCGGACTTGCAAAAGAGGTCGCCGCGCAGGGCATACGGGTTAATGCGGTACGCCCTGGGGTCACCGACACCGACATGATCGAACCGATCCGGGCCGGCGCTGCAAGAGCTGGAGTCGAGGCCAGCATACCCATGGGACGATTCGGTAAACCCGAAGAAATCGCCCATGCAGTAGTGTGGCTGCTCTCGAACGAAGCCTCATTTGTGAGCGGCGCACACCTCGATCTGAGCGGCGGTGGTTTTCTGATCGGCAAGCCCTGAGCGCGAGGGCTAGCCCGTCCGCGCGCGCCGCCGGGCAAACCCGCCCGCAGCCGCATCAACCGCCAGCCACGCCCTGCGTGTTGACGTACAGCGCATAGAGCGACTTGCTTGCCGCCATGAACAGGCGATTGCGTTTAAGTCCGCCGAAACACACGTTGGCACAGCGCTCGGGCAGACGGATTCGGCCAATGAGTTTACCCGCTGGCGAAAAGATATGGACACCGTCCAAGTCGTCGCTGCCCATACCCCAGCCACACCACAGATTGCCGTCGACATCTATCCGGAATCCATCTGGGGTGCCAGGGCCAGCGTCTATGAATACCCGCTGATTCGCCAGAGCCCGTCCACCATCGACCACGTCATAGGCGAGGATAAGTCGATTGGGGGTTGCGCGCGACTCGACGACATAGAGCACGGTTTCATCCGGAGAAAACGCAAGTCCGTTCGGCGCCCGCAGGTTTGTGACGACGGCCTGAATATCGCCACTTGCCGGATCAACGCGGTACACATTCATAGGCAGCTCGGGTGTTGCCGGTGAGCCCTCATAGTGGCCAAGAATGCCAAATTGCGGGTCGGTAAACCAGATAGACCCATCGGACTTGACCACCACATCGTTGGGTGAATTCAGCCGCTTGCCCTCGAAGTGATCGGCGATCACGGTTAACGATCCATCGTACTCGGTACGCACGACCCGACGACCGCCATGCTCGCAGGTGATGAGGCGACCTTGCCGGTCACGCGTATTGCCATTGGCATAACCTGAAGGCCCCCGATAGACCGAGACGGCACCGGTCTCCTCTTCCCACTTGAGCATGCGGTTATTAGGAATGTCGCTCCAGAGCAGATAACGACCGTCGCCCACCCAGACAGGTCCCTCGGACCAACGACACCCGACCGCCAGGCGCTCGACCGCCGCACTGAAGAGTCGGTACTTCATAAAACTGGAATCCAGCACCTCGATGCTGGGGTCGGGATAACGCTCACTGGGCTGCCACATGGCTATGTTCCTTTTGATCGGACCTTAGAGCTTACCTTAGACTAAGCGCAGAATTTGCGATCAATCTTTACGACGGATCAAGCTTAAGCACCATCAGGCCATCTTTCAAAAAACGGGATAACGCATGATCAGCAGTCGCCGATCTCAGACCGCAGGGCAGGTTGCCCTAGCGCTTGTATTTGTCAGTACCCTAGCCGCCTGCGGTGGCGCGGGCGGCGGCGATTCGAGCACCGTCGAACCAGCGGTCAATGCGGCGCTCGTGAAGTATCTGGGCACCTGGCAGACCCCCTGTCGCGACCAAGGAGAACTTGACTGGATCGAGATTTCAGCGGGTCGCGATGGGTCGGTGCTGCTTCAGGCACATACCAGCGTCTATGCCAATAACGACTGTACCGGCGCTGAACTGGCGCTCATAGGCACGGGCGTAACCACCTCTGTATCCGCGTTTGGCACTCGCGAGGTTTCAGTCGCGCTTAAGACTGGCGATCCTGCTGCATCGGTGGTCGCCGACGTGGTACAGACCTCCTGGGGCTCCGGCAAGACCGTGGTCTTACCCAAAGCCGCAGGGATTACCGCGTCGTACTCGCGGTTTGGCGGCGGAACCGGTATTCACTGCATTTTTCCTCGCCCGGCCAGTACTGGGGGCGAACTCTGCTTCCCGGAAAAGATCGTCGCAGCCGGTTCTCAGGAAGAAATCGCCCACGCCACGGCCGCCCAGCTGTTCGACATCGAGCCGCAAGCGATGGGCTATCGCGTCAGGGCCTACACGAAGCGCAATAACAACCGTTGACCCCTCCTCGCTGATCGCCTCTGTGCAACGATCATGCACTTTCTTGATTTATTTCAAGCGCTGGAAATCGTTTAAATCAACGCCGTTTCCGGCGTTTTCTGTTGACTTGAGTATTCAACGCCTCAAAATCAGTGATTCGTTCGCCAATTCATAAAGTTAAGCGACTAGACTCAAGTGCTTTATCACTAAAAAATCTCAACCCGCATTGGTTATCAGATCAAGGCAGAGGGGCGACACAGACCGCTGGTTTGTTTGTATCGCGCACAGGTGAGTGCACACACCCTTGAGGTCAGCAGTGCAAAACTTATGCGGGGATGAATGAAGCAAGAGCAAAGTTTCCAATATCGAGTCTGGCAGCATGTCGAGCAGAGCATCCTGCCGCACTACACCTTCGACATCTGGAAGGACTCGCTATGGCTGGGGCGTCGTGACGACACATCGGCGCTGCGCGAGTTGTGGGGTTTCGTGACCGA
>JBDLQY010000245.1:0-11126 GCA_039800325.1 Pseudomonadota bacterium | reverse complement strand
GCATGACCAGTGACGAGCTTCCGGCCCTGATCGACGAGACGCCGATTCGACCGCCCTTCAGATCGTGGAGGCCGCGCAGGCCCGGTCTGCCAATAAAGGAAAACGGCAGACGATTAACGTTGCCGCCGATGATCTGAAGATCGCCGCCCTGTTCGCGGTTAAGCACGCTGTTCTCAGTGACGTTCAGCGCGAGGTCAAGCTCGCCGCCAGCCAGCCGGGCGCTGACCAGGTCAATGCCCTCGATGAGTTCCAGCTGGATGTCGAGGCCTTCCGCCTCGAAATATCCCGCTGCCTGTGCAAGCCAAAGAGGCAGATTGAAATAGTTCCGCGATACGGCACCGACTCGAAGTTGTTTCATGGGTTGAACGATGCGGTGCTTTCACCGGCCTGCATGGTTGATTGAATCGAATTCGCATGCTGAAGCGCGCCTGTGCTCTTGTCAAAGCGACCGCTCCTGCGGATACTTGCCGCAACGCCGGCATGCACCCTGCAAGGCTCAGGCGTGTGGCCAACTTGAGCCAGCCATTCAGGAGGAGACATTGATGAACCCGATTAAGCGCAGATCCGTGTTGTCGCTCGCATCCACAGCAGGTCTGGCAGCCGCTGCCAGTCTGCAACCCACCTCGGCGCAGGCTGCCGAGAAGTGGGATATGTTTGTCTTTCCGGGCGCTACGCACCCGATCACCATGCGCTTGAAGGAATTTGCTGAAGAGGTAAAAAAGCGCACCAACGGGTATCTGACGATTACGGTGCGTCCCCAGGGCGAGTTTCCGTTCAAGGCCACTGAGGTCGTTCGCGCCACGGGGCTTGGTCAGGTGCAATTGGGCGAGGCTTACTCAGGTTTTATCTCGGGCGCTGTACCCATCTCGTCCATCGGTAACCTGCCATTTCTGGTGCGCACCAGCGAAGAACTCACCAAGATTTACCCCATCATTTCGCGCTATGCCGAGCCCGAGTTTCAGAAGGCGGGCGTAAAAACGCTGTTCTACTTCGAGTGGCCCGATCAGAATTTGTGGGGACGCGGCCCGCAGATCAAAAAAATGGAAGATTTTGCGGGTCGTAAGTTCCGCACCACTGATGTTAAGCAGGCCGAGATGCTGCGGCAGTTTGGCGCTGCTTCGGTGTCGCTCACGCTCGCCGAGGTGCCCGCTGCGGTTGAGCGCGGTGTGGTCGAGGGCTTTTTGACCGCCGGCTTCAATGTGGTGGGCGCCAAGTGGTACGAATTCGTCAAGTGGGGCTTTACACCGGGTTTCCACGTCGGTGGGCCTGACTATGTGCTGGTGAATCAGCAGGCTTACAACAAGCTTCCGGCGAATGTTCGTAAAGCCCTGGACGAAGTGGCAGCCGAGTGGGGCCCGCGGATGACCCGGCAGAACCTGGGCGACGAGGCCAAAGATCGCGAGTTCCTCACCAAGCAAGGTATCGATATTTTCACGCCGCCCAAGGCCGAAATTGACCGCATGACGGCCAAGATGGCCGACTACTGGACTTCCTGGGCCGCGCAGCAGGGCGCCAACGCCACTGCCGCACTCAAGGAAATTCGTCAGGCCCTCGGGCGCTGACGGCAGCAGCGCAGGTTCGGCGGGTGCAAGCGCCCGCCGGCTCTGCATGCCTGACTGGCAGCTTACTCATGGCTTCTGGGCATTCAACGCCTGTGCGTCGTGCGACTCTGGTGCGACTGGTCGATGTCATCGTTGACGGAGGGGCCTGGCTGTCGGCGCTTTCGGTGGTGCTCATCATGATTCTGGTCTGCGTTGAGGTCATCGCGCGACAGGTCTTTAACACGTCAACGATGGTCGCCGACGAGCTGGGGGCCTACCTGAATGCCGCCATCATTTTTCTGGGCGCGGCCTATACCCTGCGCGAGGGCGGGTTCATTCGGGTTGAAGCCATTTATGACCGGGTGGGCGAGGGTGCTCGACGCCTGATTGATCTGTTCTGCAGTCTGGTCAGTCTGGCGTTCGTGCTGATTACGGTCTGGTTCATGGTCGAACATGTTCGGTACGCCTACCAGCACAACACCCGCGCTGTGACGGTGCTGCAGACGCCCGAGTATCTGCCGCAATCGCTCATGGTGATCGGCTCTATCCTCATGGCGCTGCAATTGCTGGTCATCGTGTTTAAGCCACCCAAGCGGGTCGCGCAGGAATTTCTCTGACATGGATTCAGGTGTTTTATCCCTGGTCATGCTGGCCAGCCTGTTTTTCTGTCTGGCAGTCGGACAGTGGACGGCGTTTACGCTGGGCTCGGTGGGTGTACTGATCCTTCTGCTGAGCAAGGGGCTGATCGGTCTGACTTCGATCAGTTCGGTCGTATGGAACATCACCAGCAGCTACATCCTCATCTCGATTCCCATGTTCCTTTTGATGGGCGAGATCATTCTCAGAAGCGGCGTCAGTACGAAGTTTTACGCGGGTGTGGTGGCGCTTCTGGGGCGCCTGCCCGGCGGTCTGCTGCACGCCAATATCGCCAGTTGCGCGGTGTTTTCCGCAGTCAGCGGGTCCAGTGTTGCGACGGCCGCCAGTGTCGGCACGGTGGCCATACCCGAGTTGCGCAGAGCAGGCTACGAGCCCCGTGCGGTTCTGGGTTCTTTAGCCGCAGGTGGCACGCTGGGCATTCTGATTCCGCCCAGCATCGTTCTGGTGCTGTACGGCGCGCTGGTCGACGAATCGATAACGCAACTGTTTGCGGCTGCGGTGGTGCCGGGTCTGCTCATGACTCTGCTGTTTGTAATCTTCATCGCATGCTACGTGGCGATCAAACCCTCAATTTCTCCGCCACCGACCGCGCAACTCAGTGATCAGATTGCACGTAAGAAGGCCATTATTCATCTGCTGCCCATTCTGGCTTTACTGCTGGTTGTGCTGGGTGGGATCTATGGCGGCATCACCACACCGACCGAGGCCTCAGCGGTGGGCGCACTGGGAGCCATTGTTCTGGCGGCAGCCTATCGCCGGTTTACCTGGGCGATGTTTCGTGAGTCCCTGATCGCAACGGTCAAGACCACCTGCATGGTGTCCATGGTCATTGTGGGCGCGCAGATTCTGTCGACCGCACTGACCTTTTCAGGCGTCAGCCGGGAGGTCAGCGAGTGGGTGCTTGATTTAGGACTGTCCAAGTGGGTGTTTTTTGCTGCGGTCATGCTGCTGTATCTGGTGCTGGGCTGTTTCGTCGATGGTCTCTCCATGATGTACATGACCCTGCCGGTGCTTCTTCCGGTTATCAAGGCCATGGGTTTTGATCTGGTGTGGTTTGGTGTCGCTATGGTCATCATCATTGAGGTGGGGCAGATCACCCCGCCAGTGGGACTCAACCTCTTCACCATTCACGGTATCTCGGGTGGGGCAAAATTCTCTGACGTGGCCCTGGGCTCTGCGCCCTATGTGGTCATCATGTTGTTTGCCATCGTCATACTGGCAATCTGGCCAGAACTCGCACTGTGGCTTCCGTCCACACTCAAGTGAGCTTTCGCAGGCCCGAAGTACAGCGATTTCAGTCGTGATCATCGCGACCGCCGGGCACATAGACCACGGTAAAACAACGCTGGTCCAGGCGATTACGGGGCATTGCACTGACCGGCTTCCCGAAGAAAAGCGTCGAGGCATTTCGATCGAGCTGGGGTTTGCGCACTGGCCTGCACCTGATCAGGCGGCCCGGGAAGCTGAACCGTATGCGCCTGCCCGCCTGTGGTCGTTTGTGGATGTGCCTGGCCATGAGCGATTCGTTCGCCACATGATCGCGGGTGTTCAGCGTATCGATGCGGTGTTGATGGTGGTCGCGGCTGACGACGGCATCATGCCGCAGACCCGTGAGCATGCTGAGATTCTGTTGATGCTCGGTCACCATGATTGGGTCGTGGCGCTGACCAAGATTGATCGGGTCGACTCAGATCGGCTTCAGGCAGTCCGTGCAGAATTGGCTGCCTGGTTGGACGATTTAGGTTTATCGGTACCGCTTGTCGAAGTCGACGCACCGCGCGGGTCAGGCGTGGCCAAGCTGGTTGATGTGCTGGCCCGAATCCACGCCAAACGGCGCAGCGCGACCGCTGTTGATGGCCGTTTTTTTCGAGTGGCGGTTGATCGCAGTTTTGTCGTCACCGGTGAGGGTCTTGTTGTAACCGGGACGGTGCTTGCCGGATGCATCGAGCGTGATCAGCGCCTTGTGGTTTCGCCTTCCGGTTTGTCGGTGCGGGTTCGCGCGATTCGCGTGGCAGGCCAGCCGTCCGATCGCGCAGTGGCAGGCCAGCGCTGTGCGCTCAATGTCAGTGGAGCTGGGGTCGAGCGAGGTAGCGTCGACCGTGGTGACTGGTTGCTTGATCCGATCATCCATAGTCCTACCCCGTGCGTCGATGTAGCCATCTGCTGGTTAAATCCAGCTGGGTCTGTGCGCCGGGTTTTCACGGGCCACGTGCATGCTGGCACATCGCTGTTCAGCGCGCAGATCAGTCCACTTGAGCATGACCCTGGACATACATCGAGTCATACGGGGCTGAGTCTTGCCTCGCAGCAATACGCTCCTTCGACCCTTGCTCGTGTGCATCTGCAGACAGAGACGTGTGCGGCCATCGGCGACCGCTGGATCATTCGCAGCTCGGACGCCGCGCGCACACTCGGTGTTGCCCAGGTGCTATTACCAAGCCCCAGACTAACAGGGCAGCGTGGCGTAGCCCACGCGCAGAGCCTGAGGGCTATCGAGCGGGCGCTTGGGAATCTGGCCGTCGGGCAGCGCGACCGGGCACAGTGTGCCGCAGAGGCGCTCTTGGATATCCTGCTCAGGGTTCCCGCAGGGATCAGTGTGCGTGAATGGCTGTTGGCCTGGCATCTGCCTGCTGATACGGCCCCTGCGGACGCAGCGTCCGGCCTTTCTTCGGTGGTGCTGCAGCGCTGGCGGGGCGAAGCGCGACTGTTCGATGCGGCCCGGGTGCAGCTGTTGTCGCAGCAGTTACTGAATCAGATCGCCCGACATCACCGCGAGGTGCCGAACGAGTCGGGGATGCTGGCAAGCGAGCTGTCGGCGGACCTGCCCTCGACTGAGCGCCCCACGATGATGACGTTGACACTTGAGCGTCTTATAGCGCAGGGACTGCTCAGGCGCTACGGTGATCGTTTAGCCCTACCTGATCATGTCGCGCGGGCAGACCCGGAGGATGAGCGGCTCTGGTCCCAGCTGGAGTCTCTGCTGTTACAGGATCGCTCTGCATCGGTTCATGAAATTGCCGAAAGACTCGCCTGCTCGGCTGAGTACATCGTCAGTGCACTTGAGCGACAGGCGCGCCTGGGGCGCGTGGTGCGGGTTGCCGCGAATCGTTATCTGACGCTTCAGCGCTTTGAGTCGCTGCTGGAGCAGGCCCGTCTGCTAGCCGCTCAAGAGCGGCTGAGCGCAGCCGAATTTAATCGGACGACGGGCCTGGGGCGCAATCTGACGATCGAAGTTCTTGAGACCTTCGACCGGCTGCGGTTGACACGGCGCCGCGGCAGCGTGCGCGTTTTACCCCTCAGTTAAAGACCGAATACCCGTCGCGCGTTCTCGCTTGCAATTGCCCTGCGCTGGGCATCTGGCAGTTGCTGCAGACGGCTGACCGCCACGTCGGCCTCGTGCACCCGGTGCGGCCAGTCGGTACCCAGCATGACCTGGCTGGCGCCGGCAATTTCGATCAGGTAGCGCAGCGGTGCGAGGTCGTAGGTGATGCTGTCGTAATAGATGTGACGCAGGTAATCGGTGGGCTTGCGTTTCATCTCGCGCAAATGATCAAACTCGACCTTGTCGCCCATTTCAAAGCGACCCACCAGATAGGGCAGCATGCCGCCACCGTGCGAGGCGATCAACTTGAGTCTGGGGTGACGATCAAAGAAGCCGCTGAAGATCATCTTGGCAACGGCCAGGGTGGTGTCGTAGGTAAACCCGACTGACCAGAACAGATTGTGCGGCGCGATACCCATGGCCTCGGCACCCAGCGGATCCGTGGGATGCACCAGCACGGGCAAAGCATGCGCGTCGATGGCCTGCCAGACGGGCTCAAACAGAGGGTCGGTCAGGCTTTTGCCGGCGATATTGCCCAGCACCATCACGCCGACGGCGCCGTTGGCCAGTGAGCGTTCAAGCTCCTGGATGGCTGACTGCGGGTATTCCCAGGGCAGAGAGGTAAACCATCGGAGACGGTCGGGCCAGCGTGCCTGCGCAGCCTGCATGGCATCGTTGGACTCTCTGGCGGCTAGCGTGCTGGTGGCTTCATCGCCCCAATACACATTGGGGCAGGTCAGCGACACCACAGACATATCGATGCCAAAACGATCCATTTCGCGGATACGTAGCTCATAGTCGAAGTGGCCGACCTGCGGGATAACGACGGGCGTTTTGCCGCGGAAGATTTCCATCTTGCCGTCGGGTCGGGTCTGCAGATTGAACTCACCGCCTCGTGTCTTGAGCAGCTCAAGCCATTTTTCGGTGAACATATGGGTGTGGACGTCAATAATGGTCATTTCGGGTTCTCGCGAATGAACTTCATGATCAAGACGCTATTGTCGCAGCTGCAGTCCAGGCTTGGGGTCGAACCCGCCCAACCCGACACTGTGCTGATCAGTGATGATGCGCGAGGCCTACCGGCTTGAGCGACAACGTGACAGGTCTGCAGCTTCGGGCACAGGGGTTTATTAGAAACGTCCGGAAGACGGTCGGTCCTCAGAAGTTGGAGGCTCTTGATCGGGCCAGTGCCAGATACCAGTCAAGACACTCCGGGTTGGCCATGGCCTCGCGGTTAATGACCGCCTCGGGGGGCATGCCCAGCAGCAGTTTTCGGATGGGTAGCTCCTGTTTCTTGCCGCTTAGCGTATGCGGAATGTCGGGTACCGCAAAGATCGCGTCCGGTATGAAGCGTGGACTCAGACCGGTACGAATGGCCTGCCTGATGCGATCACACAGCATCTCATCCAGTTGTATGCCCGACCGCAACTTGACGAAGAGCGGCATCCAGCTGGGCCGATCAAGGTACTCCAGATCGACCACCATGGCTTCCTGGATTTCGTCCAGGCCTTCGACGGCGCGATAGAGCTCGCTGCTGCCCATTCGAAGCCCGCTGCGATTCAGGGTCGTGTCGCTACGACCGTAAATAACGCAGGCGCCCTCAGCGGTAATACGTATCCAGTCGCCGTGTCGCCAGACGGGACCGGCGTCAGGACTTGTATCTCCGCCGCCGGGTTGGCGTCCCTGTCCGGGTGCATATCGGTCGAAGTAACTCTCATGGTAACGGCGGAAGTCTGAGTCACCCCAGAGATAAGGTGGCATGGAAGGTAGGGGTTGAGTGACGACCAGTTCGCCGACCTCATCAAGCACGGGCATGCCGGCTTCATTCCAGGCTTCGATGGCTACGCCCAGAAATCGGCATTGCAGACCGCCCTCCACCATGGGCAGCTCTCGGTGACCGCCTACAAAAGAGCCCGCATCGGTGCCGCCGGCGATATTGCACCACCAGACATCAGGACGACCGGCCGACTCTTTATCGTACAGTGCGCGAAACTGTTCGCTGCCCCAGCGCTGAATCGTTGCGCTGAGCGGTGATCCGGTCGAGCCCAGGGCCCGTACGCTGGTTAGCCCGGCGATGTGCTCGAGCTGCAAACCGGCTTTGACACACTGCTGGTAAAAAGCAGCGCCTGCACCGAAGAAAGTGACGTGTTGTTGCGCGGCGAACCGCCACAGCACGCTCCAGTCGGGGGCGTCACGCGGGCCGCCCGGACTGCCGTCATAAATGACGCAGGTGGTTCCGTTGAGAAGGGCGCTGATCTGCGAGTTCCACATGACCCAGCCGGTCGAGCTGTACCACATGAAGCGCTCGTGCAGACTGTTGGAGTGATAGCTGCAGCCGATGTCGTAGTGCAAGACGCGATGCATCATGCCGTTGACCAACGCGCCACCATGAGTGTGGACGATGGGTTTGGGTAGGCCCGTCGTGCCACTTGAGTAAACAATCCAGAGAGGGTGATCAAAGGCCAGCCACGGTAAATCAGGGGCGGTCAGCGCAGTTGCTGTCGCAAGGTCATCCGATGAGCTGTCGGGAGAAGTCGTTGACGCCGCAGAGACTGCATCAAAGTCGGCCGCATCGACCGGCATTCCGATGGTGTTGAGCTTGCGATGAACAATAAGGTGTTCGAGGCTTGGCAGCCGACGTCTGAGTTCGTCGATCACACTGAGGCGCTCTTGTGCGCGGCCGCCGTAGCGAATGCCGTTACAGGCAATCAGTACCTTGGGCTGGATCTGACTGAACCGATCGACGATGGCATTGACGCCCATATCGGGTGCACAGATGCTCCAGACGGCACCGATGCTGACGGTGGCCAGCAGGGCGATGGCCGCCTGCGCCGTGTTGGGCATGTAGGCCACGACGCGATCGCCCGGTGTAACGCCCTGTGCTCTAAGGTGCGTCGCCAGGGCGAGCACCCGCTGCCGTAGTTCCATCCAGTTAAGTGACAGCAGTTCGCCGGCTTCATCGCCTGCAATCAGCGCGGGCAGTCCAGCGGCACTGGCAGCCTCGACATGACGAAATACCTGTCGTGCGTAGTTCACCTGGGCGCCAGGAAACCAGCGAGCGCCCGGCATACGATTGCAGGCGAGGGCTGCGCTGTGCGGCGTCGGTGATTGAATATCGAAATAGTCCCAGACGCTTTGCCAAAATAGGTCCAGCTCGGTGACTGACCAACGCCACAGCGCGTTGTAATCGCCAAACTTCAGACCACGGCGTGCTTCGAGCCATTCGGTATACCGGCGAATCTGCGGCACATAGGCTGCGCGAGCCTCAACGGACGCCGACCGGTCGAGTCTTCGACCATCACTGGAGTACAGGGCGGACCGATTATTCGATGTGTTCAAGATTTACTCGGCGTCAGGGGCGGTGACTGAAGCGGGTGAGCCGTTCTATGGGCGGCAGCCTCACATGATCCGATTATAGGTTTGGTCTCTATGGACAAGCGCCTGCAAACCCGATAGCTTGCAGCGCTTGCGCACTCATTATGACCGGAGGATTTGATGAAGCGACGCAGTCTGCTGGCAGCCCTGGCGCTTTGTGCAGCCAGTTCTACGCTCAGCGCGCAGGAATTCGTTCGCATCGGTTCGGGCCTTGCAGGCTCCTACCCGGTGTTTGGTGCAAAAGTTGCCGATTTATTCAACCGCCACGTCGAGGGTGTGAAGGCCAGTACCTTCTCCGGTCCCACTGAGCAAAGTCTGGTCAGGCTGCAGCGCGGAGAGGCTGAAGCCGTACTCACCTATACCTTTGAAGCCGAGAGTACCTACCAGGGGCGCGGTGAACTCAAGACCCCGGCCCCGCTGCTGCGACATCTCATGACCACCTATGGCGCGGTTCATATTCCGCTGGTGCGCAAGAATGTTGAGATCAACAGCCTTGCCGATCTGGCCAAAAAGCCCTACCGGGTCTGGCTGGGACCAAAATCGTCGGTCTTCTGGCCCATGAATATGGCGGCTCTGGGTGCTTACGGCGTCACGCCCGAGGCCATCACTAAGGCCGGAGGTGTGATTAACTCGGCGGGTTATCAGACCCTCATGCAGGCCTTTCAGGATGGCCAGGTCGACGTTGCCTTTTTCTCGGGGCCGGTTCCCTACAGTCTACTGATGGAACTCGATCGGGGCGTGGGCTTTCGCATGCTGGGTTTTGATGAAGGTTCGATTAAACGCTTCAATGAGTCCCTACCCGGAACAAGTTCTGCCCGTATACCGGCTAACACCTACAAAAGCTCGCCCACCGAGGTAATGGTGCCCTATGTGATCAACCAGATCGTGGTCAGCGCACGCCTGCCCGACGCGATGGTTTATCAGATGGCCAAGGTGCTCAATGAGCGTCACACAGAGCTGCACAGTCTGTTTGCCGGCGCCAGCGAAATCAATCCCAAGCGTGCGCTCGAGCACAACCGCGTGCCCATCCATCCGGGCGCTGAGCGCTACTATCGCGAAGTGGGTCTGCTGAAGTAAGTCCTGGCAGTGACTCGACATCGTGCGCAGGTGGTGGCCATTCTGGCCACCTACCTGGCGCTTTATCACCTCTATATCGGTATATATGGATCACCCACCAACCGGGTGTTCCTTCCGGTACACCTATGCCTGGCGCTTGCGCTGTGTTTTTTGGCGTATCCCGTGCGTGCGGTGGGTCGTATCGGATCCGCGCTGGATGCCGTAGGGGCGATCGGTTCGCTGCTCATACTGGCCTGGTGTCTCCTCAATCTCGAAGACTGGGATCTGAAGTCGGTGGGTTTGTCGCCCCTGGATCAGGCGGCGTGCACGCTGCTGCTTGTTCTGGTGGCCGAAGCGGTACGACGCACCACTGGCTGGGCGCTCATCGTTTTAAGTGGTCTGTTTATGGTGCATGCGCTATGGGCGCGCTACTTTCCAGGCATTCTCCATGGCGCAGGGGTCAGTTGGGAGTCACTGCTGATCAGTCTGGTCATTGGCGATAGCGGCATCTTCGGTGTGCCCGTTCTCGTCATTGCTCAGTACGTGGTGCTGTTTCTGCTGTTTGGTCGTTTGTTGCAAATCATTGGTGCAGGTGCCTTTTTTTCGCGCATGGCGTTTGCGCTGTTTGGCGCGCGTATCGGCGGTCCTGCCAAGGCGGCTGTGCTGTCATCCGGTCTGTTTGGAACCATGTCAGGCAGTGGTGTCTCAAACGTACTGACCACTGGTTCTTTCACCATACCCATGATGATTCGGGTGGGCTATAAGCCGCCCTTTGCGGCGGGCGTGGAAGCCAGCGCTGCGGTCGGGGGCGCCATCATGCCGCCAGTCATGGGGGCTGTCGCTTTCATGATGGCTGAGTTCATGGGTGTGAGTTATGTCGAGGTGGCGATTGCCGCGGCAATACCCGCACTGCTGTACTACCTGGCGATTTTCTTCACGGTGCACTTTGAAGCGTCCCGCCTGAAGCTGCGTGGGCTACCCGCTGATCTTCTGCCGCGGGCCTGGCCGCTGCTTAAGCAGGAGGGCTATCTGCTGCTGCCCCTGGCCACCATCGTCGCGCTGATTCTGGCGGGCTACTCGGTCATTCTCGTGGTGGTCTGGTCCATCTTCGCGACGGTTCTCATTTCGTTCCGTAAACGTGCGAGTGCGGTGTCACCTCATCGCTTTGCCAGTGC
>JBDLQY010000244.1:0-3290 GCA_039800325.1 Pseudomonadota bacterium | reverse complement strand
GCAGGACATCCCAAGTAACGCGCCGGCACTCAAGATCCTCGTTGGATATCCCGCAGGTGGCGGCGGAGATGCGCTCGTTAGAACCGTCAGCAAGAAACTGGGACAAGTTCTGCAGCGCCCCATCGTGGTGGATAACAAACCTGGTGCAGGTGGGACGTTGGCGGCCAGTTTGCTGGCCAACTCACCTGCGGACGGTGCGACGGTCTACATGGCTGATTCGGCAATCCTGGTTGCCACAGCAACGCAAGAAAAATTGGGCTATGACCCCCAGTCACTGACCCCCATTCTTGGTACAGGGCAACTCGCCTACTGTGTGGTGGTTCACCCATCGTTCCCGGCGCGTTCTATTGAAGAGCTGATACAGGTGCTACGTGCGTCGCCCGGAAAGTACAGCTATGGATCGCCAGGTGTGGGCAACATAGCGCACTTTGCTGCTGAAAAATTCAAGAAGGCTGCAGGCGTAGATATGCTGCATGTCCCCTATAAAGGTGGCGCCCCTGCCCTCACCGATCTGATTGGGGGGCAAATCCCGATCTGCTTCATCAGTTTGCCGCCAGCGTTGGCGCAGAGGAGCACTGGCAAGCTGAGGGTTCTCGGCGTCACAACATTGCAGAGATGGGAAACAGCCAAGGACATTCCGACCATTGCTGAAACCCTGCCGGGATTCGAAGCAGTGACGAGTATGTTCATTGTCGCGCCACCTCGAACACCGGGCGTAGCGGTTGAAAGGTTGGCTTCGGGCTTTCGCACAGCGCTGAGCGACCCAGAGATCAGGAGGACATTCCTTGAAATGGGGGCAAACGTTGAGTTTCTGGGCCCGGACGCTTTGGGCAAGCAAATTTCTGCTGAGTTGAAGTCGTGGCCCGAGCTCGCGCGCAGTATCGGGATCCGACCTGGCGGCTCCTGAAACAATAATGCCCCGCCGGTTTGACCAGGCGGCAGATACCCGAGCTCGTCCAGCAGCACCAAATCGTAGTCAACTTATCGCGTCGCCGATCTGGCCTTTTGCGCGCGTCTTGCAGTCGATCAAGAAGGCAGCGGTACAACTTCTCCATGCTCAGCGTTCATCAGGCTGGACTCTTCGCGATGTCCGATCGAGGAGGGCATCGCTCAGCCGGTACTACGCTGATCAAGAAAGGAGAATCCCGTGTCGACGAGACTCACCGCAATGCTGGCTCTGGGCCTGAGCACCCTGGTCTTTGCATCGACTGCCGTCCACGCGCAAACCAAGAGCGGCGCCAGACTCGATGCGGGGCAGCGAGAATATCAGGCCAATTGCTCCAATTGTCATGGCAATGATGGTAAGGGCGCGGGGCCGTTCGTGGAGTGGCTACGCAAGTCCCCGCCCGACCTGACTCGGTTGGCGGCCTCAAACGCTGGTGTATTTCCGATCGCCCGCGTGTTTGATTCGATTGAGGGCTCCGGCGTAACAGCCCACGGCGGACGCGATATGCCAATCTGGGGTCAGGTCTATCGGATCGAGGCGGCCGAGTACTGGGGCGAACTGCCGTACAACGCTGAAGCGGCCGTGCGGGCCCGGGTGCTCAGCCTGATTGACTACCTCTACCGAATCCAGGCACGTTAAACAGACTGGGGTCTGCGCTTACAGGCCCAGGTAAGCGCGGCGGATTTCGTCGCGCTGCGCGAGCTCGGCCGAGCTTCCGTCTGCGATAACGCGTCCGTTTTCAAGCACGTAGGTGCGCGATGAGATCGCAAGCGCTCGGCTGACGTTTTGTTCAACCAGCATGACAGCGGTGCCATTGCGATGGATAGCCTCAATCGCCCGAAACATGTCACCCACAATGGAAGGGGCCAGGCCCAGCGAAGGTTCATCCAGGAGTAGCAGCTTGGGTAAAGCCATCATCGCGCGACCGATGGCAACCATCTGCTGCTGACCGCCTGACAAGGTACCGGCGGTCTGATCAAGCTTTTGCCGAACAGCGGGAAACAGGTCGCAGACCTGCTCAAGGCTGCGCGCGCGATTCTGTCGAGCACGGGGATGCATCGCACCCAACTCAAGGTTTTCACGAACGCTGAGCCCAGTAAACAGGCGGCGGCTTTCCGGTACCAGCGCGAGTCCGCGTTCGCATAACTGGTGAGCCGGCAAGGTCGAAATACGGGTACCTTCCCAAACAATTTCGCCCGCGGCCAGCCGGTTCAAGCCCATGACGGCCATGATAAGGGTTGTTTTTCCGGCTCCGTTGGGGCCGATAACCGACACCATCTCGCCCGGCATGACGTTGAGGCTGAGGTCCCACAGGGCCGGAGCTGCTCCATACTTAACCTGAATACTTCGGACTTCAAGCATGATCAAGACACCTTGGCGTCGTCGCCGAGATAAGCGCGAATGACTGGCTCACGAGCCATGACCTCACGAGGGGCGCCTTCGGCAATGACCTGTCCCTGATCGAGAACTACCAGGCGGTCGGATAGAGCCATGACTGCGCTCATGACGTGTTCGACAAACACGATGGAAGTGCCCTGATCCCGAATGCGTTGAATTGTCTGTACTGCTGAGGCTATCTCTGCCGGGGTTAGCCCTGACAGGACTTCATCGAGCAGGATGACCGAGGGGCGGGCGGCCAGGGCGCGTGCCAGCTCAAGGAACTTCCGCTGATGCAGATTGAGTTCGTCTGGAAAAAAGTCAGCGCGGTCAGCAAGGTCGGTGAACTCAAGACATTCACGCGCCAGCCGCTGCGCGTCAGTGCCCCGAAGACGGCCCGCGCCGTACTGTGCGGCCAGGCTGACGTTTTGCAGCACCGTGAGGCCTGAGAATGGCCGAGGAATCTGGTATGTGCGCGACACCCCCCGCTTGCGAATCTCATGTGCAGCAAGGCCTGCGCATTCCTGCCCCATGACTGTGAACGATCCGGCTGTTGGCTTGTAGTGCCCGCTGACAACGTTGATGAAGGTAGATTTGCCCGACCCATTTGGGCCGAGCAAACCCAAGATTTCGCCGCGGTACAGGCTCAGGTCAACCCCCTGCAGCGCCTTGATGCCCGAAAAGTGCTTGCTTAAACCACGCGCGCGAAGCACGACATCGGCCTCCGAGCGCGCCTGTACGCGTGTGCCTGCTGCGGTCGCCTGCTCACGGGGTGCGCTCAGATCCGTAGCTAAGACCTGGTCATGGGCGTGGGAAGGTATCGCTC
This sequence comes from Pseudomonadota bacterium, assembly GCA_039800325.1. GTDB lineage: Bacteria > Pseudomonadota > Gammaproteobacteria > Burkholderiales > Burkholderiaceae_E > SYIM01. The sequence continues at coordinate 141 of JBDLQY010000244.1, read as the reverse complement.
TCGGCTCTGTGGCCGCGCTATTACCAGCCATCTGACGTCGCCGGCGACGGGCTAACCAGGCACCAAGAATACCCGAGGGCATCAACAGCACAGCCGCCGTCAGAACAATACCCGTGAAGGCTTTTGCGAACAGCGCGACGT
>JBDLQY010000243.1:0-7236 GCA_039800325.1 Pseudomonadota bacterium | reverse complement strand
TCGGCCACCGCATCGATTCTGCTACTGTCAATGACCCGCCATCTCACGCAGGACATTGCGCCGGTGCCCTTTTTGTGGGTTCTGCCGCTCAGCATTTATCTGCTGAGTTTCATCCTGTGCTTCGATGCGCCGCGGTACTACGTCAGGCCGCTGTTTCTGGTGCTTTTGCCGATCTCGTTCATCGCCCTGGATCGCATACACGACGTTTATACCTATGTGCCGATTCTGATCAGCGTCACCTGTTTTTCGCTCTTCGTCTTCTGCATGGTGTGTCACGGCGAACTTGTAAGACGCAAGCCGCCGGTCAGACATCTGACCCTGTTCTATCTCATGCTTTCGATTGGTGGCGCTCTGGGAGGCACCCTGGTTGGTTTGGTCGCTCCGGCCGTTTTTAATGCTTACTATGAGTTGCCCATCGGTTTGTTTCTGTGCGCAGGTCTCGTGGTCATGGTGCTTTGGCCTGAGCTTGCCCGGCACTGGCGGGTGATTTTGCTGATTCTGCTGGCTGTTTACGCATGGCGGCTTTCTTCGCACGCGATCGCGTACGTGGAGGGTTACCGCGCTGTGGTTCGTAACTTCTATAGCCAGACCCGTGTTGAGGATGTTAAAGATCCTGCATTCGGAACGCGGCGTGTGATGCTGCATGGTCGCATCAATCACGGTGAGCAGTATCTGGACGAGAAATACCGCCGGGTCGCGACCGCCTACTTCTGCGAGCGTTCAGGCATCGGCCGTGCATTTTTAAGCCTGCCGCAAGACAAGCCTCTGCGGTTTGGCGTGCTCGGTTTGGGTACGGGCACCCTTGCGGCCTATGGTCGCGAGGGCGACGTTATGCGCATTTATGAAATCAATGAGCAGGTGCTTGACCTGGCTCGCAGCGAGTTCACCTTCTTGTCTGACTCGAAGGCCAAGATCGAGTCGGTGCTGGGTGATGGTCGTCTGATGCTCGAGCGCGAAAAGCCGCAGGAGTTCGATCTTCTGGTGATGGATGCTTTCTCAGGTGATTCGGTACCCACCCACCTGGCAACCATCGAGGCCATGAAGACCTATGTGTCGCATCTTAAGCCCGGTGGTCTTTTGGCCTTCAACATTACCAACCACTACCTCGATCTTCGACCGATCATGGCAGCTGCGGCTCAACAGTTGGGTAAGGTTGCGATTGCGTACGAACTATCAAACGTGCCGGTTGACGACGTCTGTCGGCGCTCGCACTTCGTGCTTATGATGGATCCCCAACAGGCTGCAAACCTGCCTGAGCAGCTCAAGGTCTTTACCCGACTTGAACCGCAGGCAGGCTTTAAGCCATGGACCGACAACTACTCCAACCTGTTGGGTATCCTCAAGAAGTTTTGACGATACGTCAGGCTGGCATGCTGGCGATAACCTGCGCCACGGCGGCCGTCAGCCGCTTGGCGTAGGGAATGTGCAGAAACTCGTTCGGGCCGTGCGCATTACTGCCTGGCCCGAGTACGCCACAGACCATCATTTGCGCCCTGGGAAATCCTTGGCTCAGCATGCTCATCAGAGGGATAGAGCCGCCCTGTCCGATATAGCCTATGCCAGCCCCGAAATGGGCACGGCTGGCATCATCGAGTGCGCGTTCGAACCAGGGTGTGCTGTCGGGTGCGTTCCAGCCGTTGGCGGCACCCGAACATTCGAAGGTGACCTTGGCCTGATAGGGCGCATTGTCTTCCAGCAGTCTCTTTAGGTCTTGGGCAGCCTGGGCCGCGTCAATTAACGGCGGCAGTCTCAGGCTGAGCTTGAAGGCGGTGTAGGGACGCAGCACGTTGCCCGCGTCTTTGAGCGCTGGGAAACCGTCAGCGCCAATGACGCTTAAGGTGGGGGCCCAGGTGCGACGTATCAGGGCGTCGGTAGGGTCGGTGGTCGTGGGCAAGGCGAAGACCGAAGAGCCGCCACAGTCATGGTGTGCCCAGGGAAAACGCTTCCAGGTGAGATCGCCCAGAATGGCAGCAGTGGCCTGCGCCTGCTGGTGACGGATGGCGGGAATTTCACAATGGAATTGTCCCGGCAGCAGCCGGCCCGTGGCGCTGTCTTCCAGGCGATCAAGCACCTGGCGCATGATTCGGAAGCTTGAGGGCACCAGACCGGAGGCGTCGCCCGAATGCACGCCCTCGGTCAGGATTTCCACCTTAAGTACGCCGCTGATCATGCCGCGAAGGCTGGTCGTGAGCCAGAGCTGATCATAGTTGCCGGCGCCGCTGTCCAGGCAAATGACCAGGCCGACTTCACCCATTCGGGCGCGCAGCGCTTCAATGTACGGAAGCAGATCGGGTGAACCGCTTTCTTCGCAGGTTTCAATGAGCCCGACGATTCGAGGATGCGGTGTGTTCTGACGCTTCAGTGCCTTAACAGCCGTGATGGCGGCATACACCGCGTAACCGTCATCGGCGGCACCGCGCCCGTACAGCTTGTCGTCGATCACTTTAGGTGTCCAAGGGCCCAGACCCCGACGCCAACCGTCAAACTCGGGTTGCTTATCAAGGTGACCGTACATCAGCACCGTGGGCTTGCTGACAGAGTCCGGCTGAGTTCCCGGAACCTCAAAGAACAGCACTGGGGTTCGTCCGCTCAGCCGGATGATTTCCAGCTTAAGACCGGGGACCGCCTGCGTACGAATCCAATCCGCCGCGCGTTCGGTGACCTTGTCCAGGTAGCCCGTTTTGGCCCAGTCAGGGTCGAAGAGCGGCGACTTAGCCGGGATTTCAACATATTGAGTCAGTTGATTGACCAGATCCTGGTCCCAGGCGCTGGTTACATCGGCAAGGGTTGCCGCACTGTCGAAGGCAGGAACACGAGCATTCACGGTAGGGTCTCCTCATTGAGAGCCGGGGGCGAAACAGCTCTGGTTTCGCACAGGCCACGCGCGCAGTATAGTTCGCTCGGATCCGGCGTGCTCTAAGCCCACTCTCCAACTGGCCGAGTGGGCTGGTGAACGCCAGCAGAGCGCTTGTTTCCCGCCGGATAATCAATCATCCGCATCGAAATTTTTGGAGAAGTTGACATGACAGATCGCTTACAGAAGTGGACCCGGGCCGCGCTTGCGGTCACCCTTGTCAGCGTTTCCAGTTTGGCCCTCGCTCAGACCTATCCCAGCCGGCCCATCAAGTTCCTGGTTCCGTTGGCGGCCGGCAGCACAGCCGACATCATTTCTCGTACGGTGGGCACTGAATTAGCCAAAACGCTGGGCCAGCCGGTGGTGGTCGAAAACAAGGCCGGCGCTGGCGGCACTATCGCGATGGCTGAGCTTGCGCGCTCTGCGCCCGATGGCTACACCATCAGCTTCGCATCGCAGGGTACTTTGGTGTTCAACCAGGCCTTGTATGCGAAGCCTGGCTATGATTCTGTGAAGGACTTTGCCCCCATACACTTCGTGGGCGGAGTCTCCAACGTCATGATCGTGCCGCCCAGCAGTACGGTCGGCGCACCTTCGGGCATCATTGCCGAAGCCAAGGTAAAGCCAGACACGCTCACGTTTTCTTCGGGCGGCAGCGGTACAAGCCATCATCTATCGGGGGTGCTGTTTGCCCAAATGACGGGAACTAAGCTTGTTCACGTGCCGTACAAGGGTGCGCCGCAGGGCATTCTCGCGGTGATGTCGGGCGAGGTAAACATGGGTTTTTTCAACACGCCGACGGTGATTTCGCAGATTCGCGAGCGCAAGCTCAAGCCCCTGGCGGTGACCAGCCTGCAGCGTTCGCCGCTGTTACCCGATGTGCCGACCCTCGACGAATTGGGCGTCAAGGGCTATGAGGTCAACACCTGGTTTGGCTTTGTGACGCGGGCCGGTACGCCGGCGGAGATTATTAATCGGTTACACGCCGAAATTGGCAAGATCCTGGCCGATCCGGCTTTGCGCGAAAAACTGGCTCAGCAGGGCTTTGAAATCGCCAAGCCCAGCACACCGGCTGATTTCGCCCGCATCATAGAAGCCGATCTTGGCAAGTGGGTGCCAATCGTCAAGGCCTCAGGCGCCACCGTGAATTGACAGCCTGAGGGCCCGCGATAGAGCGACTAGAGACCGACTGACGTTTTCACCAGATTACCCAGGGTACGTCGCAGCTGCGCGCGCACCGTCGCGTGCGCGCGCGAGGCGTTGAGATTTTTTAATTCCCAGGGGTCTTTCTGCAGGTCATACAGCTCGTCGAGCTCGCCGTCACGTCCGCGATTCACCCAGTGAATGTACTTGTAGCGTTGGGTACGTACAGCTTTATAGGTCATACCCACCAGCCAGGGCATGGCCTGCTCGGCCCAGTACTCCACGAGCACAGCATCGCGATGTTTTGCGCGGCTTGCGCGTAATACGGGCAGCAGCGACTTACCCTGGATTTGCGGTCCGGGCTTGCCGCCGGCCAGCTCGATCAGGGTGGGGGCAATGTCCTGGCAGATCACCAGCTGATCGCGTGTTGATCCAGCCTTGACCAGCGCGGGATAGCGGACCGTAAACGGCGAGCGAATACCTTCTTCGTAGGCAAACCGACGCTCGGGTCCCAGGCCGTGCTCGCCGAAGAAAAAGCCGTTATCGCCAAGAAAGATAATGCAGGTATTGTCGAGTTCGCCCTGGTCTTCCAGGGTTTTCAGGATTTGGCCCACTCCTTCGTCGACCGCAGCCATCATGCGTGCGCGGTTACGGATTTCTTCCTGGGAACCGCTCTTCAGAGCTTTGAGGATCGCGCGCGAGGTTTTGCTCTCTTTGAGATCGAAGCACTCGGCCCAGGCAGGTTTATTGCGCGCGACCTCTTGCGGGGACAGCATATTGGGCGTGGGCGGGAACACGTTTTTCTTGTAAAGATGACGGTGCCGCTCGGCCACCACGTAGCCGCCTTGGGCACTGATTTTTAGAGTGCCGTCGGCAGCCTGTTCGGCATCGGGGTGCACCGCCTTGTGCGCGAAAAACAGCGAGAACGGCTTATCGCGTTTGCGCTTGAGAAAGTTGACCGCGAGGTCATTCATGATGTCAGTGATGTAACCCTCATGCTGGCGGTAGCGACCATCATGGTTGAGCATCGGGTTCATCAGGCGTCCATGCCCGTCGTAACTGACCCAGTAGTCATACCCCGGCCTGGGTTTGCCATCGTTGCCCATATGCCACTTGCCGATATGCGCGGTTTCATAGCCCAGGCGCTGCAGCTCAAGATGGTAGTTGGGCAGTCTGTGGCTCATGGCATCGCGCGCCACGTTGTCGATGATGCCGTGACGACTGGCGTACTGGCCGCTGACGATCGATGCCCGATTCGGTGAGCAGATGGGGGTGGTGTGAAAAGCCCGCGTAAATAGGGCACCCTCATGAGCGATTCGGTCGATATGCGGCGTTTTCATGTAGGGATGGCCGCCCGCGCCGAACTCGTCATAGCGGAGGTCATCAATCAGAATCACCAGAAAATTGGGTTTTCGCATATCGCTTCCCTTGGAAAACGGCGAGTGTCTTGCCGCCCGAGGGTGACGTCAAGCTAAACATTCAGTTTTTAGAGGCGGGCCCGCGTCACTGTGTTGAGCCCGCCCTGTTTGACGCGTGCACGTCGCCCTTCTGATGATCTCAGGCCATATTATTGGCCTTGCGCTGAGCCCGCCAGGCATCCATGGTCCAGGCGCCGCCGCCAAGGCTGGCAATCATCAGCAGACCGCCTGCCAGACCCACGTTCTTGAAAAACATGAGTTGCTGAATATAGGCCTGGTCAGGTGCAACCGCCCAGAACTTATGAAATCCAAGCGAGGCCACTAGGGTAAATGCGGCCAGAACCCCCGCGGCAGTCTTGGTACGCAATCCGATGAGCAGCAAAATACCCGCCAGAATTTCGATGAGCACAGCCGCTGCGGCGGCGAGTTCGGGCAACGGGAACTGCTGCGCAGTGATGTAGCCCACTGTGCCCTGGAAATTGAAAAACTTTGAGAAACCGGCTGGGATGAATACTGAGGCCAGGAATACGCGACCGACCAGCGAGAACATCGGGTTGAATTCGTGTTTCATGTGAGGTCCCATCGAACAAAGGGTTGGTGAACCGGGCCAGACATCCCCGGAGGAGGTTGCGCCGCTAAAAAAGACCCGCGAGCTAAATCGCAGCAGCACGGGCCAGCGCCGCTCTTAGGGCGGGGGCGCGATCCCACAGGTTGGGTAAGTACGCCGGCGAATACCCAGAGATGAAATCGCGAATGTCGCCCGTTGTTGCGTCGAGCATATGGCGCTGAACGGCTCCAATATTGGCACCGTACACATGAATGCTGACAGAGGTTTGATCAGGCAGGGCATTTGACACCACGTGCCAGTCGCCTACCGTGGGTGAAACGGCTTCGATCATGCCCGGCCTCAGATCATGCTCAACGCCGCAGGCTACGATCTTTTCAGAGCCTTCAGGCCGGTATTCCATGCAGCGTTCGACCCCGCGCATCATGCCCACGAGGCCCCAAACAGTATGGTCATGCACCGGTGTGCGGGCTCCGGGCCCCCAGACGAAGCTCACCACCGAAAAGCGCTCGAACGGATCGCAGTACAGAAGGTATTGCCGATAGCTGCCAGGCTCTGCCTGGCTGAATGCCTCTGGCAGCCAGCGGTCATCGTTGATCAAAGTTTGCAAAATCGGTCGGACTGCCCGGAGCAACTCGGCTTCGTCGTCGGTACGTTCAACGCAGTGTGTAACCGACACAACAAAGTCACGCAGGGGCCGCAGGGGGTCGAGCGGATCGAAGCGATCGGACAGAGCAGCCTGCACGGGCGTATCTTGATGCGTGTGGGGGTCGAAGGTCATGGCGATGCTCAGTTTTGTTCAGGGAATCTAAGGGGCATTATCGACCGACTGCTGTCCTCAGTCTAACCTCCTGTCTGATCTAAATCCGAGAGTCGCTTATGCCCACCGATATCGATATTGCCCAGGCCGCCACGCTTCGCCCGATTCAAACGCTTGCTATGGAGCGCTTGGGCATAGCGTCAGAACATCTTGAGCCGTATGGTCGATTCAAGGCTAAAGTAAGTCTGCCTTACCTCGAAACCTTGCATGATCGTCCCGACGGGCACCTGGTGCTGGTGACGGCCATCAGCCCCACCCCCGCCGGAGAGGGCAAGACCACGACCACGGTGGGACTTGGGGATGCGCTTAACCGAATCGGGCGCAAGGCCATGATCTGCCTGCGCGAACCCTCTTTGGGCCCTGTGTTTGGCGTCAAGGGCGGGGCCGCGGGGGGCGGTTACGCGCAGATCGTGCCCATGGAAGATATCAATCTCCA
>JBDLQY010000242.1:0-11235 GCA_039800325.1 Pseudomonadota bacterium | reverse complement strand
ACGAAGCTCGCTGGCGCGCGCCTCGAGAATCTCAACTGGAATGCCATATCGCTTTTGAAATGCTGCAGCAATGTCATGGTGAAAGCGAACACCAACGTTGGCTGTGTATAAGACCACCCTGCCTTCTTTGCGGGCGGCCTCTACGGTTTTCTCGAATTCGGTGTTAGCCGCCGCCCAAGGTGCAACCGCCATGGCGCTTGCACCGGCCACCATGTTCATAACGCGCCTGCGTTCGGTGTGCATCGCGAGTCTCCCTGATGCACCGACGACGGGATTGTGACGGTGCTTTTTTATACTCGGTCGATGCTTGCACGCCCCTGTAGGGCTGTCAACTCAACGCGTCAGCTCATGAAAACAAGGTCTCAATTTGGCGCGCCGGGCGCCTGCAAGAGGCGTCGCCAGGAAATCACGGGCCAGTCCGTGCGCGCCTGGCCGTCATCACCTGCGAATATCACGCAGCCCGAGCGGATGAGCCCTGGCTGCTGCTCGGATACCGTTCTTAGACCTTTGAAGTAGTCAGCACTGACAGTTGCCCCAGCCTTGATCTCGATGGCATGCATGCCATCGGTTGTCGGGAGCAACAGGTCTATCTCATGACCGATTGAGTCCCTGTAAAAGTACATCGTTGTCGACTCGCCGCGATTCAGTCGGTCTTTGAGTGCCTCAATGACGATTAGAGTCTCAAAAAGTGCTCCGAGCAGGGGGTCGCGTAGCACCTGGTTTGGATGCCGGAGCCCCAGTAACCAGCAGGCGAGTCCCACATCAGTGAAGTAAAGTTTGGGCGACTTGATGAGGCGCTTACCATGGTTGGTGAACCATGGAGGAAGCAGATAGATCAGGTGACTTGTCTGCAAAAGATCGATCCAGGCGCGAGCCGTTACATGGGATACCCCAGCGTCATTACCCAACTGACTGAGGTTGAGCAGTTGGCCCGTACGGCCGGCACAAAGGCGAACGAAGCGTTCGAATCGCTGCAGATCGTGGATGGCGGCCAACTGTCTGAGGTCTCGTTGAACATAAGTGACGAAATAGTCCGCAAGCGCCTTCTCAGGGCTTAGTCTGCGGTGATGAATGCGGGGAAAAAACCCGCTGAGCAGGGTTTGCGGCAGCTCAATGCGAGTGTTGGCTTGAACCAGACGATTCAGTTCATTGAGCGTAAGCGGCAGCAGTGTCAAGAGCGCCGTTCGGCCCGCCAGGGACTGAGCCACGTGGCTCATGAGAGCAAACTGCTGACTGCCCGTCAGTATGAAACGACCCGGCTCAGGGTTAGCGTCGACAATTTCCTGCAGATAAGACGTGATCGCTGGAGCCTGTTGTATTTCGTCAAAAATCGCTCCGCCTGAATATTGTCGCAGAAACCCTCTCGGGTCATCCGAAGCAAACTGTCGTGTGTCGGGGTTTTCGAGTGACAGATAAGGCAGCTTTGGAAACTGCGTCCGTGCAAGCGTTGTTTTTCCGCTTTGACGGGGACCTGTGATGGTGATGACCGGATATTGACGTGCGAGCGATTCGAGAACCGAAGCGATATTCCGTTCAATCATGGCTGAATTTTCCCTGTGACCTTTGCATTTTGAAGATTGCATCTTCAAAATGCAAAGGAAAGAAACATCTGTGACGCGCGGCGGTCAGCGTCTCAGTGATCCTTCAGGGTTTCGGTCACTGGTGTCAGACACCCTCAACAATGCGCAGATCGCGTTCAGCCGCGTCGGGGCCCAGTGCGGCCAGTGCCTGCTTATAAGCCGGGCTGTCGTAAGCTGCCAGGGCCTGAGCCATTGAATCGAACTCAACGACCACAGTTCGCTGCATCAGGCCGTCCTCTCGAACTTCCGTGGGTATGCCGCGAACCAGAAACCGTCCGCCCGCTGCCTGAACCGCAGGAAAGGCGAGCTTGGCGTAAGCGGCCATGGCGTCGGCATTACGAATATTGCGATAGGCATTAATCCAGTAGGCTTTGGGCATGGTGGCTCCGGTCTTGAGAAAGGGTGTGGGTTCGCTCGCAGAGAACGTACTTAGTCAGCGTAAACGCCCGCCTTGCGGATGACGGGGCCCCATTTGGCAATCTCGGCCTCCAGGTGTGTGCGCAGACCTTCCGGGGTGATTTTGTCAGCCGCTGGAATGTCTGAGCTGAGTTCCATCATGCGTTGACGCACAGTCGCATCGGCCAGTGCTTCGCGCAGTGCTTTGTTCAGCTTGTCCAGCGCATCCTTGGGCGTGTTCTTGGGGGCATACATGCCATGCCATACCTTCACTTCAAATCCGCTGAGACCCTGTTCGTGAAGCGTTGGCGTGGTCGGTAAAGCACCAAGTCTGGAGGTGCTGGTGACGCCGTAGACCTTCACCCGATTGTCTTTGATGATGGGTACCGTCTGTGTGGTCTGATCGCAGAGCAGGTCAACCTGTCCACCGATCAGATCTGTCATGGCGGGGCCGGTTCCTTTGTACGGCACGGTGGTCAGTTCAACACCGACGGTGCTTTGAAAAAGCATGCCGCACAGGTGCGAGACGGCGCCCAGACCGGCGTTGGCCAACATGACTTTGCTGCGATTGGCTTTGAGGTAATCGATGAGCTCTTGCAGGTTGTTGGCGGGAAAATCTTTGCGCGCCAGCAGGGTCATGGGCACGTCGAGCACCTGGCCGATGTACTCAAAGTCTTTCAGGGGATCGAAGGGCAGTTTCCGGTAAAGCGCGGGTGCGGTCGACATGCCCATGTGGTGCAGGATGACGGTATGGCCGTCCGGCGTGCCTTTGGCAATGCGGTTGGAGGCGATGGTGCCGCCAGCGCCAACGGTGTTTTCGACGACGACCGTGGTACCCAGCGACTTGCCCATGGGGACCGATAGCATGCGGGCGACCACATCGGTCGGCCCCCCTGCCGCAAACGGGACAACTAGGGTGACGGGTTTACTCGGGAAGGTTTGTGCATTCGATGCGGTCGGTCCAAGTACTGTAAGGCCCGTAGCGGCGCCGGCGATCAGGGCGCAGAGCGTGCGTCGCGTAGATTTCATAGTGCTCTCCATGAGGGTTTTTGTGCTGTATATCATTGAACCATAAACCCTGAAACCCTAATTTCCAGTGCCGACCGGAGACCTCGTCCATGATTGATCGCCTTGACCACCTGGTTCTGACAGCCACTGATGAGCTAAAAGCTGAGCACTTTTACTGCGAAGTGCTGGGCATGCAGCTGGAGCGCTTTATCGGCGGAACCCCACCGGTCGAACGCAAGGCGTTTCGGTTCGGGGCGCAGAAGATCAATCTGCATATTCGTGGCCGCGAGTTCGAGCCCAAGGCTCATCTGCCAGTACCCGGCAGCCAGGATTTATGTTTTATCGCTTCCGTGCCGCTGACCGAGGTCGTGGCCCGACTGCGGCATCATGCGTGGCCGATTCTTGAGGGGCCTGTCCGGAGGACCGGGGCGGTCGGCAAGATCGAGTCAATCTACGTGAGGGATCCCGACTTAAACCTCATCGAGATTTCGCGCTACCTGGCCTGAAAAAAATCGACGATACGCGCTATCTGCCCCAGCATCATCTCGCGGCCTCGTACCACAGTGCAGCCGCAGCGCTCGGCCAGGCGAAGCAGCGGTGTCTGCTCGGGAATGACAACGGCATCAAAGACCACCAGACTCGCGGGTAGTGACGAGGCTGTGATGGCCATGCGTTGATCATCGAGCATGCCCATGGGTGTGGCATTCAGAAGAATATCCACCTCATCCAGCGGTGCCTGGCCAATCTGCAGCTGAGTATCTGGGCTGATGCTGGCGATCAGCTGGGCTACTGCGTCGATACGATCCGCTTTTAGATCATGCAGCCACATCACGGCCGGTCTTTCGCTGGCCAGTGCTGCGGCAATGGCCGTACCGGCGCCGCCCAGGCCCAGCACCATGAGACGTTTTCCGGCCACGGCAACGCCGCGACGACGCAGTGCTTCGGCGCAGCCCAGGCCATCGAACATCTCACCCACCCAGCGTCCGTCCGCTCGCCGGGCCAGCGCGTTGAAGCCACCCAGGCGCTTTGCCTGTGGCCCGACTTCGTCAGCGAAGGCGAGCGCACGTGCCTTAAACGGTATGGTGAAGATCAAGCCATCGAGGTTGTGCAGCCGCTGGATGGCGGGCAGACAGGTCTCAAAGTCGGCTGTACCTATGTGCATGGGTACAACCAGCGCATTGATGCCGCGGCGGTGAAACTCCCAAGTCACCATCTCGGGTGATTTCACCTGGATGATGGGGTCGCCCACAATGGCGTATAGGCGTGTGCGACCATTGATAAAACTGACTTCACTCATGGCAGGTCTCTGTGGTGGAATGTGCACATGGATATATCGAGTGTAACCAAGACGTCGCGCATGCCGACCTGGTATGTGCCCCATGGGGGTGGTCCGTGTTTTTTTATGGACTGGAACCCGCCCGGCATCTGGAATCGTATGGAGGCATTTCTTCGAGGCCTATCTGCGACCTTGCCGCAGCGGCCAACGGCCATAGTGCTCGTATCGGCGCACTGGCAGGGTCCAGAGTTTTTGGTCGGCAGCGGCGCTCGGCCAGAGCTGGTCTACGATTATTACGGATTTCCGGCCCATACCTACCAGCTGCGCTATCCGGCGGCTGGCCACCCCGAGCTCGCACGCCGGGTCAGCGATCTGTTGCAAAGGGCTGGCTTTCCGGCGCACTGTGACGATCAGCGGGGCTTTGATCACGGCATGTTCATACCCATGCTTCTGATGTTTCCGCAGGCTGATATTCCAGTCGTGCAGTTGTCTCTGCGCGATGATCTCGATCCCGCTGCGCATCTGGCTGCAGGCGCCGCGCTTGAGGGTTTGCGCGATGAAGGAATTCTGCTGATCGGTAGTGGCATGAGCTTTCACAACATGCGCGGTTACCGAGATCCGCGGTTTGCGCCGATTTCAGACGAATTTGATGCCTGGTTGACCGACGCGGTTCAGTCGAATCCGAAGGCGTGTCGCGCAGCGCTTGCGCAGTGGGAGCGCGCGCCCATGGCCCGTCTATGCCATCCGCCCCGCGCTGAAGAGCATCTGCTGCCCTTGATGCTGGTGGCAGGTGCTGCAGGTCAGTCGCAAGGGGTTAGCGTCTTCTCAGATCGTGTGATGGAGACCACGCTGTCGGCTTACCGCTTCGGATGAAGCGAGCCAGGACCTCGGATGAAGCGAGCCAGGACTTCCGACGAGGCGAGCCATGATCTTGACCGGTAGTCGGCGTGCCATCCGTGCTTTATGTGGAGCTCTGTCGATCGCCGCGCTTGTATCGCTTTCGGCCTGCAGCACAGTCCGCCGAATTGACAGCGACGTGCAGGCGCTTTCAGTGGCACCCGCTGACTATGTCTGGCAGGGCGCTCGCTATCGATTTGAGCGACTGCCTTCGCAAAGCGCTCGCCTCGAGAGTGAACAGGCCGAGGCCTGGGCGGCGCGCGCGCTCGCGTCGGTGGGGCTGATTCGGGATGACTCGGCCGCACAGATCAGTGTGCTGGTCGGGCTGGAGTCGGTTCAGTATTTTTCGGATCCATGGGGACGGCCGCACATGGTGGGCCCCCTCACTGGCGTCAACACTGCTCGTGGTATTGCCTGGGTAAGCAGCCCCGGTGCGCGCCTACCGCCGACTCCGCAGTATCAACGGCGGGTCAGCCTGCTGATACGCGACCTGCGGTCGGGCACCATCGTTTATGAGACCAGGGCCCTGCACGATGGGCCCTGGCACGACGATGCGGTCATTTTTCCGGTGATGTTCGAGGCGGCCTTAGCTGGTTTTCCAATGCCACAGCCCGGTGTGAGGCGGGTGGAGATCGAGGTGGGGCGCTAATCGATCCAGTCGCTATGCGACAGGGGATTGAGCACCTGTACGCCTTTGACCGCGTGACGATGTTCTCCGTTGAACAGCACCAGCCCCTGGTGTACCTGGCTGCCGACCAGAGCGTTGAAGTTGTTCAGGCCCTTCAGGAAATCAGTGGAGAATGTGCTGGCTGATTTGATTTCTACGGCAATCAGCGAGCGTCCTTCTCGGATCAACAGATCGACCTCATTTCCGTGGGAGTCACGGAAGAAGTGAAGATCGGGGCGTTTGCCTGAGTTGCACAAGCGTCGCATGACATCGGCGACGATCAGATTTTCATACAGGTTTCCGCGAAGCGGGTCGCGCGCTGCCTGGTCTGCGGTCTGGATGCCCAGTAAGAAGGCAGCAAGGCCGACATCACCAAAATACAGTTTGGGCGATTTCACAACGCGCTTACTGATGTTTTCAAACCAGGGATTGAGTTCGAAGACGAGGTACGTCGCCTTCAGGACTGAAATCCACTGACGAAGAGTAGTTGAGGACAGGCCGACGTCGTTTGCAAGCGAGCTCAGATTGAGCACCTGCCCGATGCGCCCCGCGAGCAGAGTCAGAAACTTCTGGAACGCCGTCAGGTTCTTGAGCTGGATTAAATCCCGAACGTCGCGCTCAACATAGGTCTGCAGGTAGGCATTGTAAAAGCGACGAGGCTCAAGACTCTGGTCATGTACTCGAGGATAGGTGCCCCGAACGATCAGTTCAAAGGGGTCGGGTTGTGGAAGATAGTGTTTGATTTCCGGCACTGAAAATGGCCACAGGGTGATCACTGCGGTTCGGCCGGCGAGCGACTGGCTGATGGCGTTGTGCAGTTCAGGCTGGTGACTTCCCGTCAGAATAAAGCGCCCATTTTCGGGAGATTGGTCGATCATTCCCTGTAGGTAGGACAGCAACGTCGGCAGCCGCTGAATTTCGTCGAGGATGGCTCCCCGCTCAAATTGGGACAAGAATCCGCGCGGATCCAGCTCCGCCGCGAGACGAATATCAGGATCTTCTAGAGAGACCCAGGGTTTATTCGGGAAGCCCATTCGTGCCAGGGTTGTTTTTCCTGACTGACGTGGCCCGAGAATGGTGACTGCCGGATACTCGGCCGCGCAGCGGTCGAGTTCGTTGGCGGCGTCTCGTCGGATCATTGGGATTTGATAAATTGTGCAAATAAAAAGTATAACTTGAAAATTGCACAGTCCGCGAGGTTGCCGCAACAGTGTATTGAGAGGCGTTGCGCCGGTGTCGGCTACCTATAATGGGCGCAGACAAAAAGATCTAGGGAGAAGCCCCATGGCTTCGCGGCGTACCGCTTATGTTTGGGACGAGTTGTGTTTCTGGCATGACCCGGGCAACTACGCCCTTATGGCCAAACCTGGCGGTTACATTGAACCGTATGGGCGACACATCGAAAATCCTGATCCCAAGCGGCGCATGCATCAGCTGCTGCTTCGAAGCGGCTTGCTTAGCGAATTTACGGTCGTGACGGCGCGAGACGCTACGGTTGACGAGCTGGCCAGCCTGCATACCCGTGAGTACATCGCGCGCGTGCAGCAGACCGCGCAGGCCGGCGGTGGCGAGCTGGGGGTTGGGGCGCCCATCACCTCGAACGGCTGGGATGCCGCGTTGCGCTCGGCGGGCGCTGCACTTGCCGCGACCGATGCGATTTTCAGCGGCGCCGCCGACGTAGCCTATGCGCTCACGCGTCCGCCTGGGCACCATGCTGAGCCCCACCGGGGCATGGGGTTTTGCGTGTTTGCCAATGCGGCTCTCGCGATGCAGCATGCTATCGACCGTTGGGGCGTCCGGCGTGGGGCGGTCGTTGATTGGGATGTTCATTTCGGCAACGGCACCTACGCCTGCTTTGCGGATCGCTCAGACGTGCTCGCCATTTCGATTCACCAGCAGGCGGGGTATGTGCAGGTCAGTGGCGAGGCCGATGAAATCGGCAGTGGTGACGGGCTGGGGTATTCGATGAATATCCCGCTTCCGGCGGGCAGCGGCTTCGGCGCTTATAAAGAGGCGTTCGAACGTTTGATTGGACCGGCCCTGGAAGCCTTCAGGCCAGAGTTCATCGTCGTTCCCAGTGGTTACGACGCAGGCCGATTTGATCCCCTGGGGCGCATGCTGCTGGATGATGTGGCCTTTCGCTGGATGACCGATTTCATCGTCGACATCGCGCAGCGTCATGCGAATTCCCGACTGCTGCTGGTTCACGAGGGCGGGTATTGCCCGGTATCGGTGCCTTTCTGGGGCTTGGCGACGCTTGAGTCGCTGAGCGGTCATCAGACTGATGTGACCTGTCCGTTTACCTTGATGCCGGATAAGGTTCGCGGGCTTCAACTTCAGCCTGACCAGCGTCGTCTGGTGTCAGAGCTTGATACCTGGTTTCAGGACGTGCGGCAGCGGCACTGGGCCTAGTGTTTTGCCAGGCCAATCGGGTCAGTCCAATCAGGTGTGCTTTTTCAGCCACGTACTCAGTACTGCAGTGGCCTTCAGAAAATCGTCGATATCCATGTGTTCATCGGGATGGTGGCTGCCATTTCGGTTGCGTACAAAAATAAATCCGTACGGTACGCCCGCTGCACAAAAGGCTGCTGCGTCATGAGAGGCAGGGCTTAACAGACCCGGTGCCGGTAGCCCCATCGCGCGTGCGCAGTCTTCCAGTTGTGTGCTCAGTGTCGGGTCAGCCTTGGCCACCGGCGCAGAGGCGCGCGCGCCCAACCGGATGCTGACGCCGCGACGGGCCTCGGTCGCGCGAACTTCCTCCAGAAAAGCAGCCTCCAGCTCATGGAGGTCGGCGGGGTCGTAAGCGCGAACGTCAAGACTGAAGCTGAAGTCGCCCGAAACAATGGTGAGACCGTGACGATCGGGGTCGGTGTGAAATTCGCCAATGGTGCAGGCCATGGGGCGACCGGCTGAGTCCCACTGCGACCAGATCCGATCGAGTGCTGTAAAAAGATCGGCACCGGCCAGCGCCGCATCGCGCCTGAATCGTCGCGGCAGACCGACGTGACCGTATTCGCCCCGAATCTGAACCTTGGGATAACGGAAGTTGCCCGGAATGGCCTTGCCGATGGCGATTGCGTGGCCGTCATAGGCCATGCTGGGCGCTTGTTCGATATGCAGCTCTAGAAATGCCGCAATGTTGTCCGGCTTGAGGAAGGCGTCGCCGCGTCGAACCGCCTCCGGGTCTCCGCCGGCGCTGCTCAGGTGATCCGCCAGGGTTCTTCCGGTATCGATGCGGCGCTTGTCCAGGGCCTCGGGTTTAAGCATGCCCAGTGCGCCCCGACTACCGACATACGAATAGCCAAACCACATGCTTTCTTCAGCCCGAATACCCATCACCGTGATATCCCGCTCGGGACTGAAGCCCTGCTGTTGCAGGGCAGAGATGGCTATCAGACCAGCGACGACGCCTGCTGCGCCGTCATAGTTACCACCGGCGGGGACTGAGTCGAGGTGTGACCCGATGACAATGGCGGGCTTCGAGCGATCGCGCCCGGGCCAGGTCATATATGTATTCAGCACATGATCCGTGCGCAGCTCAAGCCCGAGTTCGCGGGCTGCATGTGCCATGAGTTCATGGGCGAACTGCTCTCCGGGCCCGTAGGTATCTCGCGTGACACCGCCACGGGCACTGTCGACGCTGCCCTCGCGGAGTTGATCAAAAAGCTGGTTTGCCTGTTGGCGCAGGCTGAAGACGGTTTCAAGCATTTGCAGGTCAGGCCTTGTCAGATAGCAGGACTCGCTCGTAGTGCGCCTGTGAGACTCACAGCGTACGAGCAATCGTGAGTGCACCAAGTTTAAGCTACCGGCGTGTACGCTGAGCCCAGCGCTGGGCCTCTGGGCTGGCCTCGTTGATCTACTTGGGCAGGCGTTCTCGGGCAATCTGTCGGATGATGGCGGCGTTATCAAGTTCGCCGTCGCCGCTGCGCACGGCGGCCTCCATCAGCGCGGCGTGCACTTCTGAAAAGGGCAGTCTTTGCCCGTATGCGGCGCTGGCCGCGAGCATCAGTTGCACATCCTTGAGGTGCTGGCGGATTCTTGATTGCGGCGGGTCGAATTGCTGATGAACCATGCGCGGGCCTTTCACCTGGGCCGCTTCTGAGCGTGCGGGTGTAGCCATGACCAGTTCCAGGAAACGCTCGCGCGAGAGTCCCAGACTCTCGGCAAACATCATGCCCTCGGCAAAGACGGCGCGATTGAGCCCCAGCACCAGATTGGTCGCGAGCTTGGCCCGCGCAGCCATACCGGGGCCGCCGACCTCGAACCGTGTGGGACTGATGATTTCAAGGATGGGCTTCAGCTGAGTCAGATCATCGGCGTATCCGCCCATGATCATGACGGCTTCGCCTTTGGCGATCTGCTCGCTTGAGCCCGACAGCGGAGCTTCAACGTAGCGTAAACCCGCTCGACGCGCAGTCGCCGAAAGCGCCTCGATACGCTCGGGATCCCCCGTAGAGCAGTCGATGAGGCCGTCTGGTTGCCTCACGCCGCTTTGAGCGACCAGCTCATGCACGATGCCGGCAACGTCGTCCGTATCAAATACCGCCAGAACCAGTACGTCGGTCTGCTCGCACAGTTGTCGAATCGAGCTCGCACATGGCAAGCCCCGGTCTTTAAAGCGTTGAACTGCGGCTGCGTTGATATCCAGACCCACGGGTTGGATGCCAGCAGCGACCAGCCGGTCGGCCAACGCGTGTCCAACCAGACCTATACCGATGATGCCAACGGCTTTCATGCTCGTACCGATGCACCGCCGCAGATGGAAATATCTTGTCCTGTGATGGCGTCGGCCTGATCGGACATCAGGTAGGCAACCAGAGAGGCGACTTCCTCGGGTCTGATGAGGCGACCCAGAGGCGGGACGCGGGGAGGGGTTGTATGGCGGCCGGGGTCGGTCAGCATGGGCGTATCGGTAGCCGCTGGCGAGATTACGTTGACGGTGATGCCCATGGCCGCTGTCTCAGAGGCCCAACTGCGCGCCAGCGCGACCAGTGCAGCTTTGGTGGCTGCATACTGGCTGCGGCCGGCCATGCCCTGAGACACTCGGCTGCCGATGAGAATGACTCGGCCCCACTGGCTGCGCTTCATGGCGGTAAGCAGTCCATCGGCCAGCAGGCTGGCTGCCCGGACGTGTACGGCCCACATGCGGTCGCCCGCTTCGGTGCTCAATTGACCCAGCGCGCCCGTCGCGAGCAGGCCGGCAGCATGCACCATCGCCGAGGGCGGTCGTATCAAAAGCCCCGACTGCAGCAGCTGGGCAATGTCCCGGGGACTAGATAGGTCAAGTGTGTGTTGGGTGAAGCGCTCATGCTGGATGTCCGGGGGGTGCTGGTCGAGCCCGTCCACACACCAGCCGTCATCGATCAGGCGACGGGAAATCGCAAGACCAATGCCTGAACTGCTGCCAGTGA
>JBDLQY010000241.1:0-7343 GCA_039800325.1 Pseudomonadota bacterium | reverse complement strand
GTCTCGCGTTCAAGCGCTGTGAGATGCGCTGGGGTTTGCAGGCTTTCACTGATGCCGCCCAAGGCAGAGTGCATGCCCGTTTGGGTCACCCTGATCAGAGCGCTACCCCCGATCACTGACGTTCCCATGAATACGGTATCAGTCGCATCGTGAAGCTCATTTGAGCTCGTCGAGAGCGGTCCGGCATGTTTTTCAACCGGAAAGGCCTCGCCTGTCAGCATCGACTGGTTCACGAAAAAATCTCGTGCCTCGAGAATGACACCGTCGGCAGGTACAAGATCGCCGGCAGATAAACTGACGCAGTCGCCAGGTACCAGGTCTTCTACTGGGCGCTTAACCGGCTGACCGTCGCGTATGACCGTGGCGGTGACCGCAACCGACGCGCTTAGTTTTTCGGCTGCGCTGGTTGCTCGAATTTCTTGAAAAAAATCGATACTGACGCTCAGCAGTACGATGGCGCTGATGATTACAAAGTTTGTCACCTCGCCCGTGGCTGCAGATACCAGGCTGGCAATCAGTAATACCGTGATGAGCGGATTAGTCAGTCGTGTGACGAACTGCCGGACCAGCGATCGGGCTACCCGAGTTCGAATGGTATTAGCGCCGTACTGTCTTCGAAGCTCAGCCGCTTCGATGTCGCTCAGACCATCATGATCATGCATGCCCGCTGACGCCTGGGACCGATGAAGTTCACATCATGGTGCGACTGACGGGTTCAGGCTTGACGGCCATCAGGGGGCAGGGGGTCGACCAGTGCCGTTGAAGATGTTGTGGATAGACGGCACTCAAGGACTGCTATCGACATACCTGGCGGGCATACGCGAGTCAGGGTTAAGCCGCTGGGGGTAGCATCTGGGTTCCGCTTTTCGGCCCACTTCCATGAATGACTCAACGCTTGCCTGGCGCTTCGATAATCGTTACGTGCAACTGCCCGAGGTGCTGTTCGTGCGCGAACGGCCAACACCCGTCCGTCAGCCGAAGCTGGTGATTTTCAACGACGGTCTGTCTCAGTCGCTGGGACTGGGACGGCCGTCGGGCTCCGGACAGGAGAGTTTGGCGCAGCAGCTGGCGGGCAATGAACTGCCGCCAGGTGCTGATCCGATCGCTCAGGCATATGCAGGTCATCAGTTCGGCCACTTCAACATGCTGGGCGACGGTCGAGCGGTGGTATTGGGTGAGCATTGTTGCCCGGACGGCACTCGAGTCGATATCCAACTTAAGGGGTCGGGACGCACTCCGTTTTCGCGTCGCGGTGATGGCCGTGCTGCGCTGGGTCCGATGTTGCGCGAGTATGTGGTTAGTGAGGCAATGCATGCGCTTCGGATTCCAAGCACGCGTAGTCTGGCCGTTACCCTGACCGGTGAGCAGATTTATCGCGAAGAGGTACTTGCCGGCGCTGTATTGACACGCATTGCGTCCAGTCATCTTCGCGTGGGCACGTTTGAGTATGCGGCTGCGCGTCGCGACGCCGCCGCATTGCGAGCCCTCGTTGCTTTTGCGATCGAGCGGCACTACCCCGAGTGCGCGCAGGCGCAAGAGCCCGCCCTCGCTTTGCTTCGCGCGGTGATTTCACGCCAAGTTCGGCTGATTGTCGAATGGATGCGGGTCGGCTTTATTCATGGGGTCATGAATACTGACAACATGAGCATCAGTGGCGAGACCATCGATTACGGCCCCTGCGCATTTCTGGATGTGTACGACCCTGAAACAGTTTTCAGCTCGATTGACCATGGCGGTCGATATGCGTTTGGTAACCAACCCGTGATTGCGCAGTGGAATCTCGCTCGTTTTGCTGAGTCCCTGCTGACTTTGCTGCATGACGACGCAGATGAGGCCTTGCGCATGGCAGAGACCGAGATCAAGGCCTTTACCGGACAATTTGAGGAGACCTGGCTGAGCATGATGCGCGGCAAGCTGGGACTTCCCGGCGAAGAGCCTGAGGACCGCCAGCTGGTGGACGACTGGCTGGGCTGGATGCGCGATCTTGAGGTCGACTACACGAATCAGTTTCGCGAGCTGTGCCAGGGGCTGCTACCAGCAGACCGGTTGGCGGCAGACCCACGTTTGGCAGCCTGGTATGCGCGCTGGCAAGAGCGGCGTGCTCGTGCTGATGAGGCTGGTCGTGACCGCGCCCTGGCCGATATGCGCCAGGCCAATCCGGCTTATATTGCGCGCAACCACCAGGTTGAAACGGCGCTGGCGGCGGCCGTCCAGCGGCATGACCTGCAGCCCTTGCATCGATTGCTTCGGGTGCTCGCGCACCCGTATGACGAACGCGAGGGACTTGAGGAATACGCCCAACCTGCGCCCGCGACACCCGTGCCTTATCAGACTTTCTGCGGGACCTGATGTTTGCGTGCGCTTGTATGCGTTTCGTATGCGGGGTGGCGGCCATGAGCAGCAGAGTATCGTTTCGTGGCTGAGGCCTTACGCGATACCAGCGTGCCGCAAGCGCCCCTGCGTTGGGTGGATCTTGCGACCCTGATGCTTCTCGGGGCGCTCTGGGGCGGATCTTTTCTGTTCATGCGTATCGCCTCGCCCGAGTTCGGGTCGCTGGCACTGGGCGCTGTTCGGGCGGGCTTAGCCAGTCTGATTCTGCTGCCCTTATTGTTCATTCAGTCGGGTGGTGTGCGGGCGCTCATGGCGGCCAGCCGGAGGATCGCGCTGCTCAGCCTGATCAACACGTCGATTCCGTTTGTGTTGTTTGCGTTTGCGGCTCTTTATTTGTCGACGGGAGCGTCGGCCATTCTGAATGCCATGGCCCCCTTTTTTGCCGCGATTGTCGCCTGGCTCTGGATGGGTGAGCGAATGTCTCGTACAGCCATTTTGGGGCTTGTGCTGGGGTTTGCAGGTGTTGTGGTGCTGATGGGAGGTCCCGGAGCGCTGCGGGGTGATCCGTGGATGGCAACGCTGGCGGCGGCTGGCGTGCTGCTGGCGACCTTTGGGTATGGTGTTGCCGTCAATTTCATGCGTCACCGCCTGAAAAATGTATCGCCCACCGCAGTGTCGACCGGCTGCCACGTGTTTGGCGCCATAGTACTCATACCCCTGGGCGCGGGTGCTTGGCCCGCCAGTTCGCCCAGCGCCATGGCCTGGGCGAGCGTTATCGCGCTGGCGGCTTTTTCGACCGCGCTGGCCTTCACGCTGTATGTACGCTTGATCGCCCGGATCGGACCGACACGTGCGGTCACTTCTACTTTTCTGAGCCCGGCCTTTGGCATGCTGTGGGGCGCGCTATTTTTGGATGAACCGGTGACCCTGGAAATGGTGGTTGGGGCCTCGGTCATTATGCTGGGTGTGGCACTCACGACGGGTCTTCTGGGGCGGCGCCCCTGAGCCGTTTGCGCGGGCTTGGCTTAGTTTCGCTAGAATCACGCACCGTGCGGGTGTAGTTCAATGGCAGAACCTCAGCTTCCCAAGCTGATGACGTGGGTTCGATTCCCATCACCCGCTCCAGCAGGATTCCCATGTCCGGCAACTGCATACTGACTGTCAAATCTGAGCTTGGACTGTCGTGTCTGACCTGCTCGCCTACATCTCCCATCCCGACTGCGCCCACCATGAAATGGGCCTGCACCACCCTGAGTGCCCAGACCGCGTTCGAGTAATCCACGAGCGATTGCTGGCCACTGGGCTGCTCGATTTCTGCGTGCAGCATGAGGCCCCGCTGGCGACTCGTGAGCAGCTGGCTCGCGCGCACGCGATGCGGCACGTGCATGAACTACAGGCTGCCGCCCCGACGAGCGGGTACCGTGCGCTCGACCCCGACACCACCATGAATTCGCATACGCTGCAGGCGGCTTTGCGTGCGGCGGGCGCAGGTATTCTGGCCACTGAACAGGTGCTAAGCGGTCAGGTACGACGTGCCTTTTGCAACATTCGCCCGCCTGGCCACCACGCCACGCGGGAGGCCGCTATGGGCTTCTGTTTTTTCAATAACATCGCGGTGGCCATACGCCATGCGCTTGATGTCATGCGTCTGACGCGGGTCGCGCTGATTGACTTTGACGTGCACCACGGTAACGGCAGTGAAGATATTCTGGCTGGCGATGAAAGAGTCCTGATGGTGTCGAGTTTTCAGTCGGCGCTTTATCCTTTCAGTGGCGAATCACCGCTGGCTGGCAATATGTGTAACGTGCCGCTCAAGCCTTATAGCGATGGTGAGGCGCTTCGCTCAGCCGTGCGGAATCACTGGCTTCCCGCGTTGAGCGCCTTTCGCCCGCAAATGCTGTTTATCTCGGCCGGTTTTGATGCCCATCGTGACGATGACATCAGTCAACTCGCCTGGCGAGACGACGACTATGCTTGGGTTAGCCAGCAGTTGGTGACATTCGCCGATCAGTACTGCGACGGACGTCTGGTGTCCATGCTTGAGGGCGGCTACCACTTGCCCGCGCTGGCAAGGTGCGTCGAGCATCATGTACGACAGCTGTTAGGTGCGGAATACCCAAACTGACGCCAAGCGAAAGATCATCTTCTGCCCCTGTTCGCCTGCCTGACTTACCGCGCAGCCAGAGCCTGGCGAGGCGACCTTGCGCAAGGTGGTACTAAGCCTCAGGCAGACCGATGGTAGCCAGTGACGCGTTCGACCTCGGTGCGTGAGCCCAAAATAACCGCTACGCGCTCGTGCAGTTTGCCTGGTTGAATATCGAGAATACGCTGTTGGCCATTGGTAGCGGCACCACCGGCCTGCTCAATGAGCATCGCCATGGGGTTGGCTTCGTACATGAGGCGAAGCTTGCCAGGCTTATCGGGCTCACGGCGGTCACGTGGGTACATGAAGATTCCGCCGCGCGTCATGATGCGGTGCACGTCAGCCACCATGGACGCGACCCAGCGCATATTAAAGTCCTGGCCGCGCGGTCCCTCTTTGCCGGCAAGCAGTTCGTCGATATAGCGCTTGACCGGTGGTTCCCAGTGCCGTGCGTTGGACGCGTTAATGGCGAATTCACGCGTGGTTTCCGGGATGCGAATGCCATCCTGTGTGAGCAGCCAGCTTCCTGTCTCGCGATCAAGTGTGAAGCAGGCGACACCGTCACCCACGGTGAGTACCAGCAGGGTTGAAGGGCCATAAACCGCATAACCCGCAGCGAGCTGTTTATGTCCGGGTTGCAGAAAGGCGCTGTCATCGGGTTCGCGGCCTTCGGGAGCGCGCAACACCGAGAAGATCGTGCCGATCGAGACGTTGACGTCAATATTGGACGAGCCATCGAGCGGATCAAACAGCAACAGAAACTCGCCTTTGGGGTAACGGTTGGGAATCTGAAAAGAGTGATCCATTTCTTCAGAGGCCATGGCGGCCAGATGCCCACCCCAGATATTGGCCTCCATCAGGGTTTCATTGGCGATGACGTCGAGCTTTTTCTGGGCTTCGCCCTGCACATTGTCGGAACCAGCCTCGCCCAAAATGCCAGCCAGCGCCCCCTTGCCTACCGAGGTGCTGATGGCCTTACAGGCTCGGGCGCAGACTTCGAGTAGTAATCGAAGCTCAGCGGGAATAAGACCCTTTGAGCGCTCTTTTTCGACGAGGTAACGCGTGAGGCTGATTCGGGACATAGCCGCTTCCTTGGAGAGAGCATCAAGTGTAATTCACGCGGGATCAGCCAAGGCTTTGCTCACGATTTCAGCCACATCGCGCGATAGTCCGGCATGCCCAGATACGCGATGCAGGCTCTGCTGCATTGAGTGCTGAAGCTCAGGGGTGTAGCGACGCCAGCGATCAAGCGCGCGCGCCAGGCGGGCGGCTACCTGGGGGTTGATGGCATCAAGTGCCAGAACCTGATCGGCCCAAAAGACATGGCCCGAGCCGTCAGGGGCGTGGAATTCGGCCAGGTTCTGAGTGCAGAACGTTGTGATCAGCGCCCTGACTTTATTGGGGTTTCGTATTGAGAACGCGGGGTGCCGCAAGAGCGTCAGTACCTGGGTGAGCACAGCGGGATCATCGGGCAGGCGGTGGGCACTGGCCTGAATAGAGAACCATTTATCCATGACCAGTGGCTCTTGCGCGTAATCGCTTTCAAAGCGATTTAGGGCCTGCTGTCGAACGGGCCCACTGACGCGCATCAGGGCCGTGAGAGCACCCATGCGATCGGTCATGTTGTGGGCCGTCTCGAATTGCGCCTGTGCGTACTTGGCTGCCTCAGGCGTGCCGCCTTCCACCCACCAGGACAGGGCATTGTTGCGCAAAGCCCGACGACCGATTGCCTGGGTATTACCCTGCCAGGGGCCTTGATCGGTGAGCTTTTCTACGCATGAACGCCAGCGCTCGTCGAGGCTTGTGGCGATGAGGCTGCGTACGGCCTGTCGTGCCCTCCTGAGAGCAAGCGGGTCAATGATGTCGATCTGTTCGGCGATATAGCCTTCAGCAGGCAGACTGAGCACCAGGTCTTTGTAAGCGGGATCAAGCGCGCCGTCATCCAGAGTGCGTGCCCATACACGAATCAGTGCGGCACAACGATCGCGGGCACTGGCGCCACCCATCACATCACGGATGCAGCCCAGCGCAAGCCTATGGGAAGCCTCCCAGCGATTGAACGGATCGCTGTCGTAGCTTGCAAGATGCTCGAGTTGCTCGTCATTGATATCAATCTCGATGATGATGGGCGCCGAGAAGCCCCGGGCCGCTGACACGACCGGTTGGACATGGACCTTGCCAAAGCGCAGCGTCAGACGAGCGTCGCGCAGGTCGATCAGCACGCTACCCGGTATATCTGATGCCCGAAGATGCCGCTGCGTGGCCTCATCAGCCGCAGTCAGGGGCAGGTCGCGCCCGTCAGGGCCCACCAGTCCCAGAGCCAGTGGAATCTGAAACGGCTGTTTGTGTGCCTGTCCGGGCGTGGGTGGGCAGCTTTGCTCAATATGCAGATAAAACTCGTGGTGCTGGGCATCCCAGCGGGATGTGATGCTGACGCGGGGTGTTCCAGCCTGCGAGTACCAGCGACCGAATTGGCTCAGGTCGAGCCCATTTGCATCGGCGATGGCCGCCATGAAATCGTCGCAGGTAACGGCCTGCCCGTCGTGTCGCTGGAAGTACAGATCTATGCCTCGGCGAAATCCGCGCTCGCCAGCGAGCGTGTGCAGCATTCGAATGACTTCAGCCCCTTTTTCGTAAACCGTGACCGTGTAGAAATTATTGATTTCCTGATAGGCGTCAGGACGAATCGGATGGGCCATAGGACCTGCGTCTTCCGCAAACTGGGCGGTGCGCAGAACCCTGACATCGTTGATACGTTTGACAGCGCGCGCGCTGGCAGCCGCTTCAGCAGAAGTGCATTGCGCTGCCATCATATCGGCTGAAAACTGCTGATCGCGAAAAACGGTCAGCCCCTCTTTGAGGGTTAGCT
>JBDLQY010000240.1:0-6846 GCA_039800325.1 Pseudomonadota bacterium | reverse complement strand
CCCAGGCCCCGTTGATTGACTACACGGATCGTGTGGTGGATATCATGGGCAGCCAGCGCACTGGCCTATCGGGATCGCTCGAGTCGTTTTTCGCCGCTGCGCGCAGGCTGTCAACTGATGCTGCCTCACCCGAGCTTAGGATGGGCTTTCTAAGCGAAGCCGAAGGCCTGACGGCTCGACTGAAAACGCTCAGTGGACAGCTCGACTCCATTGCCATCGAGACCGATGAGGCCGTTAAGGTCAATATCGGCAAGATTAATACGCTGACCGAGCAGCTGGCCTTGGTTAACGCTGAGCTTAACCGGCGCAATACGGTAGATCAGCAGGCGCCCAAGCTGCTTGATCATCGCGATAGTCTTTTGCGCGAGTTGGCGGGTCTGGCCCGCATCCGTGTTAAAGAGTACCGCAGCGGAGTCGTCGACGTAAGCTTGGGGCCCACTGATAATCAGGGCCGAGTCGTCGAGGGCAAGGAATGGCGTCAGGTGGACGCCGTTTTAGATGAGCGCACGCTGGGCGTGAAAATCATCGTTGATCCGCGTGGCGATTATGAGGTTGTCAGCGGCGTCAATAGTGGGACGCTGGGTGGCATTCTGAATTTTCGCGACCAGATTCTTGCGCCCTCAATGGCGCAGCTCGACTATATCGCTCAGACCATTGCGTCGCAATTTAACGCGACCCATGAGCTGGGCGTCGACGCGACAGGCAAGCTGGGCGGCCCTCTTTTCACGATTGATCCAGTATTTAAGTTGAAGGCCGAGGCCAGCACCGCCCGCCTCGCGATTCAATGGGAAGTGACCGACCCGGCATTGACCAAATTCAACAGTATCGATCTCCGCTACGATCCCAATGTCAATCGCTGGACGGCCACCGATGTGGTTACCGGCGATAGCGTATCGGGTACGGAAGAGCTCGCCCTGAATGGGATGCTCATCCGTATAAATGGCCGCTCGGACAAGATCGAGGAAATGCGTCTGGAGGCCTCTAATCGGCCAGCCACTGGAATTCGGCGTCTGATCGAAGATCCCCGCATGGTGGCGGCTGCGGCTCCCTTTCGCGTGATTGAAAACCCGTTGAACGAAAGTGGTGCCGACGCGTTGGTGGCTTGGTTGCCCGATCAGGACGATGAATCGACTGTTCGGTCGCTCGCATCGCTACCCTTGAGCACTCCCTGGCAGAGGCAGCCGACGCAGGTTGATAACTCAGCCTCGCGCCCGGCGTCTTTAGTGGGTAGGGTACCAACGGGCTTTTCAGACACTAGCTTTACCCTCTCGAGTGCCATCGCCCAGCCCATGGACGTACAAGTTTTCACGCGGGATGGGCGTCATATCGCAGGGCGATCGCTGTTGCAGGGGGAAATCGATGCTCTCGTCACTGAGGACGCAGGTTTCACGCGGGATGCCAGTTACTCAACGCTGTATCTGAACGAAACGGGTTCCGATGGCTATCTGGGCCTTGAAGTTTTTCGAGGTGCGCGCGCGAAGCCAGCTGTGGTGGATGTGCTCAATTACGAAGGTAAGGTGATCGGAACCGAGACGGTCCCTGCCCGGGTTCAGACCGCGCGGATACCCGAGCAGGCATTGGCTGTGGGCGAAGCACTTTTTGCCGCGGGTGCTCTGGCCCTGAATGGGCAGAATTTGGGCGAGTTTGTTCCCACCACCCGTCCGATTAAGGCGACTGAGGTTTCGGCCTGGTTCACCAGTGAAATCAATCGTACCGGCCTGTCGGGCAAGTTGCAGGCCCGTGCTGTCAACGACGTTAAAGCAGGCGCCGACATCATTGATTTCGCCAAACCTCTGGAAATTAATGGCGAGGTGGTCTGGGCGGCCTCCGGGCCTGCCCCCAGCGGGGTCGAAGGTTTGGCGCAGCTTATCAACGCGCGCTCGTCAACAACGGGTGTCATCGCCTCGGTCGATACCGAAGGAGCGCTTGTACTAACCAATGTCGCGGGTCAAGAGGGCGAAGACATTACGCTGGGGCCGGCCGACGACTGGGTAGACGGCCGATCTGGTAACGCCATGGGGTTGGCTGCAGGCCGCTATGCCGGTCGCCTGGAGCTTTCTGCGAAGAACGCGTCTGATTCCGTCGAACTTGCTATTGGGGCTGCAGGTAATCCTTCAGCGCTGTCTCGCCTGGGTTTAGACACCAGCGTTCAGATCGATGGCGAGATTCCCGAAGATCTCCTGGTGTTTGTAACGGGTGAAGGTAGTGCCAGCTTTTCAACGCTGTTTAATGAGGGTAAGCGTAAACCGATTGACTTTCTGCGCGACCGCGAGCTCGAGGTGAGCTTTGTCACCGATACGCGCTGGAAGCTCACGGACAAAGCCACCGGAACAATTCTCGCCGAGCGCGACTACCGTCCATTAGAGGGAATTCATTACCGCGGGCTGCAGATCAACTTGTCGCGGGTGCCCTCTGAGGGCGATGTCTTTACGATTGACGGCAATCAGGATGGCGTAGGCGATAACGCGAACATCCTCAGGCTTGCGGCCCTTGAAAGCTCCCGGGAGCTGATTGCAGGCGGCGTCACGATTGGCGAAGCCTGGCTTGAACAGTTAAACCGTATCGGCAATCTGGGCAATCAGGCCAGCATCGCTGAAGAGGCGCTCAAAGTAGTAAACGATCAGGCCGTTGAGGCCCGTGATCAAGTCTCTGGCGTCAGTCTTGATGAAGAGGCGGCCGATCTCATCCGCTTTCAACAGGCCTACCAGGCGTCGGCCAAGGTCATTCAGCTCGCCAATCAATTATTTGATGCCATCGCGCAGATCCGCTGATGAAAATCTCTAACAGTCAGTTTTTTGACCGAGCAGTCGGTCAGATGAGCGAGCGGCAAAACTCGCTCTCCAACGTGCAGGCTCAGCTGGCCGAGGGCAAAAAAATCGTTAAGCCCAGTGATGAACCGGGCAGGGCGGGGGCCGTACTGCGTCTGAAGGGCATGGTGGACCGACAAGATCGTCATCATGAAGCGCTGACGGCTGCCAAAAATCGTTTGGGTACCGAAGAGGCTACGCTGCGTAACGCCTCCGACCTGCTTACGCGCATCAAAGAACTGGCGCTTCAGGCATCCAACGACACTTACGATCCTGCCAACCGAGAGGTGATTGCTATTGAGATCGACGGCATGCGCGAGCAATTGCTATCCATGGCCAACGCTCGTGATACGCAGGGTAACTTTCTGTTCGCCGGATCGCGCGTTTTACAGACGCCGTTCTCGCCCGATGCTGAGGGCAATATTGTTTACACAGGCGACCAGACTCGCATGAAAGTAGCTGTAGGTGATCATCGCGATCTCAACCTCAATCGCTCTGGCACCAATGTCTTCGCTCCGCTCGAGCGTTCAGCGGTGGTTGAGGGTGAGGTCGTCACCAGCAGCGTTGGTTTTTTTGAAGCCATCGAAGACCTGACAGATGGTATCCGCGCGGGTGAGCATCCGGCCATGCAGCGTGGTATCGGTGAGCTCGACAAGATGATGAACGTTTTCGCCTTCAATATTTCCGAGGTGGGCACGGATCTCAGGGTTGCTGACATGCAAACCCAGGCGGTCGAAGAGACCCAGTTGCAGCTGCGAGCTGTTCTTTCCAATATTGAGGATCTTGACTACGCTGAGGCGGTGACCCGCATGCAGAAACAAATGCTTGCCTTAGAAGCCGCACAGCGAAGCTTTGCGCAGATTTCGCAGCTGAACCTGTTTCAGTACATCAACTAGTTTTTCGAGATCAAGAATGGGCGACTGCGGTCGATAAACCTCAAAGGACGAACGTGGTTATCGGAGCCTGTGCATGAGTACTGACACCATCATGAGCGCCTTGGGTGCCGGCTCTGGTATTGATATCAAAGGCCTGGCGCGCAACCTCGCGGATGTCGAGCAAAAGCCGCGGGAAGAGGCGATTCAGGCTCGCATCGATAAAACCGAGAAGCGTATTTCAGGTTATGGGGCCGTGATGTTCGGTCTCAAGCAGCTGAAGGATGCGTTCGCAGCGCTTAATGACCGCTCTGAGTTCACTGGCGCTAGCGCCAAGAACAGCACGCCTCTGGCCTATGAGGCCACGGCGGGCGCCAGCGCTTCGCTGGGTCAGCACAGTGTTGAGGTTACGGGTCTGGCTAGTGGGCGTGTGGTGCGCAGTGGTAATTTTTCTGCAGCGAACACCACGCTGAATAGCGGGGTGGCCTTCAGTCTTGAAATTACCCGGGGCTCTAGTACGACCGCTGTGGATGTAACCCGCAAATCGCCCGAGGGCGTGGTGGAAGCTATCAATAGCAAAACCGAGACCACCGGGGTCGAAGCGCGCCTGGTCAACACGGGTGACCCAGCTAATCCGGTCACGATTGTTTTGACGGGCGAATCGGGTGCTGCCAATCACTTTACGATCAGTCAGCCGGCCGGACAGGCTGTGGCCGGTCTGGAATTCGCCACGCAGATCAAGCCAGCGACTGACGCAACGGCCATCATTGATGGTATCGCGGTGCAGCGGCCGACCAATACGATTGACGATGTTATTCCCGGTGTAAAGCTTGAACTGCTGGGCCAGAGCAATTCGCCCGGAACGGTCACCATCAGTCGCGATACCGCACCCGTCCGCGAAAAAATCGATACCCTGGTTAAGGCTTATAACGACCTGCAGGACTTTCTGGACACGATGGCCGATCCAAAGTCTGAGGACGAGGAATACGGCGGCATTCTGGCTAATGACTCTTTGGTCAGATACGTGCGCGATCAGGCGCGCAGCATGATGACCGCCACTTCTTCGACGCCGGGCGGCACTGTGAGCGCAATGCGTGACATCGGGATTACCCTAGATCGCGAAGGGCGCCTGCAGATTGATGCAGCAAAGCTCGACGTGGCACTCATCGGGCGTTTCGATGAAATTGCCAAGGCATTCACCGCAAATACCGACAATCAAAGCATGTTGGGTGATGCCGCTCGAGGGCTTGCTGGCGATGCCGTTAAGCGCCTCGATGACCTGATGGGCGCTAGCGGCCCCATCATGGCTCGTAATAATGCGGCTAACACCCAGCTAGACAGGGCCGAGCTCGATATGACCCGTCTCAAAGAGCAGATGGAAGAAGTCTACGAACGCTATCTTGACCAGTTCATCGTCATGGATGGGCTGGTGTCGCAGATGAATAGCTTGCGCGAATCCCTGAAGGGACAGTTTGAAAATCTGGCTGCGATGTACAACAATAAGTAAAAAGTTTCGCGCTAGCCTCTAAAGTTTCAAAAATACGGGTCGACTCCCTTGCTGAGGGGAGGGGTTGACCGTTCCCGCGCGTCCTATTGGGACGGCGTCGGTCAACCAGTCCTTCCCAGTCGGAGCCCGCCGCGGGTATCGCGGTGCGCTTTTGGAGGGATCTGAAATGTCAAGCATTCAGTCAGTGCCGGGTTCTGGGGGGCCCATGGCCCAAGGGGCCAGTGTCAATCCCAGCGTCGTTTCGTCGAAAGCTAGTAACGCCACGCCCGCTCAGCGAGTCGTTAATGTTTCAAGTACTGCGCAGGCGAGTGCGAATTTCACCACTCAGCTGGCTCGTCCCAAATTTGATGCGGGCGAGATGCGTAAGCGTCTCGAAGAGGCGGTACGCCAATTGAATGAACAGGCATCGGCGAACAACCGAAATCTGGCCTTCAATGTCGACGATGTGGTGAACCGTTCAATTATTCGAGTAACGGACAAAACCAGCGGCGAGCTCGTGCGGCAGATTCCGGCCGAAGAGGTGCTGCATGTGTCGCACAACATCGAAAAGATGAAGGGCATTCTTTTCGATAGCCAATCGTAATGGTGGCGCTCAAGTCTAGCCAGATGGCGCCGATTCAGTCTTTGAGGGCGGGATCCCCGCTCGGGCGATAAACCGGATCTCACTCTTTTAAGGGGATTGCAAGATGTCTGTAATCAACACCAACGTGAAGGCGATGACAGCTCAGCATTCGTTGAGCGTTAACAATCGCAACCTATCGACCGCGATGCAGCAGCTGTCCACCGGCAAGCGCATCAACTCTGCCAAAGACGATGCTGCTGGTCTCGCGATCAGCACCCGCATGACGGCTGATTTGCGCGGTATGTCCATGTCGATTAAAAACGCCAACGACGGCATTTCGATGATGCAGACGGCCGAGGGCGCGCTGGGCGAAATCACCAATATGCTGCAGCGTATGCGTGAACTGTCGGTGCAGGCTGCCACGGGTAGCATGACAGCTGACAACCGTAAGGCTCTGCAGAAGGAGATGGATCAGCTGGTTGCTGAAATCGACAACGTCGCTAAGACCACGAATTTCAACGGCATCAAGCTGCTGGACGGTACTGCAAGCGACGTTAAGATTCAGACCAACGTCAAAGAAAATGATCAGGTTGGCGTCAGTATTAGCTCGGCTTCGAGTAAGTCGCTGGGCTTGCAGGGTTTCCGCGTTGAGGGCCAACTGACTACAGGACGCGTTGGAGACTCTTCCGCCGTTACCTATAACGCTGTGCTGATCAACGGATACAGCTTTGCGACGTCGGCAGAAGGCAATGGCGGTACGACTGCAGCCGAGCTTGCTACTGCAATCAACACCAACGTGGGTGAGCATCGTGTCAAAGCGTCTGCTTACAACACCTTCAAGGGTGCTGCTCCGACCGCGACATCCTTTGACTCGACCGCGGTGATCATTAACAACAATACTGTAGCTGCGTCTGGCAGCATCGACGAGTTGGTGACCAACATTAACCGGGATGTGGCTGGGGTGACGGCCGTCCTGGGCTCCGACGGTACGATCGAGCTCTCGAATACGAGTGGAAACGACATCACGATTCAGGCTGGGTCTACCGCGGGTCTGGCAGTGGGCACATACACGGGATTCCTTGCCCTTGAACACCTGGA
>JBDLQY010000239.1:0-17967 GCA_039800325.1 Pseudomonadota bacterium | reverse complement strand
CGAAACAGTGCGAATCCCGAGCCCGTATCCGAACGTAAGGACGTCATCCGCGACGGTGATCTTTACTTCAAGAAAAACGACGACGGCAGCAAGGGCGAACTGTTGTCAATGGAACTGTATGAAACGTTCGTCCGGCAGGCTGCCACCATGAAACGACTCGGGGTGGGTACCCCCGAGCAGTGGAAGATGCTGAAAGACGTCGATATTCCCTATCGGCAGGTTGAAACCCTCACCACCGCAGCCAGCACGGCGGTTCAAACGAACACCAACTACATCAGCCGGCTTAATAACGAACTCACCGCTCTCAAGACCCGCATGGACGAAGCCATGCAGGATGCCGCCCGCAAGCTTTCAATGCAGGGCGAGCTCGCCCAGAGCTTCAGTCGTAGCGTTTAGACCCCAAGGTAAGGCACATGAACGAAACCCCCGCTAGCAGTTCATCATCGGTGTCCGATCAGCAGAATGCCCAAGCCCTGGGGCAAGCTATCGCTGAACACTTCGCCCGCGGCGGAACCCTGGGCGACCTCCGGGGACTGAAGCCCGAGCACTATGAGGCCATCTACGCGGTCGGACACAACCTGTACGCGCAGACCCGCTATGACGAAGCCTTAAAAGTCTTCACTTTTCTGGTCGCTAATGAGCCCTTTGATCGCCGCTTTCAGTTTGCGCTTGCGTCGGTCAACCAGATGCTGGGCCGCTATGAGCAGGCGGTGATGTATTACTCCATGGGGTCTATTTTTGATCTGCAAGACCCTATTCCAACCTTTCACACAGGCGAGTGCCTGCTCGCCCTGGGGCACCGCGACGAAGCCCGCGAGGCCTTCGAGATGGTAGTCAAGC
This sequence comes from Pseudomonadota bacterium, assembly GCA_039800325.1. Taxonomy (GTDB): domain Bacteria; phylum Pseudomonadota; class Gammaproteobacteria; order Burkholderiales; family Burkholderiaceae_E; genus SYIM01. The sequence goes on along the minus strand of JBDLQY010000239.1, from coordinate 17,127 downwards.
AGTCCACTCGCATTGAGCAGACTTCTCTCAGCCAGCGCGCGCAGGCCATGCTCGAACTGCTAAGCGCCACCCTGGGTCAGCCCGGGCAGGATGCAGGAAAAAAGGCATGACCGACGCCGTGCGTGTTCAGGGTGGGGTTCAGCGGCAGACCGCCACCAGCAGCCCCCGTGCCGACGTGGCGGGTACGGTCAGGCAGCCGTCCCAGATTGCGGAGGGCAATTTATCCTCTGCCACGCCGATGACCATTCAAGACGGTGGCACCGGCGTGCACGGCCAGCTTCCAGCCCTTGGTCAGCCACCGCAGCTGTACCCGGTCAATCGAGAGCTCGCGCAAAAGGCGGTGGCGGTCGACGGTCCGCCCACCGACTGGAGCGTGGTGCTGCAGCGATTCACCCAGGCTGTCCGTGACAACGGTCTTGAGGGGGCGCTGTCAGAACTCAAACTGCTAAAGACGGATATTCAGCAGAGCTCGGACGCACGGCTACAGAAGATCCAGCAATGGGTCGACAAAATGAGCCAGGTGGCCCAGCAGGAAAAGACCTCTTCCATCTGGGGCTGGATCAAGAAGGCCTTTAATTTTGTAGTCTCCCTGGCAGCCGCAGCGCTCGCGGTCGCCGCGGCGGTGGCCACCGGTGGCGCAGCCACCGTGGTGGCCGTTTTAGCCGTCGTGCAAGTCGTAGGCTCGATTATCGATATGGTTGACTACGGCCGAGAGCAGGCAGGTCTGCCCCCCACGGGATGGCCCACCTCGATCGGCGACGGCCTGTCCAAGGGCTTGAAAAAGCTCGGAGCCGGGGAATGGGCTGAGTACGTCGGCATGGCCACTGATCTGGCTATTGCTGCAGCCAGCTTCTCAGCAGGCGGCGCCGCCAAGCTGGGCGGCGCCATGAACGGACTGGTCACGGGTACGCGCATCACTGAGGTTGTTGGCGCGCTTGGCGCGGGCGCGGCCACGTTGGGGCTCGGGGCCAGTGAGTCTAAAACGGGAAAGCTGCAGAACAGTGCTGATTTGCTCGAGGCTGACAAAGAGGCGCTGACATCCACCAGTAAACGCCGTAACGCGCGAACTCAGGAACTGAATGATTTCATCGCCGAGGCGGGCGAAGAGACCGACAAACTGTATCGCGAAGTCGTGACCATTCTTGAAAGCGAGATTGAAACCCTGAATGCCATCACGGGTTCCATTCGACCAGCGCGGCAGACGGTGTAAGCGGCCATGAATGTGTCCATCAATCGCGCGAGCAGCACGCCGAGAACAGCGGGCGTCGATGCCTCTTTTCCCGGCGGGGAGATTAAGCCGGGCGCAGTGGCCACCGTAACACCTGAAATTCCGACAACACTGGGCATGCCGGCGCTCAGTGGCGCTCGGGGCGCGCCGGTGCTGGCGCAACCCAGGTCAAGTCTGGGCCAGGAAAACATCGGCCTCGATCCAGCTCTGAAGATGTTGATGTTGCAGATCCTCACTCAGGGCGGCAACGAGGCCGAGGCCACCAAGGCAGTCACCGACAACGCCGATAAGCTGCGGCAGGACGCAGCCCCCGCGCGCGCCGATGCCGTTGGCAAGGCGACCCAGAATTTCAGGAGTGATTTTTTCGCGGGTGTCATGAATTTTGTGGGCGCCGTCTCGAGGAATCTCGACAAGATCATTCCCGCGGTCGCCAGCATCGCCACGGCTGTCGCAGCCGCTGTCGCAAACCCGGCTCTGATACCGAATGCGGTAATGACGGTAGCCAGCAGCGGCGCGTCTGTGCTGTTGCCCATGCTGGACGACATGGGCGTTGACCTCAAAACCGTTTTAGCAGAGCCCGTTCGTGTATTAGCCCAGTGGATGGGGGCCGACGAAGAGACCGCTCGGCGCATCGGCGCAACAGCGGGCTCATCCCTGATCGCCATTGGCAATATCGCGTTGTCCATCATGGACCCGGTTAAGTTTCCCTATGATGCCAAGTTGCTGGGTGACGCCAGTATGGATATCGCCGCACTCATTCACCCTGACCGCAGTGCCGCCCAGCTGCAGGCCCTGGGCGCCTCGGTGGTATCCGCTGTGGGTCCCTTGGTTGCGGCGGCGGGCGCTGCGGTCGGTGTTTACAAGACCGCCGCGTCGATGATGTCGGGCGACACCCAGTCCCTTGTTGAACAACTACCAGCCATTGCGGTCTCGATCTTCAAACAGTCGGCTCTGGGCCTGGATGCCACCGCAGCGGGGGGCAGCGATGCCGATCGACTCGCCGGCCTGCTGGTCGGGGCGTTTAATAATGCCTCCTTCCAGAATGCGTTTGTCGCCCTGGGCAATCTTTACACCGAGCTGAACGCATTTTCAGAGGACCAACTCAGCGGCATTCAATACAAGGCAGATGACCTGCAGCGGTATCGTCCGATGCAATCATTTGCCTAGTCTGCGCCGTAAACCCCATCTAGGAAGCGTCCATGGACATCAATAAAATCCGACAAGGCTCCGCGCCCCAGCCGAGCTCCGGTACGACCGCTGCAGGATCCGTCGATCAAAGTTCATCGGGTCCTTCCTCTGCGGGAAACCTCGGCTCGAGCACCGCGTCTGGTGTTGAAGTCGTCCGATCGGGTCAGGTTTTCGACCGCGGGCAAACCTTGGCGCTCAGCGGAGTTTCTGCACCCACGGTCGAGTTGGCGACGACCGCTTGGGCGGACGGCCAGGCAGTGGTCGCACGCTTTCAAAAACCAGCGATGGCTGTTACGGACCTGGCTGCTCTGATCATGCTGCTCGAAGAAGTCATCCGGGTTCTCAAGAGCAAAGACCGACTGGCACAGCAGGCCGACAGTGACGCTTCGCTGACAACCGATATGGCAGCGGTGAGCAAAATGCGCACCAGTGCAGCCGACAAACTGGAGGCGAACAAGAAACAATCAAACTTTCAGATGATCGCCGGTGCGGTTCAAATCGGCATGGCAGGCGCTGGAGCGTTTAAGCTGCGCGCCGCGGGTAAAGCAGCCAGCCGCTTGGGCAAAATTTCTTCTGAGACTAAAGATCTGACAAATAACCTAAAAGTAGCCACGGGTAAGGCAGCAAAGAGTGATATTCGGCAGGCCATGCGAATGCTGCGCGAAGAAAGCGCGGCGGTATCCAATAAATTCAATCAGTCGCTGCAATCGTCGGGCGCTTACACGGGCGTCGGGCAGGCGCTTGGCGGGTTTACCTCTGGCCTCGGAGCTCGCCTGGCGGCTGACAATACCTACGACAGCGAGCAGGCCACGGCAGACGCCAATCAACTGCAATCGGTATCACGAAGGCAGTCGGCAGCCTCTCAATCTCGGGCTGAGGAAGTCTCGCAGCTTGAGGACTTACGCCGCAAACTGCTCGACACGCTGGCACAAAACACCGCCAACTCAAGTGAGACAAACAAACGTCTCATCAACGCCTGAGAGTTTCAACTATGGGCCACGAATTAACGACTGAGGCGCTGGTGCTGTCGGAAGCGCTTGAATCCTTGCTGGCGGCGGCTGAGGCGCAGGACGATATTTCTGACGATGACGCCGAGCGGCTTTATGCCCTGGCCTACAAGGCCCTTCTGGCGAATGATTTCGAGACGGCCGATCAACTGTTGAGTTTTTTGCAACTGTTCAAACCCGCTGAGCCACGCTTCATGGCCGCCCACGCGCATGCGCTGCGTGGTCTGGGCCGCTGCGACCAGGCACTCGGTATGCGTACACTGGCCCTGATGGCCGACGGCGGCAACCCCAGCCATCTTTTTGGACTGGGTGAAGACCTGATCGCTGCTGACGATCGGGCCGCAGCCCGAGACGTGTTTCAGCTCTGTGTAGAAGCGGCAACCGACCCTGAATTCGATCGATTACGCGAGCGAGCACAGGCCATGGTGGCCCTGCTGAAACATCATGACCACTGAGCCGGTTTTGCGCAGTGATGAGCTCAAACTGCTGACTGAGGTCGGATTTTTAGCACTGAATTGTGCATCGCCCGTGATGGCTGCTCGGTTGTTTGACCCGCTCTCTCGGTTGGCGCCGCAGCGTGTCTTTGCATGGATGGGGCTTGCATATGCCCACTTGAATGCGGCGCAACCCAACGAAGCGGTGCGCGTGCTCGAGCGCGCACGCAGCAGCATGCGGCCGAACGAAGCGCCCGATGAAGATATCGCCCTCGTGACGGCTTTATTAGGTTTTGCCCTGCACCACGCCCGCCGTCAGAGCGAATGTGTGAAACTGCTGGCCTCCTTGATTCATCGACCTGCCGATGATCCCGGAGGTCGTATTGCACGTAGTCTTATGGGGATACCTAACCATGGCTATTGAACCCTTGCTGACCGGGATAGCATCTGGCGCCGTTACAGTCGCACCCCACGATTCGAGTCCCGTGTCGGGAGCCACGACCGCGCTTGCCATCGACGTAGAACGCTTTCAGGCGGCGCTGAGCACGCCTTCGCCAGGTGACCCGCCACGAATCGGCCCGGGGCTCGCTTTTGCCGAAGCCAACGCAGCCAGTCCTCGTTCGGCTACATCCTTAGAGCTGGCCACGGGTGCGGGGCAGCCACCCACTCTGGGGGCCGCTATTCTCGCCAGCCTGCAATCCGCATCAGCTGACGTATCAAAAACCTGGCAACACGCCGCTACGACCCTCGCCTCGCCCGATCTAACGATTGGCCAGGCGCTTGAGATGCAGATGCTGCTGCTGAAGACCACCATCGAATTCGACCTGTCGGGCAAGCTCATCACCAAAGCCGCCCAAAATCTTGAGCAGATTGTGAAAACCCAATGAAGTCTGGTTTGCTCTTTCGAACCCTGTTGCGCGACTTCGCCCGAGCACTTGTACGCCTGAGCCTCGTCGGCGCGCTGGGTGTGCTGGCCGCCTGTTCCGGTAAGGTTGAGTTGCTGTCATCGCTTCCCGAGGCCGATGCCAACGAGGTCATCGCAGCCTTGCTCAATAACGGCATTTCAGCCAGCAAGGTCGCCGGTAAAGAAGGCATGGTCGGTATCGAAATCGAAGCTTCCCGGGCCGCCCAGGCTGTCGATGTTTTGCGATCGCTCGGGCTGCCACGAGAACGCTTCTCGGGTATGGGTCAGGTCTTCAAGAAAGACGGCCTGATCTCATCGCCGGTTGAAGAGCGCGCGCGTTATCTTTACGCCCTGTCGCAAGACCTGTCGGCGACGCTGTCGCGTATCGACGGTGTGTTGTTTGCGCGTGTACACCTTGTACTTCCTGAGCGTGGCTCGGGAAGCGATCCCAATACACCCTCCTCGGCCGCTGTCTTCATCAAGCACAGAGCAGATGCTAACGTCGAAATTTTTCAGCCGCAGGTAAGACGTCTGGTTGCCAATAGCATTCCCGGACTGGCCAGCGAACGGGTCTCCCTTGTGTTCATACCCAGCAGCACCAGCGCACCGCAGGGGCTGGCAGCGGCATCTAACTGGACGACGGTGTTGGGATTCCGAGTGGATGCGTCTTCAGCGAGACTGCTCGGTGGATTGCTGGCCGTTCTCGCACTTCTGGCACTACTGGCGACTGCGGCATCGGCCTACTTATGGCTAAAGCTGCGTAGCGCCACCCGATCGGTGGCCGAAGAGGCATGAGGCATCTTCGCTTAAAACCGTGGACTAGACGCGGCGACATAACAGCATGACCCCCGAACAGATTCTCATGCTTTCGCGCCCAGCCGCGCGCAGCCTCTATGAGTTCTGTGTGCTGCCGGCGCTGGGTATGCATCCCGAACGGGTAGCGCGACTCATTCCACCAACACTTCAGACTTGCAGCCCCGCGGCGCGCTCGACCGGGGTCATGGCTCAGCTGGGCATTCCCCATGAGGTCTCTTTGCGGCTCGATGATGTTGCTCATCGATCGGCCCTGCTTCCGTCGGAAGCCTTACAGGCGCTGGGGAAACACCTCTTGTTGCGCGCTGCGACTCCCATGCTGCGTCGCCTGATCGTCAAACGTGAAATCGAACAGCTGTCTGCTCATCTGCGGGACGACGACTGGCAATGGGTTTTTGCAGGGGCAGAACCGGTTCTGCCACAGTCCCTTTTAAGGGTTCAATGGGTAAGCCAGACTACGGCCCTGGTGCAGGCGCTCAACCAGGGCGCAACGCCGCTCCTCGAATGGGCCAGCTATGCCTTACCGGCCGCCATTGGCCTTCGCATGCGGCTGAAGCTGCCCATCGGACCCTGGTCTGGGCCACGCCCTGAGGACGGTCTGCCACAGGCCTGTCACAGCCTTCTTCAAGCACAGTATCCCTCCAGCTCCCCCCGCTGGAATCCTCAGCCATGGGAAACACTGTGGTCAAGTGTCCAGGCGGAGAAAGCCTAGATCATGAGCTTCGTTCAGTTTCGTCATCTGGGGCCCGAGTCCTTGGCCGGCATGGACGCATCAGAGCTCGTTCTGAAAGCCAGCGATGTGGCAGCGTTTAAGGACGCTGAGCAGCTTGTCGAACAGGCGCGCGAGCAAGCACAGCAAATCCTTGCATCGGCGCAACAGGCCTTCGAAGCCGAGCGTCAACGGGGCTTTGAGACCGGACTTGAGGAAGCCCGCCTTGAGCAGACCGAGCGCATGATTGACATCGCCTCCCGGACGGTTGATCACTTTGCCAGCATTGAGCAACGCACCGTGGGACTGGTTCTCGAGTCCATGCGTCGAATCATCGATGATTTTTCGGATACTGACCGAGTCCTTGCGGTCGTTCGAAGCGGTCTCGCGGTTCTGCGCAATCAGCGACAACTGACCCTTCGCCTGGCGCCTGAGCATGCCGACGCCATCAGAGCCCAGGCGGCGGCGCTACTTGAGCGTTTTCCTGGAATCGGTGTGCTCGATATCGTGGCTGACCCCAGACTCAAAGGCGATGCCGCCATTTTAGAGAGCGATATTGGGGTCGTGGAAGCCAGTATAGAGTCGCAGTTGCAGGCCATCGAGAAAGGCTTTGCACGCATCTTAGGTAGCCGCGTCTAGCGCCACGTTATTTTACCCACTGACCGCAACGCACATGACCGCCCAAGCCACCACGACCTCTAAAGCAGCGCTAGCGACTGACTTGTTACCGCTGAAGAAGGCGCTCGACCAGATTCTGGAGTCACCAATGACTCAGCAACTGCTCGAGGCCACCAATCCGGCCAATATAGACAAGGCTTATGCCCCGGCGTGGCAGGCCTTGGCTGAGGGTCAGATTGAGTCGGCTACCGAACAATTCGCACAACTGGCCGCGCTTGCCGCCGACCAGTTCCGCGTGCAGTTTGGCTTCGCCTTGTGTCTGCAGCATCAGGGGTTAGTCGAGCGTGCAGCACATCACTACAGTACAGCCCATGTGCTGGATCCCAGCAGCGCGTCCTGTGCCTTCAGGTTGGGCGAATGCCTTAACGCGCTGGGTTACCGTGAAGAAGCTCGTGAGGCCCTGTTAACAGCCGTGCAGCTGTGCGAGGTGGCCGGTACCGACCCGAACATCCGTGATTATGCGAACGCTGAGTTGGATCGACTGTCATGATAAATCCTGCCGCGTTGATGGGTACCGGTTTCCGGGTGTCGTCAGGCGGCGCTCGCGATGAAGCTCAGCGCCCCGACCACGACAACATGCGACTGGCGCAGCCACTTCGTTCCCCAGTGCCTCTGACCCAAACCCTACCGCCAGCACCTCAGGCATCAGGGCGAGGAGCGGCGGCTGCGGGTGGTGCCGGTGCGGGCGATGCGATAGGCGCAGGTGCCGAAGCAGTTTCAGCAGCGGGTAGCGCTGCTGCCCCGCAAGCCAATGATTTTCTCAGTGAGGTTTTTTCAAATAACCAGGTGGCTCTGCGAGCAGGGGTCGACTCAAGCAAGAAAGTTTTCTGGTCTAAGGTGTTAAACGTCGCCATGACCGCCGCAGGAACTGCGTTGCTGGCGCTGGGAGCGGTGGGGTTTGGAGCCGTCGGTGGTTACGCCATCGCGGCGATCGCCGTATCGGCTGTGTTCATCGCCAAATCAGGTATCGATGCCTGCTATTCCTACGCATTGTGGCGCAATCTCAAAGCGGCTGAAGAGGGACGCGAGCCCCCGTTCGAAAAGCTCAATGAGCGTTTCAAGCAGCTGGCCGCCAAGTCCGACACCGCCACTGCAGCAGCGGTCATCCAGGACAGTGTGGCCTCTAGCCTGTCGGCCCTCGGTGTTTCCCCAAAGAAGGCCATGATTATCGGCATGGTCACCGACATCCTGCTTGGTTTAGGTGCCGCCGTTACGGCGGGACTTGCCGTAGGTTCCTGGCAAAACTCGCCCGGTATGGGCGTGGTGTTGACCCTCACACCACTGGTCATCCGCACGATTCTGTCTATCGCGTCCAACAGCATGGATGCGAAGCGGCAGGCGCTCAACGAAGATCTTGCTCAACAGCTGGATCTTCATGCCAGCACCCTTCATGACGAATGGCTTGGCCTGCGTGACATGATTCAGAACAGCCTAGAGAGTGCTCGGGCGCAGAACCTTGCCGCACTCGCCGATCCCGTTGAAAGCGCAGAACTCGAGCAGCGCTATCTTGCCCTGTCGAAGCAGCTGCAGACTCAACTTACCGACATAGCGCAGCAATTTGAAGCCCGGACCGGCAGTGCCGTTGGCGTCGATGGCCAGGGTCCTCGCGGCCCTGCAGATGTTCAGGCCAACGTCGAGATCGGACGAGCCGACTCTGCGACCATTGCCATGATGGCCGGATCAGAGCACGTATCTCGATTTCCTGAAATGCTCGGCGTCATTCCCGGCTATGGCGGCCCTGCCCTGCTGATGAATGCTGTCATGCTGATTCGGACGGTCAATGCCTGGGCAAACCTTTCGGCTACGCGCAGTGCCAACGAAAGCGTCCTCGCAAACAGCGCAGAGGCCCTGAGTCAAGCCCGAATTGATCTGGCGACGATTCGCACAGCCGTGTCGCAATCGACCGGAAATAACTGGCCCACGCAATTCGTGCAACTGAGCCAAGTACCCGCTCAATCGGCGGTAGACGACCCTCAATTCGTCATTGAGACCAGCAATCGCGATTCGCGGCCCATTAGCGCACCAGGCGTGTCCGGTGGCGCGGGCCTCATCAATCCCAATCAATTAGCCTGACTCAGACTGCCGAGCCGTGAAGACTTTTGACTACGTCTCCGACATGATGCAGCTGGCCCTGCACGACACGCCGACCTTGGTCATCAAGGGTCGCGTGACACAGGTGATCGGTACCATCATCAAGGCGGTCGTGCCGGCGGTTAAGGTTGGTGAAGTCTGTATTCTGCGCAACCCCGGAGAAGATTTCGAGATGAAGGCCGAGGTAGTGGGCTTCTCCCGAGATGCTGCCCTGCTCACGCCTATTGGTGACATGTACGGTATTTCCGCCTACACCGAGGTGACGCCTACGGGCCGCGCGCATGTCGTACCGGTTGGTGACGGCCTTCTCGGTAGAGTCCTCGATGGACTTGGCCGTCCGCTTGATCTGGAAGAGCGCGGCCCCCTAGAGGCTGACCGCTTCTACCCCGTGTTTGCCGACGCGCCCGACCCTCTCAAGCGTCGCATCATCAGTACGCCGCTACCCCTGGGCATTCGGGCCATCGACGGTCTGCTGACCTGTGGCGAAGGTCAGCGGATGGGTATCTTCGCCGCCGCTGGCGGTGGTAAGTCCACCTTGCTGGGTATGCTTGTTAAGGGTGCCGCGGTTGATGTCACGGTAATTGCCCTGATTGGTGAGCGCGGCCGAGAGGTGCGCGAATTCATCGAAAAAGAGTTGGGCGAAGAGGGTCGCCGTCGCGCTGTCATTGTCTGCGCAACCTCCGATAAATCCTCTATGGAACGGGCCAAGGCGGCCTATGTGGCAACCGCTATAGCCGAGTACTTTCGCGACCAGGGTAAGAAAGTTCTGCTGTTAATGGACTCAGTCACGCGCTTTGCGCGCGCACAACGTGAAATCGGGCTTGCAGCCGGCGAGCCACCAACGCGCCGCGGGTTTCCGCCGTCGGTATTTGCCACCCTGCCGCGGCTGATGGAGCGGGCCGGTATGAATGACAAAGGCTCGATTACGGCGCTCTATACCGTGCTGGTTGAAGGCGATGATATGACCGAGCCCGTGGCCGACGAGACTCGTTCTATTCTTGACGGGCACATCGTGCTCTCGCGGGCTTTGGCTGCGTCCAATCATTACCCCGCTATCGACGTGTTGGCCTCTGCAAGTCGCGTGCAAAATGCGGTCATTCGAAAGTCGCATCGCAATGCGGCAGGCCGCATGCGCGAATTACTGGCCAAGTACGCAGAAGTCGAGCTGCTGGTCAAAATCGGCGAATACAAACGCGGCGGTGACGCTACCACTGATGAAGCCATCGACAAGATCGAAGACCTGCGCGGCTTTCTCAAGCAGGGCACCGATGAGCTCTCACCCTTTGATGAAACGGTCGCCGCGCTGCACCAGCTGACCGACATTGCGATTGAGGCCCCTTCTACAGCTGCCGCTGGCACCCCTTCAGCGGCTAGCGCGGCTACATCCGCCGAACCAGGTCCTGGCGATACGGTGAGTGGACCCAGTGCGACGCTTAAGCGACCCACAACTGACAAACCACCGCAACAGGTGCCAGCACCTTCGGCGGGCGCTCCAGTGCGAAACACCACAGCATCAGCAGGTGCCGCAGCATCTGCCCAAGGGCAGGCAGCCGCGCCTGCTCCAGCCCGAACCTCCCGCTTTAGACGGAGCAGCTGATGTCCATGCTTGACGAGCTGCTCTTTATAAAGCGCTTTCGCGAGCGACAGGCAGAGGCGATGGTGTTTCGCTCACGCGCTGATCTCGCCCAGGCCCGTCGCGCTGAAGAGGACGCCAGCGCCGTTCTAAAGCGGTTTCGTCTACAAGCCCAAGCCGATGAGCAGGCGTGGTACGACGCCCTCTATCAGCGCCCCGTAAAACTGCGCGAAATCACCCGCGTGCAGGAAGACGTGAGCATGCTGCGTGCGGCTGAGCGTGCTCATGAGCAGTCGCTCGAGCTGGCCGGTGCCAAGCGAAACGCAGCGCAACAGGCACATGCAGAGGCGACACAGCGCATGCGCGATGCCAGCGCGGTCCGAGAAAAGTTCGTTGAGCTGGTGCGTCGCGAAAACCTGGCGGCTTCCCGTGAGTCTGAAAAACGCGAAGAGCTTGAATTCGAAGAGCTGGCCAGCGTGCGACGCGACCGTGAAGACTGGGGGCAGCACGATGACTGATCGACCGGTCAACCTTCGCCTGGGTGTCAGGCCCGATACGTCGGGAATACAACAACCATCCGATCAGTCGCAGAGCGGTTCGCAGACACATGACGACATTGACCCCAATACGCTCAACCGCTTTAAGCGCGCGCTCGCACCCGCGGCAGAGCCGCCTGAACAAATCGATACAAGCTCAAACGCGCTGCCCCATGACACGTTCAGTTCGGAAGACATTGGCAGCAGCGCCACCCCGGGCAGGCTGCGCTCGCCTTTCGATCTGTTTAGTCGCAGCGATGCCCGCAACGGTATGAGCGCTCAGGCTACGGGCCTAGACTTGCCGTTAATGTCCGAGGCTAAGGCGTCCGAACAAGACAGCGCCGCGTCGCCCTGGTCAGCCGTCAGCGAACTGATCGATCAGATGCTGATCAGCGATGGTGCTGACGGTCGTCGAGCGGTGCGCGTCAGTCTGGCAGACGCCTCACTACCTGAGGTTACCGCCTCGGTGTACGAGGACGCTGGCGCCTGGGTTGCTGATTTCGAGTGTGGCCTAGAAGCCAGCTACCGCCGGCTCGCAGAGCCATCGCAGACCATGGCCGAGCGAATGGCGGCTGAGCTTGGGCGGGATACCACCTGGCTTGTCAGAGCACCCGATCTTGGTCTGCCCGATGTTGTGGCACGCGCGCGGTCAAATGGGCAGTTGCTTAAGGCCCAGACGTCTCACACCTCTGAGCTTTCTTCATGACAGGTACCTCGCGCTCGCTTGATCTGCCGAGGCTGTCAGCCAGTGAGGCCGATGCCCTGACCACGCTAGCTCGTCGCGCAGTCGAGATTCCAGTGTCCGCTTGGGCAGATTCTGATTCCAAACCCCTGTTGAGCTTATCGCTGCTTCATGAATCAGACCCCGCACCAGTCTTGACCGAGGCCAGGCGTTTTGCGATTGAATGGGCCGGAGCCCGCTTGTATGCGGATTTCCCACTCGCCTGCGTAGAAACCTGGCTGGCGACCTATCTGGGAGGCGAACGTCAGACGCTGCCGGCCGCGTGGCGCGAGGCAGCCGCCGAGCGCGCCTGCCAATGGCTGCTCAGTACCCTGTCAGATCTGGGCCGGGGCGCTGCCCATCTGGTGGGCGGGGCCTTGTCACACGAGTCGCCAACCGCGTCCCCGGTGGGCATTCGCCAACGTTTTCTGCTCAGTCTGCAACTGGACCCGTCCGCCCAACAGGTTGTACACGGTGTGCTTTACCTGGATGGTCTCGCCCTTCTTTTGGCGGCCAGCCTGCTGCGTGACCAACCGCAGGTCGACGGTCCAGTCGAACGAGAAGCCCTGCCCTTAGTACTGCGCTTTACCCTGGGCGAGACCCGGCTGCCACTGGCCCAGCTGCGAAGTCTGGGAAGAGGCGATGTACTCTTTTTCGCTCAGTCTTATCTGGCTTCCGGGGGTCGTCTCCAGCTTGTAATCGCGGGTTCCCGCGGCCAATGGTGGACCCTCGGTGGACGTATCGAGGCAGAGACCCTGCACATTGAGACGCCCATCCGCGCCATGACTTCACAAACCCCCGCCACCGAAAGCGACTCTATGGACGAACAAACCGTCGACTTCGAACACGTACCGGTGCGATTGACATTTGACATCGGCGAACGGGTGATCACCCTGGGAGAGCTCGAAAAAATGCAACCGGGCGAGACCATCGCACTGGGTCGCCCTTTAAAAGAGGCGGTAACCATCAGGGCGAATGGCGCGCCAATCGGCACAGGCGTACTGGTCGATATTGACGGTCGCCTGGGTGTCAGCGTCACACGGCTGCATGCGCCTGGCCAATCTCAGTAGTAGACCGTTGTGACCTCATTTGACCCCATCACCCTTGCACTGGCGCTGGCCTTCATGGCGCTGGTTCCAACCATCGCGGTGGTATCAACGACCTTTCTAAAGCTGGCGGTGGTGCTGTCGCTGGTTCGAAATGCCCTGGGTGTTCAGCAAATTCCGCCCAATTTGGCCCTGTACGGTTTGGCCTTCATTCTGAGTGTCTACATCATGGCCCCCGTCGGTCAGCGTATGTACGAAGAGGTCAGAACAGTTCCTGACGCCATGAAAAGTGTTGACGGTATTTTGGCGGCTGCTCAGCGGGGCGCCGAACCCATGCGGGGTTTTTTGTTCAAACACAGCACGCCTGAGCATCGACGTTTTTTTGTCGACACGGCACAGTCTTTGTGGGGCCCAGAGCTATCGTCTGGCGTCACCGAGAGAGACTTTCTGGTGCTTCTGCCGTCGTTCATGGTCAGCGAGCTGACCATGGCGTTTCAGATCGGGTTCTTATTGTTTCTGCCTTTCGTCATCATCGACATCATCATTTCGAACATCTTGCTGGCGATGGGAATGATGATGGTCTCGCCCGTCATGATTTCAATGCCGCTCAAGCTATTTTTGTTCGTCATGATTGACGGCTGGTCCCGACTGATTCGCGGCCTGGTTCTGACCTACACCTGAGACTATGCATGGACGCACCTGATCTGGTCACGGTACTGATCAAAGCGATCTATCTATCGATGCTGCTGTCCATGCCGACCATCGCGGTAGCAGCTATCGTGGGTACACTGTTTTCATTGCTTCAGGCGCTCACGCAAATTCAGGAGCAAACCCTCTCGTTTGCGGTCAAGCTGATCGCTGTGGGCGTCACGATCTTTTTAACGGCCGCCTGGAGCGGCGGTGAAGTCATGAACTACACCTTGATGGTGTTTGATAACTTTCACCGCATTCGCAACTGATCCCCATGGTCGATCCGCTGCAGGCGCCCAGTTTCGAGCAGATAAAGCTCTGGCTGTGGTCACTGCTGATTATTCAGGCTCGGGTAGCGCCGCTATTTCTGTTGCTGCCGTTTATGAATCGTGCACTGGTTCCACGACCTATCTCAATCGGGCTGGCGGCTGGCCTTGGCCTGGTGGCGGTGCCTGCCGTCAACATCACCGCCGATACCGTGCCCGAGATCACGCTGCTCTTTGGCCTGGTGCTGAAGGAGTCCCTCATCGGTTTTACCCTCGGCTTTCTGTTGGCCATCCCGTTCTGGATCTTCGAGACAGTGGGCTTCATTATTGACAACCAACGTGGCGCCTCCATGGGTGCAACCCTGAATCCACTGACAGGCCATGATAGTTCGCCCCTGGGCCAACTGTTCAGTCTGGCCTTCATCGTTTATTTTTTAACGGCGGGTGGGGCCACTGTGCTGCTGAGCATTCTTTACGACAGCTATCGCCTCTGGCACCCGCTGCAGTTCTGGCCCACACTGTCGCCTGAATTCGCCGACCTGATCATGGCGCAACTCAATCGGCTTATTGGGCTGGGCTTACTGCTGGCTGCTCCGGTTCTTGTAGCGATGTTTCTGGCTGAGCTGGGTCTAGCGCTGGTAAGCCGATTTGCGCCCCAATTGCAGGTATTTTTTCTAGCCATGCCCATCAAAAGCGCGCTTGCTCTGCTTATCCTGGCCATATACGCCAGCACACTTTTCGACTACGCCGCGCCCGAACTTCGCCTGGGTAGTACATGGGTCAATCAGCTGAATCCCCTGCTACAGCCATCCGCACGCTGAGCCCAGGGCCATGAGCGAAAAAACCGAACAACCAACCTCTAAAAAGCTACGTGATGCGCGCGAACGCGGCGAGGTTGCGAAAAGTCGCGATTTCACCCAAACGGCACTCATCGTCGCTTTATTTGGCTATCTGATTGTCAACGGACATCAACTGGCACAGGCTCTGGCCTCGCTGCTCTTAATGCCATTTCCCTTTATTGGTGCCGACTTTGGCCTGAGCAGTGCCGATCTCATCTACGACTCCGTCATGGCGGGGCTGATGGTCTTACTGCCTTTTCTGGGCATTGTGCTGGGGGTCGGCATCTTCGCCGAAACCATTCAGACCGGGCTGCTCTTCGCATTCGAGGCCATTAAGCCCTCCGGTAAAAAGCTTAATGTGGTCGAAAACGCCAAAAATATTTTCTCCAAGAAAAACCTAGTTGAGTTCCTCAAGTCCATTCTCAAAATTGCGATTTTGGGCTGGCTTGTCTACTTTCTCGTGCGAGACAGCCTGGGCGTTCTTATGTACACGCCCGGGGAATCCATCGAGGATCTGGGCAGCACCGTGTGGGCCTTGCTCAAACAGATGCTGCTTTTTATGACCTTGGCCTATGTCGTGCTTTCGCTGGCTGACCTGGTTTGGCAACGCAAGCAGTACACCAAGAACCTCATGATGACCAAAGACGAGGTTAAACAGGAATACAAGACCATGGAGGGTAACCCCGAAATCAAGGGGCAGCGCAAACAACTGCACCAGGAGATGTTGGCTGAGGGCGCTGTTCAGCGCTCGCGCACAGCCTCAGTACTGGTTACAAACCCGACTCACCTCGCTATAGCAATTCTTTACGAAGACGAAAAAACGCCTCTGCCCATGGTAACTGCCAAGGGCGAAGGTGCGTTGGCTGAACGCATGATTGTGGCTGCACGTGAGGCAGGCGTGCCGGTCATGCAAAATATTCCACTGGCGCATGCCCTTTTTGACGAAGCGGCTGTAGACCAATACATTCCGTCTGACCTGATCGAGCCAGTGGCGGCCGTGCTGAGACGAGTCAGGGAAATTTCGTCTGGATCGACCGAGCCGCAGTGGCCCTCCACCTGACCACGACCTTATTTTTGGTAAGAAGTGACTTGTTGAATCCCTCAATTACGCAATGAACCCAGCCTTATCCGACTCTTTGCGCCAGTGGCTGCACCAGCGCGGCCTGCCTCCTGAGACAGTTCAGGCCAGCGGGGCGCTTGCGGTCGTATTTGATCGCGTTCGCGTCAGAATGCATTCGCGACAAGCCGGTCTGTTGCTCGAGACGCAGCTCAGCTCGCTTCCGGCGGCGCCTGCTGCTCGAGATTCGCTGCTTGAGCGAGCATTGCGGACCTCGGCTGCGAGGGCTTGCCATCAAGCCGCCACGCTTGGGGTCGACGATGCGGCGGGGGCGCTGTGGCTGCAGCAGCTGGTACCCCACGAGATGTCTGCAGATGCTCTTGACGAGGTCGTGGGCACCCTGGTCAACGAGACCGAGTATTGGCGAAGCACCCTATGAGCGGGTTAAGCGCATACGGTCGCAGCCTGATCGCGATCGCCCTCATATCGGCGTTGGCGCTTGCCTTCTCCACGCGTGGGGCCCGGGCTGGGCCGCCGCCTTGGCCTGATGCGCCTTACACATACTATGCTGATGGCAAACCGCTTGAGAGTGTCTTGCGCGAGTTTGCCTCTGGTTTCAGTCTCAGCACCGACCTGCCTGGGGGCCTGACCCAGCTGGTTAACGGGCGTTTCAACCTTAGAAACCCAACCGAGTTCATCGATCGGCTCACCGGCACCTACGGACTCACCTGGTTCACGCACGCGGGCACTTTATTTGTGTCGCGTAGCCATGAAATTCTGGTGCGCTCTATTCCGACCGCAAATGCGTCAGGTGCTGGCGCAGCAGGTCTGCGCCGCATGCTCACCGATCTGCAGGTGCTCGATGCCCGGTTCGGCTGGGGTGAACTCCCCGAGCAAGGGGTTGTTGTGGTCTCTGGCCCCCCGGCTTATGTGCGCCTGGTAGAGACCACTATTAACGCACTGCCGACCACACCGGGTGGACTCCAGGTTGCGGTATTTCGCCTGAAGCATGCCTCAGTCGATGACCGAACCATCAGTTATCGCGACCGCGAAATTACCACGCCCGGTGTTGCCAATATCCTTCGTAATCTCGTCGCCGGAAACCTGGCCTCTGGTCCCGCGGCGGGTTCGACGGTTGTGACCCGCCCCCCGCCTGCCGGCTTTAGCGCCACAGCCCCGATCGATGGTCGTGGTCCGTCGGGCGGCACCGGAAATGCCTTGCCACAGACAGGAACACCGAGTCAGACCGCACCCAACGCGGCGTCTGCTCCGACCGCTAACGTCGCGCCCAGTGCGTCGAATGCGAGCAATGGCAATCTAGGGTCCCTACCCCGTATACGCCCCTCG
>JBDLQY010000238.1:0-27267 GCA_039800325.1 Pseudomonadota bacterium | reverse complement strand
TGAAGGCCAAAACCGAAGCCTTGGCACCGTTCAGCGGCTGTTGTTGCCCGTGAGGGGCGCTTTGGGGCTGGTGTTGCCGAGCGCGCCGGCCGGTCGCTCGGGCGCTGGAAGTTCGAAAGCGGCACCGCCGGGCGAGAAGCTGACGCGGCGGGCGTCGATGGCAGCAATGCTGAGCCCAGGTGCGACTTCGTCACCCACGCCGTAAGCGCGAGCAGCTTTTCCGTCGAGTGACAGGATTGCCACGGGATTGCCGCGATCGGTCAAGATGCCCAGCACCTTGACCGCCGATAGCCTGGAGGCCTGAGCAACCGGGGTGCGGGTAAGCGCTTCGACCCCGAACAGATTTCGCGCGCTGCTGGTATCGCTGGTGTCCGCCAGGGCGGCGGTGGCCGGTGCCACCGCGATAGGAGGCGCGGTAAGCTGCAGTACCCAGTAGGCCGTACTTGCCCCGAGCAGGGCGATCAGGCCCAGGTTGACCAGGATCAGGGTTGGACGAAATGTCTGCCCGCTTGTACCAGTGAGTCGCTTCAAACGCATGTGCGAAAGCCTAAGCCCGTGGAAAACGCGCTGCTATGATAGGTCGGTTTCCTGGAGGAGTACTGATCTAATGCGAATACTCACTGGCGGGCGGGTGGGTCCGCGGGGGCTTAGACAGGCTGGCTTTACCCTGATCGAGCTTATGGTGGTCATCGTCATTCTCGGAATCCTCGCCGCGATCGCGGTGCCGCGCATTATGAGCAAGCCCGATGAGGCCCGCGTGAAAGCAGCCCAGGCCGAGATCGCGCAGATTCTGCAGGCGCTGGACCTTTATCGCCTGGATAACCAGCGCTACCCGAGTACCGAACAGGGTTTGGGGGCGCTTGCCCTCAAGCCCAGCGCCGAGCCCGTACCCACCAACTGGAAGCCGTATCTCAAACAGGCGCCTGTTGACCCTTGGGGGCGACCCTATCAGTTCCTGAATCCCGGGGTGCGTGGCGAGATCGACGTATTCAGTCTGGGTGCAGACGGTCAGACCGGCGGCGAAGGTGTCAATGCCGATATCGGCAACTGGGCGCTCAACCGCTGAACGGCCAGCTCTCGAGCGCGGATTTACGCTGCTCGAGATGCTGGTGGCCCTGGTCATTGTTGGCATGCTGGCCGGGCTGGCCATGGTGTCGATAAACCAGGGGTCGCGCGGCCTTCGCTTTGAGGCGCAGCGGTTGGCACAGCTGATGATTCTCGCTCGTGAGGAGGCCATGCTTCGAGGTGCGCCTATCCGTATGGAGACCGACGAACGGGGGCTTCGTTTTCTGGTGCTGCGCGAGCAGCGCTGGCAGCCCCTGCTGGACGATGGCGATCTGCGACCTCGCCAGTGGCTGGAGCGAACAACTGTGCTCACCGAACGCGCTGATGGCGCAGCCCAGATTGAGTTTGGTCGCGACGCGATCGATGTGCCGTTTCGTCTGGTACTGCGCCGCGACGGGGCGCAAGCGAGTATCGATGCCGACGGTCTTGGCCGGTTCGTCGCGCGATGAGTCCCCCGCGCGAAACGGGCTTTACGCTCCTCGAGGTATTGGTTGCGCTGGCCATTGCGGCGATCACGCTGATGGCTGCAATGCGAGCGGGCGCGTCGCTGGCCCAACAGGCAGCCGAGCTGCGCGCCCGAACCTACGCGCAATGGAGCGCTGAAAACCGGTTGGCGCAGATTCGCGTCAGTGGCGAGTTTCCACCCCTGGGCTTGCGCAGCTGGGATTGTCCGCAGGGGCCCGTCATGCTGCGATGCCGCGAAGAGGTTCTGGCGACCCCCAATGCCTCGTTCCGTCGCATCGAGCTTCAGGTTGAGCAAGTGACTGACGGGCATAGACTGGCTCGGCTGACGGGGTTTGCGACCTCGCCCCAACCGTGATGCAAGCCCGGCGTCGGCAACGCGGCTTCACGCTGCTCGAACTTCTGCTGGCCACTACCCTGATGGCCATCATCGCTGTTCTCGGATGGCGCGGACTGGATGCCCTTCTGGCGGGCCGTGAGCGGCTCAACGAGGCGAATCAGCAGCTGCGCAGCCTCACCACGGTGTTGACGCAACTGGAGGATGATCTTCGCCGCGCCTGGCCCAACCGCCTGCTGGGGCTTGAGCAATCGCCGATCCGCTTTGTGGCCGAAGGCGAGCTTGTGCATCTTGAGATTCTTCGAGAGGCTGCGGCTGGCGGGCCAGCTCCCGTGCAGCGCGTGGTCTGGCAAATTCGCTCGGGTGCGCTTGAGCGCGGTTTTTCCGGTTGGCCTCCCGCGGCCGTGGCAGGCGGGCCGGCTTTTCTTCCCACTGCCGGTGACGAAATGCCCGCTCTGGTCTGGCAGCGTTTGCTTGAAGGACCGGTTCAGATCGACTGGCGCGCCTGGCGCCAGGGCCCGGGCTGGATACCAGCCCAAGCGCTGCTTACTGAGCCGGCGGTCATGCCCCTGGGAGTCGAGCTCACGCTCAGCGTAGGGCAATCGCGCATTGTGCGTGTTCTGGCGGTGCGCGACTGATGCGGCGCCCTACGGCTCTTCCGCGTGAGCGCGGCGTGGCGATCATCAGCGTCATGTTGCTCTTATCGCTGGCCACCTTAGTCGTCGGAACTTTATTCTGGCAGCAGCATGTACTGACCCGCTCGGTGCAGAATCGACTCGCGCTGGCGCAGATTCGATGGATCGAGAGTGCGGTGCTGGACTGGGCGGCCGTGGTGCTGCGTATTGATCGTCGCAGCGGACCCGTAGATCACCTGCTAGAGCCCTGGGCAACCCCCATTGCCGAGACGCGCCTGGACGAGACTGTTACGGCGGGTGGCCGTTTGTCGGATGCGTCGAAGGCTGCGCTCCTGACGGGTCAGGTATTTGACGCTCAGGCGCGGTTAAACCTGAATAATCTGGTTCGTAACGGGCGTGTATCAAGACCCGACCTTGAGGCCTACCAGAGGCTGCTGTCGCTGTTGAACCTGCCACAGTCGCTGGCCGAACCCCTGGCCCAGCGACTGCTGCTGTCGTACCCCCCCGTGCCGACGCTGGCTCAGTCCGGGCAGCCAGGATCGGGCGGACAGCCGACTGACGATGCGCAGGCTGCGCAGAGCGGATCGATGCAATCTCCGGGCACTGCGTCCACTGAGACAACGGGCGCTTCGACCCAGGACGGCCTTGCGGCACCCCCCGGGCGTGGCATACGCGCGGTTTCTTTGCTGCGGTCGGATGATCTGCGCAGCGTGCCCGGTTACGACGCGGCTATCATCGAGATACTGTCACCCTTCGTTGTGTTCCTGCCAAAGCAGTTGCCGGGCCCAACCGGATTCAGTCCAGTGCCGCCTACCACGGTGAACATCAATACGGCGCCGGCCGAAGTTATCAGCGCGGTGCTCGAGGACGTGCCACTTGACCGCGCACGGCGGTTCGTCGACGTGCGAGAGCGAACGTTTTTTGCGTCGCTTGAGCAGGCCGGGTCGCGATTTGAAGTTGCGGTGACGCTCGATCCCGCGCGGGTGTCGATCGGATCCAGCTTTTTTCTGGTGAGGGGGATGATACGCTTTGACCGGGTCGAGTCTTATATTGAGGCCTTGATGCATCGTGGTGCTGACCGAGTGGATTTGTTATGGCGGCAAAAGCGTTAAGCCGCGGTGAGGCTATCGTTTGGGTGCCGCCCCGCTCCCTGGGTGAGCGTGCGCTTGCAGCCAGCGCGAGTCTGATCCTGGTCATGGCCGGTGGCCCCGATGGCCTTCAGACTCGACGAACCAGTCTCGAATCGCTGCCATCCTTGCGGCAGGTGCGTCTGGTCTTCGATGCGCGGGACGTCACGGTTCTGAGGGCGAGCTTGCCCGCCTTACCGGTGGCACGACTGCGGCGTGCTTTACCGGGCTTGTTAGAGGATCAGTTATTGCAGGATGCTCAGTCGTGTGCCTTCGCCATGTCGCGTCTGGTCGATGCTGACGGGACACGTGCCGTCGCCGTCATCGATCGCGATTGGTTCGAAACCGTGGTGCAGGCCTTCGAACGTCGGGGTGTACGGGTCAGCAGTGCCCAGCCGGCCCAGGCCCTGAGGCCATCGGGCGATGGCTCGGCTTTCCTTCTGTGCGTGAACGATGGTGTCATGCTGGGCGACGGTCAGGGCGCAGCACTGGGACTGACAGCTGGTGCCGACGCCGCTGAGCGAGCCCGTATTGTGCAGGCCCTTCTGGGCCGCATGTCGGATGCGAAAGCCCTGGTCGCCTACACCGACGATGATGATTGGGAGGCTGCGCTGTCCTTGGCGGCGAATTCCTCGGGTCTTGTCATTGATCGTCGTCCGCTGCCGCCAGTACCCCTTGGCGCACTTGATCTGCTTGATTCGCGTCGAGGCCGTGGGGCCCTGCAGTGGCTATCTGAGCGCGATTGGCGTGTCTGGAGACCTGCTCTGGCGCTGGCGTCGGCAAGTAGTCTGGTCGCGTTGGCCGGTTTGAATCTTCAGGCCTGGCAGATGCGCGCCGAACGCGATGCCCTGCGCGCCGCAATCGAGACGCGTTTTCGTCAGTCTTTTCCGGCGGTCTCGGTCATGGTCGACCCCGTGCTGCAGATGCAACGTCAGGTCACCCAGCTGCGCACAGCGGCTGGCTACCAGGCGGGTGATGATTTCCTGCCGCTCGTGAGCCGCTTTGCCCAGACGCTGGGCACCCAGTCGCCCGATGCAATCGCCAGCATCGATTATCGGGAAGGCCGTTTGCGCGTCCGGTTTCGCGGAACCCTGGCTGAAAGTCGCACCACTCGCGAGGCTCTGGTGGAGGCCGGGCGCAGGATGGGTCTGCGAATTCAGCTCGACGCCGAGCGTGAGCCCGGCGCACTGGTTTCACTGCTCAGATGAGTGCCGCCTGATGCGTTGGTATGTCATTCACAGGGGGCGGCCCTATGCTTGAAAACCTGCTGTTGCGCTGGCAGGCCATGGCGCCGCGCGAGCGAAGGCTGGTGGTGCTGGCTGCTTTGCTGGTGTTCGGCTATGGGGTCTTTGCCCTGTTGATTGAACCAGCCTGGCAAAGCCGCATAGCGCTGGGCCGCGAGTTGCCGCAGCTGCGTCAGCAGCTGGCGCAGGTCGAGCAGCTGGCGCAGGAGGCGCAGCGCCTGTCCCAGGTGGCCAGTCAGCGCGAAACCTCGGAGGCGGTCCGATTAAAGCTCGAGCGCTCCATTGAACAGGCGGGTCTCAAACCCTATCTCGGTCGGTTTGAAATGGGTGACACCCTGGTAGAGCTGGCGTTTCAGGGGGTGCCTCATGCGCAATGGATGGGCTGGCTGGAGACGGTACTGCGCGAATCGCGGCTGCGGGTGGTCGATGTGGGCCTTATTCGTGATCCTCAGCCAGGACGAGTCGCGGCCAGGCTGGTACTCGAAATGCCCGGGGGGCGCCGATAAATGGGTCGGTCGGTCTTTCGCTGGGTTGGTGGGGCCGTACTTGCGTTCATGGCGGCCCTGGTAACAACCCTGCTGATCGCACCAGCTGGCTGGCTGGACGTGGGCCTGGCCGCCGCAACCCAGGGGCGGCTTCGTCTGGCAGAGGCCAATGGCACGGTGTGGCAGGGCAGTGGCCGACTTGTACTCGTTGACGTCGGAGAGCGAGCTGTCCAGCGTCAGTCATTGACCGGTATGGTGTTGCCGGGCCGGCTGCAATGGTCAGTCGATCGTTTGCCCGTGCTGGTTGGCCTGGTATCGGCTCAGGTGCAGATCGATGGCATGCAGCAGCCTCTGCGGCTCGAAGGCTCGTTTCGCGAACTACGTATCAGTGAGGGCAGTCTCAGCCTGCCCCGCGTACAGCTCGACGCGCTGGGCTCCCCCTGGAATACGGTAAGGCCTGCGGCAGCTCTCATGCTTCGGTGGGATTCCGTCACTCTGGCGTCTGCCGGTCTCCAGGGACGGCTGGTTGCCGAGCTGCGTGATGTTTCGTCAGCGCTGACGGCGGTACGACCCCTGGGCAGCTATCGAATCGAACTCAGCGCGCGCGATGGGCAGGGTGATCTGGTGCTGAGCACCCTGGATGGCGCTCTCAAGCTGTCGGGTCGCGGGCGCTGGAGCGCACGCGGCCTGAGCGTGACGGCCGAGGCGCAGCCGTCTCAGCCCGACGATGTCCGCCTGCAAGGCGTACTCAGTCTGATCGGTCGTCGCGAGGGCGACCGTACCGTCATTAGAATAGGAGCATGAAACTGAAGACGCTTATCACGCTCGTCCTACTGGCTGGCCTGCTGATGAGGCCAGCCCTGGCGCAAGTGCCTGCGACCGAACCTCTACAGGCCAGTACAGAAGGCATCACGCTGAACTTTCGCGATGCGGATGTCGATGCAGTGGTAGCGGCCTTCGCCCGGCTGCTCAATCGCAACATCGTGGTTGATCAGCGTGTGCGCGGAAAGATGACGCTCGAGGCACCACAGGCCATGAGTCGACCGCAGGCATTGACCCTGTTGCAGGTCGCGCTGCGAGGTCAAGGCTTCGCCATGGTTGAGGTGGGGGGCCTTATGCGCGTTGTGCCTGAGGCCGAGGCCAAGCTGCTTGGTGTGGGCGTACGAGCCGAGACCGCAGCCCCAGCTTCAGGCGAACAGGTGGTCACTCAGGTGTTTCGGCTGACGCATGAATCAGCGGCCAATCTGGTGCCGGTGCTGCGACCACTCATTGCACCCAACAACACGATCGCTGCCTACCCCGGCAACAATTCGCTGGTCATTACCGATTACGCCTCAAATCTGGCCCGCGTGGCCAGCATTATCTCGGCTCTTGATCGACCCTCGGGCAGCGAGGTCGAGGTCATTCCCCTTTCGCATGCCGTAGCCTCCGATGTGGCGGTTTCCGTCAGCCGTTTGCTGGACGACGCGTATCGAGGGGTGACTACGCCCGCTCAGGGTGCTACGCCAGCGGGCGTTGAAAGCGCGCAGCGTGTATCGGTGCTGGCTGATCCCCGCCTCAACGCGGTACTGGTGCGCAGTGCTCACCCAGAGCGTCTGCGTCTGGCAAAGTCATTGGTAGCCCGGCTTGACCAGCCTAGCGGCGAGATGGGAAATATTCATGTGGTTTACCTGCGCAATGCAGAGGCGGTCAAGCTTGCGCAGACTCTGCGTGGCATTTTGTCCGGTGAAGCAGGCGGCGCGGGTGCGGGCTCTACGGGTACGACTTCGGGGCTATCGCAAAGTGGGTTTATGGGTACCAGTGGTACAGGTGGCCCGGCCGGAACGAGCACGGCATCTGGTGCTGCGAGCGCACCCTTGAGCTCACCCCAGTCGGGGCAGACCAGCATCAGCGGTCGGGCGGGGGCCGCCATCATCACCGCTGATCCAGCCAACAACGCGCTGATCATCACTGCGCCAGAGCCGCTTTATCGCAATCTGCGTGCGGTCATTGAGCAACTCGACGCGCGCCGTGCGCAGGTCTTCATCGAGTCGCTCATCGTTGAAATTTCAGCCAGCAAAGCAGCTGAATTGGGTATTCAGTGGCAGTTTCTCGAAGCCCCTGCAGGCTCTACCCGAGGATTTGGTGGTACCAACTTCAACGGGCAGAGCAGTGGGGGGAATATTATCGGTGCCACGGCCAGCGTGGCCAACGTGGGTGCGGGTCTTAATCTGGGCGTGGTCCGCGGCACCACCAATCTGCCGGGTGTGGGCACCGTGCTGAATCTGGGCCTGCTGGCGCGCGCGCTTGAATCCGATGCCGACGCCAACATATTGGCGACGCCCAACCTGCTCACGCTCGACAATGAAGAAGCGCGCATCATCATCGGCCAGAACGTGCCCTTTATCACCGGACAGTTCACAGCGACCGGCAGCGCTGGGGCGGCGGTCAACCCGTTTCAAACCATTGAACGGCGTGACGTCGGTACTACGCTGCGCGTTAAGCCGCAAATTTCCGAGTCCGGATCGGTACGTTTGCAGATCTTCCAGGAGGTCTCCAGCGTGCAAAGCACGACGCTGTCGGCCGGCATTATCACCAATCGGCGTGCCATCGAGTCCACCGTGCTGGTCGATGATGGGCAGATTATTGTCCTGGGTGGTCTTATTGAGGAACGCATCGACGGTGGCGAACAGAAAGTGCCCGGACTCGGCGACCTTCCGGGCATTGGCGGTCTGTTCCGATACGACAATCGCCGTCGCACCAAGACAAATCTGCTGGTGTTCCTGCGACCGGTGGTCTTGCGCGATGCTGAGGCTTCGCACAGCGTCAGCGCCACCCGCTATGACTACATTCGGGCGGTTAGGGGTGATGCCCGTATCCCAGGTGGCGGGTTACTGCCTGAGATCAGTGGCAAGCCTCTACCCGCCATGTCACCACCGCCGCAGCGTGACCCGGAGGGCCGTCTGATGGTTCCGGGTACGCAGACACCACCGGCCAGTCTTTCGCCCGATGTTGATGCCGCGGCGCCCATCATCGAATCGGTTCCGGTACCCGTGCACCGGCTTCGCGGCGGCGATTCAAGCCTACCCGCTGGCGGCGCCAGCACGGCGCCGGTTCGTCGTCCCGGAACGGGTGGTTAATCCGGTGGCCCAGGTCTCGCCTGCTCGATTTGTACCCTACGGTTTTGCACGGGCAAACCATGTACTGGTGGTCGGGCTAGATGGCGATACGTTAGAAGTCTGGACTGCCTCGTCCACGCCGCTTCAGGCCTTATCTGAGTTAGCCCGAACAGTGCCTTATCGGGTTTTGCCGGTCTCGCGTCCTGCCGACGAAATCGCAGCAGCCATTACCAAGGCTTATTCGGCGCAGGAGGGATCCGCAGCTGCTGTGGTCGACGAAGTCGAGAGTGACCTCGATCTGTCGCAGCTTATGCAGGACATTCCCAAAATTGAAGACCTGCTTGAGGCCGAAGACGACGCGCCCATCATCCGCATGATCAACGCGTTACTGACTCAGGCCAGCCGTGATGGAGCCTCAGACATTCATGTAGAGGCTTTTGAAAATAGCTCTATCGTGCGGTTTCGCATCGACGGCATTCTTCGCGATGTGGCGCGGCCTAGACGTGAGCTGCATGCGGCACTGGTGTCGCGCATCAAAATCATGGCGCAGCTGGATATCGCTGAAAAGCGCCTGCCTCAAGATGGGCGAATCACGTTACGCATTGGCGGGCGGCCTATGGACGTGCGCGTATCGACGCTGCCCACGGGGCACGGCGAGCGGGTTGTGCTGAGGCTGCTCGACAAGGAGGCCGGACGCCTTGACCTGGCCGCTCTGGGTATGAGCGATGTCAGCCTGGATGCCTTCGATCGACTGCTGCATCAGCCACATGGCATTGTGCTGGTCACCGGGCCTACCGGATCGGGCAAAACCACCACGCTGTACGCGGGCCTGAGTCGTCTTGATTCAGCGCGCATGAACATCCTGACGGTCGAAGACCCCATCGAATACGATCTCCCTGGCATTGGCCAGACGCAGGTTAATCCGCGTATCGATATGAGTTTTGCGCGTGCGCTCAGAGCCATTCTGCGGCAGGATCCCGATGTGGTCATGATCGGCGAGATTCGTGATCTTGAAAC
Source organism: Pseudomonadota bacterium (assembly GCA_039800325.1). Lineage (GTDB taxonomy): Bacteria > Pseudomonadota > Gammaproteobacteria > Burkholderiales > Burkholderiaceae_E > SYIM01. The sequence continues at coordinate 17,797 of JBDLQY010000238.1, read as the reverse complement.
TGCGCAGATTGCGGTACAGGCGTCGCTCACCGGGCACCTGGTGCTGGCCACCCTGCACACGAATGACTCGGTGTCGGCCGTCACGCGTCTGATCGACATGGGCGTTGAGCCGTTCCTGCTGTCGTCGTCTTTATTAGGCGTCGCAGCCCAGCGCCTGGTGCGCAAACTGTGCGTGGGGTGTCGTCGTCGCGACGGCGTCAACAGTGCCTGGCGTGCCGTGGGTTGCGCCGCCTGTGATCGCACGGGTTATCGTGGTCGCACCGGCATTTATGAGATGTTCGTACTCGACGATGCCATTCGCGCGCTCATTCACAATGCCGCCTCCGAGCAGACAATTCGTGACGCTGCCGTGGCAGCTGGCATGCAGTCCATGCGCGGTGACGGCGCGCGTTGGATCAGCCAGGGCATGACCACTGCCGAAGAAGTCGACCGTGTTACCCGGACGTAATCGGCGTCTGTTGCGCGACCTGAGCCCGACGCATGCCAGCCTTTCGCTTTGAGGCAGCGACCGCAGCCGGACGCATCGAAACCGGTGTGCTTGACGCAGACTCTGCGCGCCATGCACGCAGTCTGCTGCGCGAACGCGGACTGGCGCCTCTGGAGGTCAGTGCGCTGGCTTCTGAGGCGGGCAAGCCGCAGCAGCAGATCGTTGGCGCCCGTTTAAGCACGGCAGAGCTTGCGATCGTGACTCGCCAGATGGCGAGTCTGCTGGCGGCTGGCTTGCCGCTCGAGCGCACCTTGGATGTGATGATTGAGCAGGCCGAGCGGCGGTTGGTCCGCGAACGTTTTGCCGCGGTGCGCGCCGAGGTCATCGGCGGCCAGAGCTTTGCAAGTGCGCTCGCGCGCTACCCCAGAGATTTTCCCGAGGTGTATCGCGCGCTCGTAGCGGCGGGTGAACAGTCGGGCGATCTTGCGCAAGTCATGGCGCGCCTGGCTGATTATGTTGAGTCGCGCAGCGCACTGGCGCAGCGGGTGGGCCTGGCTTTCATTTATCCGGTGATTGTCACGGGCGTTGCCCTGCTGGTGATCGCGGTTCTGCTGACGTATGTGGTGCCGCAGGTGGTCGATGTGTTCCGCCAGTCGGGCCAATCGCTGCCGACGCTCACGGTCGGGCTGATTGTTATTTCGGATTTTTTGCGGCATTGGGGCTGGACTTTGATACTCGCGGCACTGATCGGCGGGTTGACTGCCCGACTGTCACTGCGGGCGCCCTCGGTGCGCATGGCCTGGCATCGACGTAAGCTGCGCCTTCCGGTGTTGGGCCGCCTTTTACGGGGTCTTGAAACAGCCCGATTTGCTGCCACGCTGGCCATCCTGAGTGCGAGCGGCGTACCGCTGGTGCGAGCCCTTGAGGCCGGCGCGCAAACGCTGAATAACGAAGCTTTGCGACATAGCATCCGTGACACCATAGGTCGTGTGCGCGAAGGCGTGGCTCTGTCGAGAGCGCTGGCGGCTAGTGGCGAGTTTCCGCCCATGATGACTTATCTGGTGGCCAGCGGTGAGGCAACCGGTAATTTGCCTGACATGTTAGAGCGCGCAGCCTCTAACCTGGGCAGCGAAGCCGAGCGCCGTACGTTGGTGCTGACCAGTCTGCTCGAGCCGATTCTGATTCTGAGCATGGGTGCTCTGGTGCTGCTGATCGTGTTGGCGGTGATGTTGCCTATCATCGAAATGAATCAACTGGTTCGATGAGGCCGACAATCCTCACAGACGCATGCGTTGATGGTAGCCGGTCAGTTCCAGATAGCCACGTCCCACCGCTCGTCCAGCCTCAAACACACGTACCGCGCCTTCCCAGTAAACAACGCCCGTAGTCTGTCGAGAGTCAAGCTCCTGGTCATCGATCAGTGGGCGAAGCACCCATATGCGTTCCCCCAGACTTAGTTGCATCTCAACAGGCCAATAAGCGCCCGTTCTGGGCGATTGCCAATGCCGAAGCGGAATAAACCGAGGACTCGGTGTCTTTGCCGGGTCGCTGACCTGACGATGAGTCAGCGTGGTCCACCGCGCCTCGCGCCAAAGCTCGCTGCCGTTAGCGCTTCGAATTCGAAAGGCCATCAGCGAGGCGCCATCATCGAAATGCAGTCCGACCCAATCCCAGCCGCTGGCCCGTTCATCCAGCACCTGACTCGACCATTCATGATCAAACCAGGCATCGCCGCTGACGCGCTTTGGCTCGTTCGGCATAGGACCGCCTGACTTGGCATCTCGGATATCAATGTGTCCAGAGACGTCCAGCCAGGGGCGGCTGTAGTAAAAGCTCGCCTGTTCAGGATTTGGACCCTTGCGCGAGAAACCCGCATCACCCTGCAGCACGGGCGGTCCGCTGGCCTTAAACAGTAGATCCAACGAAAACGCGTCCGTCCCGACTAGAGCGCGGTAGTGGTCGTCGAGCGTACGCACCAGCGTCCAATCGCCTATGCGCAGAGCGGTATCACCCAAAGCAGCCTCAGCGATACCGAAACCAGCGCGTGCCGACCGTTGCGCGTGAAGCAGGCGTGGTCGGGTCGGTGTTGCCAGCGCAGCGTGCGCGAACAGCAGCTGTCGCGGCGCAAATAGGCTGGGGTTGTCCTGCGCGTGTCCACTGGCCACCCTGAAGAATGTGATTTGCAGACCCAGCCCGTCGTCCTGCCATGGCCTGGCTTGCCGGGTTTCGTCGCGCAACCACGCGGTGATGTACCACCACTCGATTCGATAATCTGGATGAGCGCCGTGATCGCGCGGGAACTGCAGTGCGTATCCTGGCCGAACGGGGGCGAACCGAGTGCGGACAGCCTCTGCCCGCGCCTGCAGGGGAACCCACAAGCTGCTGATGCCCGCTGCCAGCCGCGACAGCCAGCGACGACGATCGCTCGGCATTACCAGTCCTCTCGGACGGCCCGAACCGGCCCGATGCTCATGGCTTCTCGCGCTGCGATTCGCGCAGCCAGCGCAGCCATGAGCATGAGGGCAAGCGCGCTCGCGCCCAGCAGTCCTACGGGCCAGTCCATGCTCATGGTCCAGTGAAATGATTGTGGGTTTACGCGATGCACGAGAACCCAGGCGATCGCGACACCCAGCGTCATACCCCAGGCCAGTGCAAAGGCGCTGCCCATGGCTGCTTCAGCCGCAAATTGCGCGCCGATGGCACGACGAGTCAAACCAAGATGGCGCAACATGCCGAATTCGCGCGCTCGGGCGAGCGCCTCACCGGCACAGGTGCTGGCCACACCAAACAGCGCAACCAGAATCGCCACCGCCTCCAGCGCGTACGTAATCGCAAAACTGCGATCGAAGATACGCAAAGAGAGGGCACGTAGTTCAGACGCCTCGCGAAATTCCATGCTGGCAGCTACGGGATGGCGTGCACGCAGATCCGCGATAAGCGCGGTGCCGTCGGTGCCTTCGAGTAGCCACCAGGCGGCCTCATTGACTTCGAGATCGCCGCTCGCCTGACGATAGCGCGCAAGGTCGACAACGATGCTGCCATGCTGGCGCGAGTAGTCGCGCCAGACGCCTGCCACGAATACCGTCCACGATCGGTTCGTGTCAGTGGCAATGGGCAGCGTCAGGCGATCCCCCGGCCGTACGCCATACAGATCGGTCATGGCTTCGCTGATCCAGACCGGGGTTTCACCTGAAGCCGGCGTGCGCAGCTGACCGGTGATGGGCAGACGTTTTGCAGGCTGCGATTCGTCCATCGGGCGCGCGATCAGGGTAACGGGTGGGCGTTGAGTATCGAGGGTGATCGGTACCAGTCGCATGAATTCGGCTTGGCGTATCCCGCGCGCCTGAGCAAGGATAGCCTGAAGCTCGGCCGATAGGGCGGTACCGCTACTGCCTGAACCCACGCGCGCGTAGAGATCTGCTGGCAACACCGCGTCGAGCCAGTCCGACACCGCAGTGCGAAAGCTGGTCACCATGATGGCCATGGCACTGGCCAGGGCGACGCTAGCCACGACCCCGGAAAGCGCAGCTGCCGTTGATCCGGGCGCACCTGCGAGGCGCTGCGCGGCCAGCCAGATCGTGAATCGGCCCGTGGGCATCAAGCCTATTTTGCCGAGGCGACGCGCCAGCGTTGCGGTGAGCGAAGGTACCAGCAGAATGCCGGCCAACAGCCATAGGGCAATGGCTGCGTAGGCGGCGATCGGCAACTCGCCGATGGGTGGTGCCGCGAGCAGCAGGGATCCGACTGCAAATAGCAGCAGACTGAAGCCGGGTCGGGCCTGCTGGCGCAATACATCCTCGCCACTGCCACTGCGCAGTGCTCGGGCGGCCGCCATGGCCTGGGCGCTGCGCATCGGGGCAATAGCGCCCATCAGCGCGGTTGTCAGTCCCGCCGCAAACCCAAGCACGAGGGATTGCAGATCCACCGCGAGCGAAGGCCGCGATCCGCTGAAGTAGCCGCCACCCAGATCTCCGCCTACGGTGGCCAGAAGACCCGCTGCCAGCGCCAGTCCGATCAGCACGCCCATGCCAGCGCCGATGATGCCAATGACCAGCGCCATGCCCAGCACACGTACCGACGCGAGTCGCCGGGTTGCGCCTAAGACGCTTAAAAGTGCGGTCTCGGCCTGCTGACGAACGACCAGCAGGCTCAGCGCTGAGTTCACAATGAAAGCGCCGGTCAGCAGCGCGACCAGAGCCAGTACATTGAGGTTAACGCGGTAAGCGCGCGATAGATTCGACATGCGCTGTTCGCTTTCGCCCGCGTTGGCCCAGACCGCACTCTGCGGCAGCAGGGACTGAGCCTGCGATCGTATGCCCAGAATATCTGCGCCGCGCTCAAAGCGCAGATCGACCCGACTGATGCGTCCCAGCCAACCCAGACGCCATTGCAGGGTCGCGATATCCATGACCGCCAGTACCTGACCTGGCTGGGCGCCGGTAACGGTTCCGGCGATACGTAGCGGTACGAGGCCGGCGCTACCGATCAAGTGAATCGTCTGCCCAAGCTGTCGATCAAAGACCTGAAGAGCCGATGCCGATAGAAAAATCGTGTCATCCGCAAAGAGGGTCAAGGGGTCGGAGGAGACCTGTTCGTCAAGGCTGGGAACAAGTGCTGGAGTGACCGAAGCCGCTCGCAGGGGATCGAGGCCGATGACCCGAAGCGGCAGCCCTGAGCCGGTTGCGGTTCGGGGTGCTCCTTCTACGGCAAAGGTCGCCTCGATGATAGGACTGGCGGTGTGCACGCCCGATAGCGTGGTCAGGGATGCGAACACTGATTCGGGCAAGTCACGTGTACGAGCGACGACCTGTGCCTGCGCCTGGCCGTTCACGACGGCGATGGCAGCCCCGAATTCGCCCAGGGCAGAGCGGTTGACCAGGTGAATGGCCAGCGCCAGTGCGACGCCGATCGCAATGGATAAGGCGGCGAAGACCAGACGGCCCGGCTGTGCGCGCCACTGCGCTGACCACAGCCAGAGCAGGAGAGTGCGCTCAGACCTCATCGAGCACGCCGGCGTTCAGACGCAGGCGGCGCTGGGCAGTCGCTGCCGCCGATCCGGAGTGGGTGACCAGCAGAAGGGCGGTTTGATCAATCTGCGCCTGTTCATGAATGAGCGCCAGTGCGGCGTCAGCATTGCGTGGATCGAGGTTGCCAGTGGGCTCATCGGCCAGCAGCAGTTGTGGGCGGGTGACCAGGGCACGGGCGAGTGCAACCCGCTGCTGCTCGCCGCCCGAGAGTTCACGCGGTAGCGCGTTGGTGCGCGAGCCCAGCCCCAAGCGCGCCAGCATGGCTTTAGCCTGTTCGATCGCGTCGCGACTGCTACAGCCATTGAGCAGCAGTGGAATAGCCACGTTACGGGTAATGTCGAGATACGGCAGCAGGTGGAAGGCCTGAAAAACAAAGCCGATTGCACTTCGCCGAATCAGTGCGCTCGCATCGGGATCGCGGCCGTCGATGGGCTGTCCGTTGACCTGCACGTAGCCGGCATCGGCCGCCTCTAGCCCCGAGATGATGTTCAGCAGGGTCGACTTGCCGCTGCCCGATTCACCCAGCAGTGCAACTCGCTCGCCTTGCCTGAGACACAGGTTGATGCCGTCGAGTATTCGTCGGCCGCCCAGCTCTTTCACCACACCCTGCACGCGCAGCACTTCAGGCGCTTGCACTGTGCGCCGATCAGCGACTGTGAGGCTTGGGTCTTCGGTCATCCCTCGGAGACGGCGCCACCGCCCATGCCGCCCACGGTCTGACTGAAGCCCGCGTCAACATAGGTGATTTCAGCGGTCACGCCCGCAGCCAGATCGGACAGCATGAAGGCGGCTACATTGCCCACATCGTCGACGGTGACATTACGCCTCAGGGGTGAATGGGTTTCGACGAAATCAAGAATTTTTGAAAAGCCTTTGATACCGCTGGCCGCTAGCGTCTTGATGGGACCTGCTGAAATGCCGTTGACGCGGATGCCACGTGGGCCCAGTGATTCAGCCAGATACCGAACAGAGGCTTCGAGACTGGCCTTGGCCAGTCCCATGGTGTTGTAGTTGGGCACCATGCGTACCGCGCCCAGATAACTCAGGGTCAGCAGGGCGCCACGGCGACCGCTCATGAGGGGCTGGGCCGCCTTGGCCATGGCGACGAAGCTGTAGGCTGAAATATCGTGAGCCACCCGGAAGGCTTCGCGACTGACTCCCTCGAGAAAATCGCCTGCGATGGCCTCGCGCGGCGCAAAGGCAATGGCATGCACCAAACCGTCAAGGCCATCCCAGTGCTTGGCCAGCTCGCCGAATACCGCTTCAATTTGGGCGTCTTCTGCGACGTCGCAGGGCAGAATGAGGCTGGATCCAAACCCCGCCGCCATTTCGGCTACGCGATCGCGAAAGCGTTCGTTCTGATAAGTGAAGGCCAACTGGGCGCCCTGCGCGTGGCAACTGCGCGCGATGCCATAGGCAATTGAACGATTAGACAGCAACCCGGTGATCAGGATTCGTTTACCCGCCAGAAAACCCATCGCGAAGCTCTCCGCTAGAATCGGTCGTCGCTCTATTGTCGCATGTACCCCATCTTGAGCCTCTTTACCGTCGTCTTCGGTTTGCTGCTGTCTGCGCTAACGCCAGCGATTCATGCTGCGCATGCGATCGCCTGGGGCGCTGAGCCGCGTTATGCGCCGGGGTTTGCCCACTTTGACTACGTCAACCCGAAAGCGCCACGCGGTGGTTCTATCAATCTCGATGGGTTCGGCAGTTTCGATAAGCTGAATCCGTTTACCCTGAAGGGAATTGCAGCGGCTGGCATCGGTGTGTTGATGTTCGAAACCCTGTGCGAAACCAGTGACGATGAGCCCTTTTCAATGTATGGGCTTCTGGCCGAACACATTGAATTTGCAGGCGATGGGCTGTCAATCAGCTTCAGGCTTAATCCCCGGGCGCGGTTTTCGGATGGCACACCTGTCACCGCTGAAGACGTGCGACACTCGTTCGTCACCCTGACCAGCCAGCAGGCCCACCCCCGATACCGCCAGAATTTTGCTGATGTTGAACGCGTGCGGGTGGTCGATGAGCGCACCATTCGCTTTGATTTCAAACGACGCAATCATGAGTTGCACATGATCATCGGCTCGCAGATGCCGGTGTTTTCGCGTCGCTGGGGTGCCGGTAAGTCATTTTCTGAAGTGGTTCAGGATGAGCCTATCGCCAGCGGGCCCTATCGGGTTGAGCGAATTGACTGGGGCCGATCGGTCAGTTATCGGCGCAATCCCGATTACTGGGCCAATGATCTCAATGTGCGCCGAGGCATGTTTAATTTCGAGCGCATCACCTACAAGTATTTCAAGGATGAGACGGCGCGCCTGGAAGGATTTAAGGCCGGCGAGTTTGACTGGATTTACGAAAACTCGGCACGCAATTGGGCCCGCGGTCACGCCGGGCCGAGGTACCGGCGTGGCGAACTCATCAAGCGTGAATTCGCGCATGCGAATGCCGCCGGTATGCAGGGCTTTGTTCTGAACACCCGTCGCGCCATCTTCAGCGATGTCCGCGTGCGCGAGGCCCTCAGTCTGGCGATGGATTTTGAGTGGATGAATCGGCAGATCTTCTATGGCCAGTACGCGCGTAGCCCCAGCTATTTCACCAACAGTGAAATGGCGGCAAGCGGCGCGCCCACGCCCGCCGAACTCGCGCTACTTGAGCCCCTTCGGGCGCAATTAGCGCCGGCCGTTTTCGGTGAGGTGCCCATGCCCGCCCGAACCGATGCGCCCAACAGCCTGCGTGCCAATCTTCGCCAGGCGCTGGCGCTGTTGGCGCAGGCTGGCTGGCGAGTTGCTGATGACGGTGTGCTGCGTGACGGCAGCGGTCGCGCCTTCGAGTTCGAAATCCTCACCTACTCCAAATCACTTGAGCGGGTGGCGGTGCCATGGGTTCGCAACCTCGCCAAACTGGGCATACAGGCGTCGATGCGTGTGACCGACCCGGCCTTATATCGCAAGCGCCAACAGGACTTTGAGTTCGACGTGGCGGTGCATGTCTTCGGTGCCAGCCAGACGCCGGGCAATGAGCTCATGGAGTATTTCTCATCGGCTGCTGCCGATGAGAAGGGATCACAAAATCTGCCGGGTATCCGCGATTCGGCTGTCGATGCGCTGATCGCGCGCGCCTTACAAAGCCGCTCCCGGGCCGAGCTTGCCGATGTTGCGCGCGCCCTCGACCGCGTGCTTAGACACGGCCACTATCTGGTGCCGCACTTTCATGCTGCCACCCACCGGGTGGCATTCAGCCGCCAGCTCGAGCACCCGCAGACGCTACCGCGGTTCTATTGGGCGCCCACCTGGATGCTGAAAACCTGGTGGCTCGCCGACGGCAGTGCCAACCGATAGGCGTCGCCCATGCTTGCCTATATCGTCAAACGCCTGCTGCTCATGATTCCGACCCTGATCGGAATCCTACTGGTGAGCTTTGTCATCATTCAGTTCGTGCCGGGCGGTCCAGTTGAGCAGCTGATTCAGGAGCTGCGCGGCGATTCGCTCAGTGGCGAAGTCGCTTCATCAGGCGGGGTATATCGGGGTGCTCAGGGCGTTGATGCCGCACGACTCAAAGAAATCCGCGAGCTCTATGGCTTTGACAAACCCGCCTATGAGCGCTTTGTTGAAATGCTGGTGCGCTACGCGCAGTTTGATCTCGGTAAGAGTTATTTCCACCATAAAGGCGTCTGGGACCTGATTATTGAGAAGCTTCCGGTGTCCGTCAGTCTCGGTTTGTGGAGCTTTCTCATCGTCTATGCCGTCTCTATTCCGTTGGGCATTGCCAAGGCGGTTCGTAACGGCTCACGTTTTGATCTGTGGACCAGCACGGCTATTTTGGTGGGCTATGCGATTCCGGGCTTCGTGCTGGGGGTGGCGCTACTGGTGCTGTTCGGCGGGGGCTCGTTTCTGCAATGGTTTCCGCTGCGGGGGCTGACCTCGGACAACTGGGCGCAGCTGTCGCTGGCTGGCAAGGTACTCGACTATCTGTGGCATCTGGCCCTACCACTGACCTGTCTGATCGTCGGCAGTTTCGCGGTCACCACCATGCTGACCAAGAACACGTTTCTCGAGGAAATTCGCCGACAGTATGTGATGACCGCGCGTGCCAAGGGCCTCAGCGAGCAGCGCGTGTTTTACCGGCACATCTTCCGAAACGCGCTCATCCCGCTGGTTACTGGATTTCCGGCTGCGTTCGTCGGTGCCTTCTTCACCGGGTCGCTTCTGATCGAAACGCTTTTTTCACTCGACGGACTGGGATTGCTGTCCTATGAGGCCGTGATGAAGCGGGACTACCCGGTCGTGCTGGGTTCACTGTATGTTTTTTCGCTGCTCGGACTGTTGACTAAGCTGGTTACTGATGTGATGTATACCTGGGTAGACCCGCGGGTGAAGTTCGGAGCGGCCCCATGAGTCCAGGGCGTCGGGCCTGGCTGCGCTTTCGGGCCAATCGGCGCGGTTACTGGAGTCTTTGGATTTTTCTGGTCGCCTTTGTGCTGTGCCTGGGCGCCGAGTTCCTGTCCAATGACAAGCCAATCGTGGTTCGCTATGAGGGCCAGTGGTATGTGCCGCTCTTGAAGAACTACCCCGAGACGACTTTTGGTGGTGACTTCCGAACCGAAACCGATTATCTCGATCCCTTTATTCGTGAGCGCCTGTCGGCATCAGGCAACTGGACCTTATGGCCGCTGAATTCCTATCGGTTCGACACCATTAACTACTTTGCGCCCAGTCCGAACCCCGCACCGCCATCGGCCGTCAATGTCATGGGTACCGATGACCGCGGACGCGATGTTCTGGCACGACTGCTGTACGGCTTTCGGGTCTCGGTGTTGTTTGGGCTGGCACTGACGGCGCTGGGTGTTCTGATCGGTGTTATCGCGGGGGCCATCCAGGGCTATTTTGCAGGCCGAATCGATCTGGTCCTGCAGCGCTTTATCGAGGTATGGGGGGCCATACCCGAGCTCTATCTTCTGCTGATTTTGGCGTCCATCTTTGAACCCAGCGTATGGATTCTTCTGGCCATTTTGGGGTTATTCGGCTGGATGGGCCTGTCGGATTATGTACGTGCTGAATTTCTGCGCAATCGACAGCTGGAGTATGTGACAGCTGCACGGGCCCTGGGCTTGTCCGACAGGCAGATCATCGTACGACATGTGCTGCCCAACTCGCTCACACCGGTCATCGCTTTTCTGCCATTCAGAATGAGCGCGGCGATCGTTGCACTGACCAGCCTTGATTTTCTCGGCCTGGGCGTACCTGTCTCCACGCCCAGTCTGGGTGAGTTGCTTGCTCAGGGCAAGACGAATCTTGATGCATGGTGGATTTCGCTCAGCACCTTCGGCGTTTTGGTGGCGACGCTCATGCTGCTGATATTCATTGGCGAAGCGCTACGCGATGCGCTCGACACCCGAAAGAGTTGAGATGAGTCTGCGCCCCGCATCAGAACGAGCTGAGACCAGTCTGCGCGTCGCATCAGATTCTGATCAGCCCTTTCAGACTGCGCCCCAGGTGCCTTTGCTTGAGCTGCGCGAGCTCTCCATCAGTTTCATAGGCACCCGTGGCGAATCGCAGGTGGTCGATCGCGTATCGCTGTCGGTCAGGCGTGGCGAAAAATTCGCGCTGGTGGGCGAGTCAGGGTCTGGCAAAACAGTTACCGCGCTATCGCTGCTAAGACTGAACCTGGATGCTCGCTACCAGGGGCAAATTCTGTTTGAGGGCACAGACCTGCTGCGCCTGTCCGATCAGGCCATGCGCGGGCTGCGGGGTCGTGACATCGGCATGGTGTTTCAGGAGCCCATGAGCGCGCTCAACCCGCTCTTTACCGTGGGTGACCAGATCGGTGAGGTACTGCAGCGCCATGAGGGGCTCAGCCGCGCTGCGGCGCGCGCTCGGGCCATTGAGCTACTCGCACTCACTCAGGTACCTGAGCCGCAGCGCCGGGTCGACGCCTACCCGCACGAGTTGTCGGGTGGGCAGCGCCAGCGGGTGGTGATCGCCATGGCATTAGCCTGCCGTCCCAAACTGCTGATCGCTGACGAGCCCACCACGGCACTCGACGTTACGATTCAGCGCCAGATCATCGCACTGCTTGATGATTTGCAGCGCGAGTTTGGCATGTCGCTGCTTCTCATCACGCACGACCTGCCGCTGGTCAAACGCTTCGCTGATCGGGTAGCGGTTATGCGCCATGGGCGGGTGCTCGAGGCAGGTGCAGTCGACCAGGTATTCACCCAGCCCGCCCATGCCTACACCCGCGAGCTGCTCGACAGCCGGCCCCGGCGAATGATTGATCACCCGCCGGACACCGTAGCGCCGGCGGTGCTCGCTGCGCAGTCCATCTCCTGTCGCTTTTCAGTTGGGGGAAGTTTTCTGCGTCGCCGCTGGTTTGAGGCGGTTCGAGGCGCTGATCTGCAGCTGCGACCTGGCGAGACGCTGGGTATCGTGGGTGAATCGGGCTCGGGTAAGACAACCCTGGGCATGAGTCTTCTGAGGCTCTCGGCTGCGCAGACTACCGGGCAGATCCGTCTTCATGACCAGGCCATCGATGCTTTACCGCAGACGCAGCTGCGTGTTCTGCGTGCAGGCATGCAGGTGGTATTTCAAGACCCGTACAACGCACTATCACCGCGTATGACCATAGGCGCTATTGTGGGCGAGGGACTTGCCCTGCATCAGCCGCAATTACAGCCTTCCGAGCGTCGCGATGCGGTGGTGAGCATGCTGGAGGAAGTGGGGCTGACGGCCGAGATGCTTGACCGCTATCCGCACGAATTTTCTGGCGGTCAGCGGCAGCGTATAGCCATCGCGCGGGCCGTTATTCTCAAGCCTGCCTTGCTGCTGCTCGATGAGCCTACCTCGGCGCTCGATGTATCCGTGCAGCAGCAGGTGCTTCAGTTATTGGTCAGCCTTCAGCGAAAATTCGGCATGAGCTACCTGTTCATCACGCACGACCTGGCAGTGATTGAAGCGATGGCGCACCGCGTGGTCGTCATGAAAGACGGTCAGATCGTCGAAACGGGCGACACCCAGCGAGTGTTTGAGCAGCCTCAGCATGAGTACACGCGGGCTCTGCTGGCATCAGCAGGCTAGGCTCAGCAGCCAACAGGCCAGCGTCAACGTCCACTGCCAAGCGGCACCGTCAGAGCGCCACTGCAGGGGGCCGTTACAAAGCCTCAGGTCTGCGGACGTGCAGGCTCGGGTCGAACGGGTCTGTCAACTTCTGCCGCAGGTTTTCCAGGCGCCGGTACGCTGGTGCGCAGCGGCACACCTTCGGTCGCCTGCGATGGTTTGCCCGCGCTTGACTCGCGCCCTGCATTGGCCTGGGGCGCTTTTGGTTTTGCCGCCTGATCGGGTTGGGCCGCAGGCTTAGTCACGGCAGGTGACGGGCTGGACGATGCTGCAGTCTTCGCACCGGACGGCAATTTTTCGGACGCGCTTACCTGAGCTCGCGAGGGCGCCGCCTGCGTCTTATTGGCAGTGCTGTCGTTCGTCGTACTGGGCTTGGGTGCGGCAGCTGCCGTCTGTGTCTTGGGGCGTGCGTCGGTTCCCTGAACCCGGGTCTCAGTCGGCGCAGTCTTAGCGGGCGCTGCATCTTTGGCCGCGGGCTTGGGTGCGTTGGCAGGCTTCGACGACTGTCCGCTCGCGGTGGTCGCAGCAGGCTGGGCGGGCTTGGACGCCGCCGGCTGCGACTGGGCAGGTTTGGATGTGGCGTTCGACGACGGGCTAGGTTTCGAGTCAGCCTGCTGTGATTGGGCGCGTTTAGGTGCCGCCTGCGGCGATTGTGGGTTAGTGTTGGTAGCCGCTCTTGGCGTCGTCGCGGGTTGCGGCTCAGAGCCGGCCGCCTTCAGCGCGGCAAGCAGCCTGCATTCCTGCGCATCGTGGCAGTCTCCAGCTTTCAGTACAGCTGGCTGTGACCGGGCGGTGGCGACCGCTGTCCGTGCACTGCCCGAGGCCGCTGTATCGTTACGAGCCGGGACGATTTCGCGCCGCCCCTGTTCGGTAATCAGCACCGTCTGGGTGCCACCCGGGCGGATCAGCAGGCGAGTGCCCCGAGCGGGCTCGCCCTGTGCCAGTTTGTTTTGCGTGCGCAGTTGGGCTTGCGACACTCCGTAGCGCGCGGCGATGGTGGCCAGTTTGTCTTTGGGGCCTACCGTGTGGTGCACCGGCGCGAGGTCGACCTGCTCATAGATGCGGGGTGCAATGAAGGTTTCGATCTGTCGATCGCCATCGCTCGCCTGCTGCGGCACCAGAAGGCGGGTACCAGCCAGAATTCGACTATTTGGCCGCAAGCCGTTAGCGCGCCGTAATTCGGTGGGACTGATGCCTCCGCGCTGCGCGATTGCTTCCAGTGTCTCGCCCTGCTTCAGGGTGTAGGGATGCCAGGTGGCGAAGCTTTTGTTGGCTTCGCCGTGTCGTTCGACAGCTTCCAGAAACGCATCGACCCGGTCAGCGGGTAACTTGATCTGGTTATTGCGGCTGGCCTGAATGACGGGGCGGTTGTGTGCCGGATTCAGCTCGAGAAACTCAGCCAGCGTCATGCCGGCAAACTGCGCCGCCAGCTTGAGATCGATGGGCCGGGTTTTTTCAATCGTGACGAAGTACGGGCGGTTGGCCAGAGGGGGTAGCGTCAAGCCCAACTCGTCAGCTCGCAGCAGGATATTTTTCAGCGCGATGAGCTTGGGCACGTAGTGCCGAGTCTCATTGGGCATATTGAGGGACAGATAGTCGGTGGGTCGTCCGCGCGCCTGGTTGTTCTTCATGGCACGGGCCACCGCACCTTCGCCCCAGTTATAAGATGCCAGCGCCAAAAACCAGTCGCGCCCCTGCATTTCGTAGATCTTCTGCAGGTAATCAAGGGCGGCTTGGGTCGATTTAACGACGTCGCGGCGGTTATCCACCCACCAGTTTTGCTCAAGATTGAATGCGCGGCCAGTGGACGGAATAAACTGCCACAGGCCCGACGCTTGCGCGACCGACAGGGCCGTCGGATTCATGGCGCTTTCCACAAAGGGCAGCAGCGCCAACTCGGTGGGCAAGCCCCGCTTCTCGATCTCTTCGACGATGTAGTACAGATAACGCCCACCGCGAGTCATCATACGGTCGAGGTAGTCGCGCCGATCTAGATAAAAGCGTTCTTTGTCGGCGACCAGCTTGGTGGGCAGCTCAGGCATCGCGAAGCCCGCACGAATGCGATCCCAGAGGCTGTCGAAGCGGCGTCCGGGCAGATCGACGTCAGCATCCAGCGAGGCGTCCGGCGTATCGGCGGTCGCACCTGCGCGATCGCTGGTTGCCGGTGGTACTCCCTTGGCCACGGTGCTGGAAGCGGCCGGGGCTGACTCTGTCGTGGGCATGCCGCTATCAGATCCGCTGGGGGTCGGCGCCTGTAGGACCGCACAGCCCGAGAGTCCGATGGCGATGACGAGCGCGAATACGCGCGACAGCGCCAAACCAGTCTTGGGTTCAGTTCGCGAAACAGAGTGTTGACGCCCGAGAGCGTGGTCTATAGATTCAAGCTGCAACTTGCTTTCCGGGGCGATGGCCGCTGGGCCGTTCAAACCGCGGACTCTAGGAGATGACCGACCATCGGTCAAGTTGGCCTGAAGTTGTTTTTCCAGTCGCGAAGGGCTGCAAAGACGGACACTCGTCCGGTGCTTGGCTGGCCGAGGCGGTGCGCTGCAGCGTCTCGAGCCTGCGCGCAGTCAACCAGCAGAAATGGGTTGGTCGCAGACTCAATGGCCAGGCTGGAGGGTACAGTCGCCAACCCATGAGCCCGCATGCGCTGCGCTTCGGCGAGCCGGTCTTTGATCACGGGCAGGCCAGTCAGCGCCGCAGCGGCGAACATCAAATTAGACACCGTATATTCATGGGCACAGTAGACCAGCGTTTCGGGCGGCAGTTGGGTCAGTCGGTCGAGTGATGCCAGCATTTGCTCGGGCGTGCCCTCAAATACCCGCCCGCATCCAGCAGCAAATAAAGTGTCTCCGCAAAACAGGACCGGACGGCTATCGTCGCCGACCTGACTCAGCCAGTAGGCGATGTGCCCGCGGGTGTGTCCCGGCACAGCGATGACCTGCGCTCTAAGACCCGCTTGAGCGCCGCCCGTATCGCGGACGCTCGCTGAAGATTCCCCACGATCGACCGGTGCTTGAAAAATGTCGATCGAATCACCGTTGCTCAAGGGAACCTGAACCCCCGCAATACCCTCGTCAGCCGGACCAAAAACCACCGCTGCGGTGCGGGCACACAGCTCAGCGACGCCGCCTGTGTGATCGGCATGGTGATGAGTCAGTAGAATCGACGCGAGCGTCAGTTGTTCAGCGGCCAAACGCGCGAGAACGGGTTCGGCATCACCGGGATCGACGACGGCAGCCAGGCGCGTACCGGGCTTTTGCAGCAGCCAGAAATAGTTATCGTTAAAAGCCGGAATCGGCTGAATCAGAGGATGAGATGGCGCCGCAAAGCGCCAGTCAGTATGGGTAGGCATGATGTCGGATGACCGAAAAGCGTTAGACATTATAGGAGCGGGTGTCGCGGCAGACATGCGCGCCTGGTCCGCCTTTCTGGATTCTGCGCCTGGACGCTATATGTTGGCCTGGGAACTGTCCACCTTCGACGCCATGGTCGCTGATTTATTCGGATTTAACGCAGTACAACTGGGTTCGTTGAAGATTGACGCGCTGCGCAGCAATCGCATGCCTTGCCGGGTGCGCGTTTGCAGCGTGGATGAGGACCATGCCGGCTGTGATCTGCTGGTCGATCAGTTTGAGGCCCTGCCGTTCGATTCGCAGTCGCTTGATCTTCTGGTGCTTCCGCATGTGCTGGACTTCGCCCAAGATCCGCATCAAGTCCTGCGTGAGGCCGAGCGAGTGCTCAGACCCGAGGGCCGGCTTGTATTGTCTGGTTTTAATCCGGTCAGCCTCTGGGGTTTGCGCGACTGGATGGGACGATCATTTGAGCGCGGATTTTTTCCAAAACCCGCGCATGCGCTCACCATGCTGAGGCTACGTGATTGGTGCAAGCTGCTAGAGCTATCCGTTGAGAGTGCTCAGAATGGGTGCTTCAGACCACCCTGCCGCAGTGACCGGTGGTTGGCACGGACGGCATTTCTTGAAGCTGCTGGCGATCGCTGGTGGCCCATCTGTGGTGCTGTCTACGTTTTAACTGCGATTAAGCGTCAAGCCTCGATTCGTCTCGTGGGCCCTGCCTGGAAGCGCCGCCCGGTTCGGCGCGCCAGTGTGGCCGTTGCCGCACCCCAGTCATCGCCCCGCGATTGCATGAAGGATTCTCTTGATTAACGACACTGAGCGGATCAAGGCCGGGGCTGCTGCGGCCGCCGGCGATCACGGCGCATCCAGTACTGAACCTATTCACATCTATACCGACGGCGCTTGCAAGGGCAACCCGGGGCCAGGGGGATGGGGTGCGCTGTTGCGTTGGAGGGAACATGAGAAAGAGCTTTTCGGTGGCGAGGCCCTGACCACCAATAATCGAATGGAATTAACCGCAGTCATCCAGGCGCTACAGGCCTTGCGTAAACCCAGTCACGCCATCGTGCATACCGATTCGCAGTATGTTCAGAAGGGCATTCAAGAGTGGTTGCGTGGCTGGCGCGCTCGGGGCTGGAAGACGGCCGACCGCAAGCCGGTCAAGAATGTCGATCTCTGGCAGGCGCTTGATGCACAGGCTTCTCGCCACCAGCTGGAGTGGCGCTGGGTTAAAGGGCATTCTGGGCATGCGGACAACGATCGGGCAGACGCGTTGGCTAACCGCGGCGTCACCACGGTGGGCCGCTCCTCATCACAGTCCTGACTCGGGCCCTGGCCCTCACGAGCCCGTGTCCCAATGCTGAGGTTTTAGGCGCGGCTGCGCAAAAATGTTCGAAGTCGCTCGGCGCCATCAGCCAGTTGTTCGGTCGGGCGTGCGAAACACCAGCGCAGATAGCCTTCGCCTTCCGGACCAAACGCAATCCCAGGAGCTAGTCCCAATCCGGCTTCGGTCACCAGCGCTTTCGCCAGACTCAGACTGTCTCGTTCGCCGGCCACTTTGAAAAATGCATACATCGCTCCATCGGGTCGGCTGAGTTCAACACCGGGGATGTTGGCCAGCAACGCCAGGAGTGCGTCACGTCGACGCGCGAGTTCATCGACAAAATCGCGGATGGGTTGCTCGCCCTGCTCGATCGCGACGATGCCTGCGCGCTGGATGAAGCCCGGTGCGCATGAGGTGTTGTACTCGATGAGTTTGCCGAGATCGGGCACCAGGGCCGCCGGTGCTGCGAGCCAGCCCAGACGCCAGCCCGTCATCTGCCAGGTCTTCGAAAAGGTGTACGCAACCACCAAGGGGTCTTCCGGGTCGGCACA
>JBDLQY010000237.1:0-5798 GCA_039800325.1 Pseudomonadota bacterium | reverse complement strand
AAGCCAGTCGAGAGGCCTAGCGCCGTCCAATCGTCATAGCCGCCTCGTATTCTGACTTGTTGCAAAAGTAGTGAAACTACGTATAATAGGACGATGTCAAAACAAATTCCCGCAACCGACGCCAATCGTTACTTCGCGCAGCTGGTGCGCGAAGTCCGCGAAGAAGGAGCCCACTACGTGGTGACCAGCCATGGCAAGCCAGTTGCTCGTCTCATACCCCCCGCCGAGTCCAGCACCCTCGCACTGGCTGGTGAAGCTCGGGCGTCGTTGCTCAGACAGCTGATCGCTCAGCCCATCCTGAATCTGCCACGCTGGTCGCGTGACTCGCTTTACGACCGCAGCTGATCTGTCAGCCGCACGCGGCCCATTCGCGGGTCAAGCGTTAACCGTCCGCTTTAAGGCCACAATCTGTGCGCTTCGCGCTAGACACCAACGTTTTGGTCTATGCAGAGGGAATCAATGACGCCCCTCGCAGAGATCGCGCGCTTGCCCTGTTAGCAGCCCTTCCCCAAAGCGACACCCTCATCCCGGCCCAGGTACTGGGCGAATTATTTGCAGTACTCGTACGCAAGGCAGGCCGAACGCCGGTTCAGGCACGGGCAGCCATCACGGCCTGGTCTGACAGTTTCGACACGGTGCCCTCGTCGCCACGGGCCCTGGCTTTAGCGGCTGAGCTGTCCGCTGGTCGCGGTCTAGGTATCTGGGATGCGCTCATCATTGCAGCCGCCGCTCAAGCCGGCTGCCGATGGTTATTGTCGGAAGACCTGCAAGACGGTTTTACCTGGGCTGGGCTTACCGTGTGCAACCCGTTTGGTGAAACGGGCAATCCGTACATCAGCTCGCTGTTAAAACAGTGCTCTTAACCCTGAGTCGCAGCCTCAAACACCACGCGTCCCGCCACCAGCGTCATGCGAACTCGGCCCTGAAGCTCGCGGCCCAGATAGGGCGTGTGACTGCCCTGACTGTAAAGGCTGCCCCGCGACACCACCCAATGCTCTGACGGATCGAACAGGCATAGATCAGCCGGCGCCCCGGGCGCAAGCGATGACGGTTCGTCCAGGTCAAGCACCCGGGCAGGGCCGGTGGTCAGTCGCGACAAGGCCTGTACCAGGGGAAGCCCGCATTCATCAGCCCACTTCAGAGTCAGCGGCAGCAAGAGCTCAAGAGCGGTGACACCGGGCTCAGCCTCTGCGAAGGGCAATTGCTTGGCGTCATCATCTACAGGCGTGTGATCTGAGCAAATCGCATCGATGGTACCGTCGGCCAGGGCCGCGCGCAGCACATCGCGGTCTCGTTGCGACCTGAACGGTGGATCGACCCGGCTATTGCTGTCGAAAAAGCCGATATCAAGGTCGGTCAGGTGCACATGATGCGCTGACACATCACAGCTCACGGGAAGCCCCTCGGCCTTTGCGCGTCGCAAGAGATCGACACCCGCCGCTGATGACAGACGGCACAGGTGCACGCGGGCACCCGTGACCCGCATCAGTTCAAAGATGGTG
This sequence comes from Pseudomonadota bacterium, assembly GCA_039800325.1. Taxonomy (GTDB): domain Bacteria; phylum Pseudomonadota; class Gammaproteobacteria; order Burkholderiales; family Burkholderiaceae_E; genus SYIM01. The sequence goes on along the minus strand of JBDLQY010000237.1, from coordinate 4,296 downwards.
TGCAGTGCCACCGTTTCAGCGATGACTGGCACCCCAGATAGACCCAGGCGGCTGGCGTAGGCGCCCGAGTGCGCAACACCGCCGCGCGACAGCTGCGGGTCTTGAGGGTGTAACCAGACTGTGTAGCCGAAGGTGCGCGCATACTGAAGCGCCCGCATCAGAACCTGCGTGTCGGATATGGGAGCGTGAGCCTGAGAAAAGCCCACGCAACCGGCCTCAACCAGTTCGGCCATTTCAGTGATGCTCTCGCCTCGTAGCCCCACGGTGAGCGCACCCACGGGGTACAACCGGGACCCTGCAATACCACGTGCTCGGTGTTTGAGCATTTCGACAAGACCGGGCTCATCGAGCACCGGATCAGTGTCGGGCGGACAGGCCAATGAGGTAACGCCCCCGGCAATTGCAGCCTGCATCTCAGACTCAAGAGTTGCCTTGTACTCAAAGCCTGGTTCACGCAGGCGGGCTGACAGATCAACCAGGCCTGGCATGAGGGCGAGTCCGCTGGCGTCGATTTTCCGGTCGGGCGCGAACCCTGCAGGCGCATCGCCTAGAGCGAGAATACGATCGCCCTCGATGTGTACCGAGGTGGCCAGGGACGGCGCACGATCAACACCGGATGCGGGATCCAGCAGGCGCGCGTTTAGGATAGTCAGTCGGTTCATGACTTCGCCAGAATGCTCATCACGGCCATGCGCACCGCAATGCCAAAAGTGACTTGATCGAGAATAACAGCCTGCGGGCCGTCGGCCACGGCCGAGTCGATCTCGACGCCGCGATTCATGGGCCCCGGATGCATCACAATGCAGTCGGGGTTTGCCAGCGCGAGTTTCTCTTCGGTGAGGCCATAGTGCTTGAAATATTCCTGGGCTGAGGGCAGTAAAGCGCCCCGCATGCGCTCGCTTTGTAGCCTGAGCATGATGATGACATCGACATCGCGCAGGCCCTCGCGCATATCGTTGTAGACGCTGACACCCATCTGCTCGAGACCAGACGGAAGAAGCGTTTGCGGTCCTATCACCCGCACCTCGGGAACACCGAGCGTCGTCAGCGCATGAATATCCGACCGGGCAACCCTTGAGTGCAGAACATCACCTACGATGGCCACACGCAGATTGGTGAAGTCTTTTTTGAAGTGGCGAATGGTATAAACGTCGAGCAAACCCTGAGTGGGATGCGCATGTCGACCGTCTCCTGCGTTGACCACATGCACGCTGCCGCGCGTGCGATCAACATGCTCGGCAATCAGAAACGGGGCACCACTTTGTGCATGCCGCACCACGAACATATCGGCGTGCATAGCCACCAGATTGTCAATCGTGTCGAGCAGCGACTCTCCTTTGGCCGTGGACGAGGTATTGATATTGAGGTTGACGACATCAGCCGACAGACGCTTGGCCGCGATTTCGAAGGTTGTGCGCGTGCGGGTGGAATTTTCAAAAAACAGATTAAACACCGACACACCGCGAAGCAGCGGAACTTTCTTCACCTCACGATCGGACACGCCCACGAAACCAGCCGCGGTATCGAGGATGTGATGAATCATGTCGCGCGACAAGCCCTCAATGGTAAGAAGGTGCTTGAGTTCGCCGTGACTGTTGAGCTGTGGATGTTTCAGCGGCATGTGCGTGCGGGCCCAGGCGAGAGGGTTTATTCGACGGTAAGTTCAAAACGATGATCGAGACGCTGCGACAGCACGTACTCATGCTCAGCGGGAAGGGGCTGTCGGATGCCGCAGAAATCGGCTTCAATCGGTAACTCGCGACCGCCCCTATCGATGAGCACGGCCAGGCGGACACGCGCGGGACGTCCATAGTCGAAGATTTCATTCAGAGCAGCACGAACGGTGCGGCCGGTGTAAAGAATGTCGTCGACCAAAATAATGTCGGCACCTGACACCTCAAACGGCAGCTCAGAGGCATGAATTTCGGCGGGTAATTTACGCCGGTCATAGTCGTCACGGTGAAAGGCACTGGACAGGCTTCCCAAGGGCGTTATGAGACCCAGATCAGCCTGCAGACGCCGCGCGACCCAGACCCCTCCGCTATGGATACCGACCAACTGAGCAGGCCGTGCGGCTCGAAGTGCCTCACGCAGACTGGCATAGGCGGCTTCGGCGTCAGGCGCATTCATGGTCGGGGGCTCCTGGGTTTTGTGGTTGCCAAGATACTGCGTTACCTATCGGCAAGATATTGTCGCAGGATTATGGCCGCAGCTTCAGCATCGATCTGCGCACCAGAACCCGACTGCGCTTCCACGGTGCTGTAGCGCTCATCGACCAGCTCAACCGGTTTTCGAAAGCGTCCGTGCAACTGTCGGGCGAAACGCTCACTGCGCGCGGTCATCAGATGCGGATTGCCGTCCGGATGAAGCGGCCGCCCCACCACCAGGACATCAGGCTGCCACTCGTTTATAAGGGCGGCGATCGCCTCAAACAAACGAGCAGTGACTCGAGCATCGAGCACGGCCAACCCTCGCGCTGATGCGCTCAGGGTGTTACCGATGGCAACGCCGGTGTGGCGCGTGCCGACATCGAAGGCAAGCAGCGTCTGGTGGAGTCGGTGCTCAGGCATGCCCGGCGGCAGGCGCAAGAAAAACTGGATTCACGCCCAGCAATGCAAAAGCCCCATGCACGCGCTCATCGACTGGCGTGTCAAAAATAAGCGCCGGATCTGCGGGTACCGTGAGCCAGGCATTGCGCGAGATTTCGTCTTCGAGCTGGCCAGGCCCCCAACCAGAGTAGCCCAGCAGCACCATGAGGCGCTCGGGTCCGCGACCATCAGCAACCGCTTCAAGAATGTCTTTGGAAGAGGTAAGACCCAGCTCGTCACTGACCAGCACGGTCGAGTTCCATTGCCCGACGGGTTGATGCAGAACAAAGCCGCGATCAGTCTGCACAGGCCCACCATAAAAGACCGGAGACCGCGCTGGGGAATCGCCCAACAGTTGAAGGTCAATTCGCTCGAAGAGCGTGGTCAGATTGATTTCCATGGGTCGATTGACGACCAGACCAAGCGCTCCCTTTTCGCTATGCTCTGCCACGAACACCAGCGCCCCGCCGAAATTGGGGTCGACCATACTGGGCATGGCAATCAGGAAATGGTTGGTGAAGTTGCTGAAAGGCGAAGCCGCTGGGGGCTTTGAGGTATCAGTTGGCATAAGCGTATTTTACGGGCCGGCCACTGGCGAAACAACGAATATCCGATGGAAACTGATGTGAAACAGGTACAAGCGACGGTCGCTGGTCAAGCCAGTCTATTCTGGTTCAGGCGCGATCTGCGACTGCAAGACAACGCAGCACTCGCAAGGGCATTACAAGATGGCGGCAAAATTTACTGCTGTTTCATCTTCGACCGGGACATACTCGACGAGCTGCCGCGCGTCGATCGCCGCGTTCACTTCATCCGCGAGACGCTGGTCGAACTCGACGCGCAGCTGCGCGCCTTCGGTGGGGGGCTTATCGCGGTGCATGCCATAGCGGCAGAAGCCATTCCACAATTGGCTGCGCAGCTTCAGGTTCAGGCGGTCTACGCCAATCACGATTACGAGCCCTCGGCAATCAGCCGCGACAACCGCGTGGCCGATGTGCTGCACGCCCAAGGCAGACGCCTGGTCACCTGTAAAGATCAAACGATCTTCGAGCGCGATGAAGTCCTAACCGCTGACGGCCGGCCGTTTTCGGTTTTTACGCCCTACAAAAGAGCGTGGCTCAAACGACTGACCACGGACCATTTGGCTGAGCACGAGGTCAAGCTTGAAGGCCGTCTCGCACCACCCGGAGAGCACTGGCAGATACCCAGTCTTAAGGACATGGGCTTTCAAGATACCGACCTGGCTGATATCGGTATTCGCACAGGCGCGACCGGGGCAGAAGCCCTGTTCGAAGATTTCAAGACTCGTATCGGTCGCTATCGCGACACCCGTGATTTCCCAGGCATACGCGGACCTTCATACCTCTCGGTTCATCTGCGTTTCGGCACGATCTCGATTCGCAGACTTGCCCGCTTCGCCTGGGAAATCATGCAGCGCGAGCCCGCGGCCCGCGAGGGCGCCGAGTCCTGGCTATCCGAGCTGATCTGGCGTGATTTTTACTTTCAGATTCTGTTCAACAATCCGCATGTCGTTGAACGCGCTTTCCGGCCGGAATACGATGCCGTGACCTGGGTTGACGACCCCCAGCTGTTTGCCGCCTGGTGCGAAGGCCGCACGGGCTACCCTCTGGTAGATGCGGCCATGCTGCAACTCAATCGCAGCGGCTGGATGCACAATCGGTTGCGCATGGTCACTGCCTCATTCTTG
>JBDLQY010000236.1:0-4755 GCA_039800325.1 Pseudomonadota bacterium | reverse complement strand
AAAGGCCAGGCGGGCAATGGCGGCCAGTCGCTTGGTGGCGTTCTTCTTGACGTAGCCAGTCGGGTCTTTTTTCTTGAGTGCCTCGACTTGCTCCACCAGGGCTTCGACTTGCGCCATGAACAGCGGGTGCGCAAACACTGTCCAGCCGTGGATGGCCAGAGGAGCAGGCTTGGCAGCTTTCATTCATCGTCTGCCGACAAGGGCGCATCCAGATCCACATTCACCTCACTGACCAGCGACTGAACGCGTTGGACAAAGCTGCTGCTCACCGATTGCAGGCGGTCAGGATGGGTGGCGATGTCGTGCGCCAGGAAGCCCAGGAACTGGCCCAGCACCGGATCGTCGGCTTCTGCATCATTGGCGCGTGTCAGCACCACTTCGCCACTGGGGCGAATGACGTACTGAATCTTGTCGCGCTTACGCAGGCGCAGAGCACGGCGAACCGTTTCCGGCACGGTGGTCTGGTAACGATCGGTCAGCGTGGATTCGGCTTCAAGGGTGGCGGGCATGGCGTGCTCCTGTGCGAGGTGTCTCATGTGGCCATGGTAATGCACTCGCCTTGTCATTGTCAATGCGATTGCATTGTCTGTCATATGTAACGAGCCAGACCCAAGGGGCTTGCGGCGCGGACTGTGATGCCGAAGTTTTTTGCGTGAAGTGCTTAGAAATTAGGCATAGGAGCGTTGCGTACGGTTGAGGGTTTCACGGGTTTGCCGGAAAAGTCACGGGGGTTTACGGCAGAATATCAATGACCCCCTCGCAGCCATCAGGCGCCGTGAGAGTGTTTTTGAACCATGGTGTCGAGGCACCAGCGCACAGGGTTGGAAACGAATAGGAAGTTTTCTACCTTCAATCCGTGTTGAGTAGACACTGTTACGGTTAGCGATCCATCTAAACTCATCCAGACTGATCCCTCAAAGCGTGCGCTCATGGTAACTATCAACGGCGATCCGCAAACGCCGTCGCAGAACCATGGCTGCCAAGTTCGCTGAACTGAAGGCTAGCGCTTCGCCGCAGAGCGAGGGGACTGATGCATAACCGACTTCGCAGACGCATACTGGGAATTTGTGGCTCAGCAATCAGAACGTGGGCAGCAAACCCGCGGCGCGACGTTCGGTCATACAGGGGGGTGATCGATGGCCGTTAAATTGGAGCAGCAGATACCTGATAACCTCACCGACGACGTCGGTTTATGCCTCCAGCAAATGCGATCAGTATCCACCTGGACGGTTCAGAAATTTGAGCTCTTTGCCAAGTTCAAACAGCTTGCGAGAAGGATGGGATACGTTCTCTTTACGGCCGACGTCAGGGACTACCTGCTTTACGGTAGTGGTAACAGCTGCCTTGTTGAGGTGCCACTGAACCAAAAAGGCGCGCTCAAGAGATTTGCAGGCAAGCGAATTCGCTTGGTATGTGGCGGCAAGTCGAATCGGTACAGTGGCCGCTTCTATTATGCGAAGGCAGTCACGGCTGCGCGGTGAGTTGCTGTAGAACTGTCGGTCGCGGATGAAGGCAAGCCGCTGTAGGCGACTGACGAGACATTCCGAACCCTACCGGGGCGATCCTGTTCGCGCCAAGCAAGTCGACAGCAGTTCGCAGGGAATACTATAAAGCACGTACTTGTTGACAATCACCGACTTTTTCATATAATGTTGGCATGATCTCAACCCGCTCGAACCTAGCGCTCGAACTTCTCCAAAAGAAGGGGATGGTTCGCGCGCATGAGCTCTCCCGGATCGGTGTCGCGGGTGAGACGCTCCAGCAACTTCTGCGCAGTGGCGCCCTCGTCAGGATCAGTCGGGGCCTCTATGCGGCGCCAGACAGGGCGCTGAATGAGCATGATCAGCTGGCACAGCTGGCGATCAAACACCCCCACATGGTGTTTTGTCTGCTGACCGCGCTCCAGATCCACGGGCTGACCACGCAGGCTCCTCACGAAGTCTGGGTGGCGATCTCACCCAACGCCAGGCCGCCACAGGTGAGCTATCCGCCGCTTCGTATCGTTCGGCTTTCTGACCCGGACATTCAGGTCGTGACGATATCGCTCGACGGTGTTGTGCATATTCCTGTGACCTCGGTCGCAAAGACCGTCGCGGACTGCTTCAAGTTCCGCAACAAGATCGGACTGGACATCGCGCTGGAGGCGCTCAGGGATGCCTGGCGGCAGAAGAGGGTCACCATGGATGAGCTGTGGGAGTCGGCCCAGCTTTGCCGGGTGGCCAACGTCATGCGCCCCTACCTGGAGAGCCTGATATGGGACAGCCAGCGCGGCTACCGGGCGATGGGATATTGAATCGGCGGCAACGAATCGGTGAAGTGACACCGATGGTATGGGCGCCTGACCCCTGCTGGGGAGTCACAGGGGTAGGTGGCCTCCAAGCAAGGCATTCGAGTTTTTCGAATACTTTGCCTGAGCTGGCGCTCTCTTCATCCGGCATATTAAAAAGGTCTTTGACATTGCCTTTTATAAATAAAGTATGCTTTAATATAAGCCGTGAAATCAAAGCGCGCTTTCAATGACACGAACCACTGGCACCTACACCGTCACGTCCACGCTGGGTGAGTCGGTCCGTGCCTTCGTGCCTCGACCGCTGCCCCCGGCCGACCCGGTACTGGCGTCGGCCAGTTTTGTCAACCTGAACCGGCAGGCCGGGCTGGCGTTGGCGCGCCTGGCGGGCGTGTCGGGCCTGGTTCCGTCGGTGAAATGGCTGCTCTACAGCGCCATTCGCAAGGAAGCGCTGCTCACCTCGCAGATCGAGGGCACGCAGGCCACCCTGACCGACCTGTTCGATGACGAGGCAGGCCTGAAGGTCAGCAATACCGACGATGTCGAGGAGATCACCAATTACCTGCGCGCGTTCCGCTGGGTACAGGGACAGTTGCGCGACCCGCAGGGCTTGCCGATCAGCGTTCGCCTGCTGTGCGAGGCGCATCGGCTGCTGCTCGACGGGGCGCGCGGCGCCGGCAAGCAGCCTGGGGAACTGCGCCGCTCGCAGAACTGGATCGGCGGCACGCGTCCGGGTAACGCCACGTTCGTTCCACCTCCGCCGCAGCAGGTGGCCGATTTGCTTGCGGACCTGGAGAGGTTCATCCATGCCGCCGACGCTGAGCTGCCGCCGCTCGTCAGGGTCGCACTGATTCACGCCCAGTTCGAAACCATCCACCCCTTCCTGGATGGCAACGGGCGCATCGGACGCCTGCTGATCGCCGCACTGATGGAGCACTGGGGGCAATTGCGAGAGCCGCTGATGTACTTGAGCGGTTACCTCAAGCGGCACCAGGCCGAGTACTACCGGCGCTTGTCTGCCATCCGCACCGACGGTGACTGGGAGGGTTGGGTGTCCTTCTTCCTGGAAGGCGTGGCTGCGGCATGTGCGGATGCCGAGCGCAGCATCATCGACGTAGCCAGTCTCATTACGGCCGATCGCAAGCGGCTGCTGGAGTCGGCCAAGGCCGGGCCGATCAGCTATCGGCTGTTCGAACTGCTGCCGATGATGCCGCGCTTCAACGTCGAGCACGTGCGTCGGCGACTGGACACGACGTTTCCTACCGCCAGCGCCGCCGTGAAACTTCTGGAAGATATCGGGATCGTGGGCGAACTGACCGGCCAAAAGAAAAACCGCATCTACAGCTACCAGGCGTACGTGGCGTTGCTCTCCCGGTGACGAGAACCCGCAAGCCCGCAGCAGTCCGCACCAGTGCTCATCAGCTCGGGAAGCCAATCGGCACATGGTCAACCGTCCGCCACCATTCATCCAAAGTCCCGACCATTCTCCGGTCGGGATTTTTTTTGGAATTTCCAAATGGTGACAATCACTTACGCGTGTGGCCTCGCGAGCGTTTGGCACCCAAAACCCTCATTTTTTGTCCAAAAACAGGCCCGTGACGCGGAGATATATCTGGTTTTCTCCTGCGCTCTCGCGAGCGTTCGCGAGGCTGAGTCTATATAAAACAATGACTTATGAGTGTCCGGTTGTAACGGGCAAGCGTTCTCTTTCGAGAACTGAAACAAAAAACACGATCGAAGTCCGCAAGGTAAGCGGGGGATAGGTGTCGGCCGGGGGCAGATCACCGGTCAGCTGTGCGTCGTTTGTACTAACATTGAGTCGTTCGTACATTTTCGGAGTTCCTCCATGCCTACCGCCATTGCAAGTACCCGCTCCGCACGCCTCGGCCTGCGTGCGACCCCAGAGCAGGAGGCCGTGCTGCGCCGTGCGGCCGAAGTGGCCCACAAGTCTTTGACGGACTTTATTCTTGATGCCGCCTACCAAGCTGCGGAACAGACTTTGCTCGATCAGCGCCTGTTCATGGTTTCTGGTAGCCAATACCAAGCGCTTCTGGACATGCTGGACCGCCCGGAATCTGACAACCCTGGGTTGGCCCATCTGTTTTCTCGGCAACCTGTGTGGGCGGGTAAGTGAACATTTTGGCCCCCCAAGCGCTGGGGGCGTCGCACCGCCTGGAAGAGTTTGACTGCGGAAAATCTGCGCTCACGCAATGGCTGCTGCATCATGCCCGCCAAGCGCAAGGCAGCGGCTCGGCGCGCACCTTTGTGGCCTGTGACAAGGATCGAGTCGCTGGGTACTACAGCTTGACGGTCGGCCAGATCGACACACTGGAAGCCCCGGAGCGAATGCGGCGTGGCATGGGGCAGTATCCGATCCCGCTGGTCATTTTGGCCAGGCTTGCTGTGGATCTGGACTACCAGAAGCGCGGGCTGGGCTTCAGTTTGTTGCAGGACGCTATGAAACGCAC
>JBDLQY010000235.1:0-10866 GCA_039800325.1 Pseudomonadota bacterium | reverse complement strand
TCAGCACCAGCGGACTTGCGGTCAACCTCAGCGACATCGTCAATGGCCTGGGCTGGCAGGTGACCAACACCGGTGCCGCCACCACCCTCACCGGCTCGGCACTCAATGACACGCTGCTGGGTGGCAATGGCGATGACACCATCGCCGGTCGCCCCGGTAACGATTCGCTCAACGGCAACGCTGGCATCGACCTGCTCGACTACAGCGCGGCGGGTGCAGGCGTACACGTCAATCTGCTGGACGGTACTGCAACGGGTGGCGACGGCAGCGATACCTTGGCCAACTTTGAACGCCTGCTCGGCTCTGCCTACGGCGATACCCTCACCGGGGGCAGCGGCAACGAAACGCTGACCGGGGCGGCGGGCTCTGATCTGTTCCGGGCCAATGTGGGCACCGACGTGGTCCTGGATCTTGGTGACGGCGGCGACGATCTGCAGGTGTTAAGCAGTTCCACGGCCAATGCGACCGTCACTAGCGCCTGGACAGCTACGGCCCTCAGCCGTAACGACGGCACAGCCAACATTAACACCAGCGGTATTGCCGTCGATCTGGGGGCAGCGCTGCTGGGTTCGGGCTGGAATATCGTCAACAATGGTGTCGCCACCACCCTCTATGGCTCGGGCCTGGGGGACACGATCAAGGGCGGTGCGGGCAATGACACGCTGGCCGGTAATGGCGGGGCCGATCGCTTTCTGATCGCCCAGGGCGTCGACCGCATCAACGATATCGGCGTAGGCGTCGACATCCTTCTCGTCGATAACGGTGCGCGCGCGGATGCCTTTGCCGGAGCAGCCTGGACGGCCACGAACGAAACCCGCAACGACGGCGCCGCCGGCATCACCACAGCCGGCTTCGCGATTAATCTGTCAGCGATCACGCTGGGTAATGGCTATACGCTGACCAATACCGGCACCGGTACCAACCTGATCGGCTCGGCCAAAGCCGACACCATCACGGGCGGCGCCAGCGCCGACACCATCGCAGGCGGTCCCGGCAATGATGTGCTTGACGGCGCGGATGGCATTGACCTGCTCGACTACCAGAATGCAGGTGGCGCGGTCACTGTCAACCTCACCGCTGGAACCGTCACCGGTGGCGATGATGCCGATACCGTGCGCGGTTTCGAGCAGGTCAGGGGCTCAGCCCACGCCGATAGCCTGACGGGCAGCGCGGCCGACGAAACCTTAACGGGTGGCCTGGGGGCTGATACCCTGCGCATCACCGGTGGCAACGATGTTGTGCTTGATCTGGGTGCCGGCGGAGTTGATGTGCTTCAAATCACGATGGGCGCAAGCGTGGCCGCGACCATCGCCGAAGCCTGGACGGCCAGCACAGCCAGCCGCAACGACGGCACAGCCCGTCTTCTCACCTCGGCCAAGGCCATCGACCTGTCGGCCATCAGCAACGGCCTAGGCTGGGAGCTGAGCAATACCGGCGCGAACACCACGCTACGGGGTTCTGCCCTGGACGACACGCTGTCCGCAGGCACAGGTACCGATCTGCTGGTGGGCAATAGCGGCGCTGACACCTTTATCGTGACGGGGGGCAGCCACACCCTGTCAGATCTGGGTAATGGTGTCGATATCGTGCAGGTAGCCAGTGGCGGCACAGTCAACGCCACGCTGGCCGCTGCCTGGACGGCCACCAATGTCAGCTACAACAGCGGCAATGCGAATCTGGTCACCACCAATCGCGCCATCGATCTGTTTGAGATCAACACCGGCCTGGGCTGGAACATCACCAATAACGGCACAGGCACGCGCCTGGCTGGCTCAGGCAGAGATGACACCATCACCGGTGGCACTGGCGCAGATACCATCGTCGGTCACAGCGGCAATGACCTGCTTGAAGGCGCAGCAGGCATCGACCTGCTTGACTACCTGCGGGCAACGGGCGCGGTCAACGTTGATTTAGCGCGCAATTTGGTTTCGGGCGCGGATGGCGACGACACCGTCTCGGGTTTTGAACAGGTACGCGGCTCAAATTATGACGATGACTTGTCGGGAGGCAGCGGCAACGACACCTTCACCGGCGGTCTCGGCGGCGACACCTTCTGGATCACCGACGGTACCGATAGCGTCACCGATCTGGGCATCGACAACGACATCATCCGTGTGCTGTCCAGCGGCACTCTGATTGCCGACGCAACCGACGACTGGGTGGCCAGTAGCGATAGTCGTAATTTCGGCGCGGCCACTATCCGCACCTCTGGCTTTGCCCTCGATCTCAGCGCCATAGCTTCGGGCAGTGGCTGGGAGCTTCGTAATGTCGGGACGGCCACCAGCCTGATCGGCTCTGCACTGAATGATCTGATGATCGGCGGGGCCGATAATGACACCCTGGCGGGCTCTCTGGGCAACGACACCCTCAACGGTGCTGGCGGCATAGACCTGGCCGACTTTCAGGGCGCTCTGTCTGGCGTTGCTATCAACCTCAATGCCGGCACAGCGACCCGTGGCACCGAAGTCGACTCACTCACAGGCATCGAGCAGGCTCGTGGTTCAGGCTTTAACGACACGCTGACGGGTGGTGCCAACAGCGAAACCATGACCGGGGGCGCTGGCATTGATCGTTTCAATATCGCCGGCGGCGCCGCCACCGTGACCGACCTCGGAAATGGTCGCGATATCGTTGACGTAGCTGCAAGCGCCACCGTCGATGCAACATTGACCGCTGACTGGACCGATAGCGGTAACAGCGTCAATCTGGGCACTGCGCGTCTGCACACGCCCGGCTTCAATATCAACCTGACGGCCATCACCACAGGGTTGGGCTGGCAGATCTTCAACACCGGGGCGGCAGCGGCCCTGACGGGTTCGGGTCTTGGCGACACGATCACCGGCGGTACAGGTGTTGACACCCTTACCGGTGGCCTGGGTGGCGATACCTTCGTCATCAGCGCAGGCAATGACCGAATCACCGATGTCAGTACCGGTGATGTCATTCAGGTTTTAACGGGTGCAAGTGCGACTGCAGAACTGACCAGCGCCTGGACCGCCACGGCTTCCAGCAGCAACAGCGGCAACATCCGTCTCGAAACACCTGGCCTGTCGATCGACCTATCGGCTATCACGACCGGCAGCAGCGGCTGGTACGCCGAAAGCACTGGCGGCGATACCTCGATGGTGGGTTCAGCTTTGGACGATTCACTAATGGGCGGCAGCGGCGCCGATACGCTACGGGGTGGTCGCGGCAATGACTCACTCGTGGGCGGTGATGGCCTTGATACTGCCGACTTCAGCACGGCCATAGGCCCGGTCACGGTGAATCTCGCTGCAGGTACAGCCAGTGGCGCCGATGGTACGGATACGCTTTCGGGCTTTGAACGGGTTCGGGGCTCAAATCACAATGACACCCTCACCGGCAGCAGCGGAGACGACACGTTGACGGGTGGACTGGGCAACGACCGGTTCAACATTGCAGCTGGCACAGATACGGTTGATGACTTTGCAACTCAGAACGACAGTGTGCAGGTTCTGTCGGGCGCGACAGCGCATCTGTATGCGTTCAGCAGCTGGATTGCCACCAGCGCCAGCAGCAACGCTGGAAATGCGAACCTATATACACCCGGCGCCGCCATGGATCTTCGCGGCGTCGCGGCCGGTGGTAATGGCTGGCGCATCACCAATACCGACTTTGCAACCACGCTTATTGGCTCTGCCGGCAACGACACCCTGATCGGGGGAACCGGTGCCGACACGCTGACCGGATTCAATGGTAACGACGTACTCACAGGCGGCGCTGCGGCCGATGCCTTCAACGTCGACGCCGGCACCGACACCATCAGCGATCTGGGTAGCGGCGCTGACATCGTGACGGTTGCGAATACAGCCACGGTCAACGCAACTCTGGCTGCAGCCTGGACCGCACCTGCCGCCAGCACCAACCAGGGTACCGCGCGCTTGAGCACCCCTGGCTACGCCGTCGATCTGCGTGCCATCACGTCGGGCGCCGGCTGGCAGGTCACCAACACCGGCGCCGCCACAACACTGGTTGGATCTGCTTCAGCGCAAGCGGACTCGCTGATTGGCGGAGGCGGAAATGACACGCTGACGGGACGCGACGGTAGTGATGAACTGACTGGTGGTGGCGGCGACGATACTTTTGACATTGATAACGGCTCAGACATCATCACCGACCTGGGTAACGGCCTTGATGTGGTCAAGGTGCAAAGCGGCCAAAGCGTCACCGGCCAAGTCACCGCTGACTGGACTGCCAGCGCGGCCAGCTTCAACAACGGCGCTGCAAATATCGTCACCCAAGGTGCTGCCATCAAGCTGGCTAATATTTCATCGGGAAGCGCTGGCTGGCAGCTGACCAGCGAAGGCGGCGCGGCCAGTCTGTGGGGCTCACAGCTGATTGACACGCTGGTCGGTGGCAGCGGTAATGACACCCTGCGCGGCGATGCGGGCAATGATCAATTCACCGGGGGTCTCGGAAACGATAGCTTCCTGGTCGATACGGGCACTGACAGCATCACAGACTTGGGTGTAGGCGTTGACGTTTTAGTGGTCTCAACCGGAGCCACCATCAATGCCACGCTGGCAGGCGCCTGGACAGCCACCGCTGACACCAAAAACGAGGGTACGGCCACGCTGACCACCCCGGGCGTTACCTTGAACCTGGCTAATGTGACGATTGGCAGCGGCTGGGTGCTGCTGAATAATCGCAGCACCGGGACCGCGATCACGGGCTCAGGCCTGAATGACACGCTCACTGGCGGCAGCGGCAACGACACCCTGGCCGGCAGCACAGGCAACGACACGCTGGACGGCGGCGCTGGCATTGACATGGCCGACTACCAGTCAGCGGGAGCAGCCGTCGAAGTACATCTGGGCAATGGCACTACGCAAGGGGGCGCGGGCGTCGATAGCCTGACCAGCATCGAGTGGGTCAGAGGCTCTGCCCACGACGACATCATCACCGGCGGCAGCGGCAATGACAGCTTCACCGGAGGCGACGGCGCGGATACCTTCAACATCGCTGCTGGTACCGATGCCATCACCGACCTTGGCGGAACCGGTCTGCAATCCGATGTGGTTCTGGTGCTCGCCTCGGCCACCGTCAACGCGACTCTGGACTCCAGCTGGACGGCCACCGATGTCAGCACCAACGCCGGGATCGCCAATGTGTTCACCAGCGGTCGGGTCGCCAACCTGGGTGCCATTAATACGGGGCTGGGCTGGTCAATTACCAACATCGGCGCTGCGACCAGCCTGATCGGTACCGCTTTGGCAGACACCATTGTGGGCGGCACAGGCGCCGACTTTATTCGAGGCGGCGGCGGCGACGATACCCTGACCGGCGCCGGTGGTGCCGACACCTTTGAAATTGATCAGGGCGCGGACACCATCACCGATCTCGGCACGGGGCTGGATATCGTCCAAGTAGCTTCAGGGGCAAGCGTCAATGCCACCGTCAGCGCTACGGGCTCCTGGAGCGCATCATCCAGCAGCAGCAATCTCGGTACAGCCAGCATCAGCACGCCAGGACGCAGCGTCAGTCTTGTCAGCATTACCAGCGGAAACGGCTGGAGTGTCACCAACACCAGCGCGGCCACTGCACTGAGTGGTTCAGCACAGGCTGACACGATGACAGGTGGTGTTGGCAATGACACCTTGACCGGTAGTGCCGGTGACGACTTGTTCCGCATCCTGGCCGGTACCGATACCGTGACCGACCTCGGTAGCGGGGTCGATATCGTCGAGGTCTCGGCAGGTGCAACCCTGAGCGGTACAGTGAGCGGGTCCTGGACTGCCACCGTCGCCACCTATAACGACGGCACCGCGCGAGTCAGCACCCTAGGCGCTGCGATCAACCTGTCAGCCGTCACCACTGGCACGACCGGCTGGATCATCAGCAACGGCGGCAGCCTGGGCGCCAGCATGACGGGCTCAGGGCTGAATGACACAATGACCGGTGGCACGGGTGCTGACACCATCGCCGGCGCGGACGGTGATGACAGTCTCACGGGCGGAAACAACGTCGATATGCTGGACTACAGCAGCGCTTCAGCCGGCGTCAGTGTGGATCTCAGTGCCAACTCGGCGACCGGTGGGGCGGGTAACGACACTGTCGCGGGCTTTGAACAGGTACGCGGCTCTGCGCACAATGACACGCTCAAAGGCAGCGCAGCCAGCGATACGCTGACGGGTGGTCTGGGCGACGACCAGTTTCTGATCGCTGCAGGTACCGATGTCATCACAGACCTTGGCAACGGTATAGACATCGTCATTGTCGATGACGGTGCGACCCTGAACGGCACGGTTAGCGCCAACTGGACAGCTACGGCCAGCACCGCCAACAATGGCACCGCAAGCCTGAGCACTGACGGCAAGGCGGTCAATCTCACCGCCGTCACCTCGACGCTTGCAAGGGGTTGGACTATTACCAACATCGGTACCGCTACGACGATTGACGGGTCTGGGTTCGCGGACACGCTGATCGGTGGCTCAGGCAATGACACCCTGTTTGGATCACAAGGTGACGACTCGATCAACGGCGGCGGTGGTCAAGATCTGCTGCAGGGCGGTGCGGGCCAGGACACTCTGGTTGGTAACGGCTTTGACACGCTGGAAGGCGGTGGTGGCGCTGATATTTTCCGGATTCTGGACGCCGAGTTAATCGCCGTGCGCGGCGCCACCGGAGCGGTCGCCTTCGATGACAGCGCGATCGACACCCTTGACCTCAGCCTGCTGACCAGCGGCGCCACGACCGTTCTGTTTACCAACAACTTCAACGCTGAGGTGTCCATCGCTGGCAGCGTGAAACTCAACCTGAATTCAGTAGAAGGATTTATTCTCGCCAACGTAGCCAATAAGTTTACTGGATTGGCACAGGCCGAATCGGTCACCGGTGGAAATTTGAACGATACCCTAAGCGGTGGCGCTGGCAACGACACGCTGAATGGCGGCGATGGCGCCGACCAGATTGCGCCCGGCACCGGTGCCGATCAGGTCAATCTCGGTAATGGCAATGATGTGCTTTTGGCCGATAGCGACTGGATAAATGATGTAACGGCCGACACGCTCAATGGTGGTGCCGGTTTCGATACCCTGCAACTGCAAGGCACCGCCCTACAACTCGACCTGACCAATGCGGCCCGCTTTGCCGACAACCTGATTGACAGCATCGAGCGTGTCGACCTGCGGTCGGTTCAGGGCGGACAACTGACCCTGGATGCCAACAGTATTTTGTCTCTGACCGACATGCCTTCCAGCACCTCGGGTCTAATCATCGATGGCGACAGCGATGACAGCCTGATCGCATCGCTAAGCGGTTCGTTAGCGAGCGTGGGCACCCAGGTGCTGCTGGACCTCAATGGCAACGGTAACCTGAATGATCGGGTTGATGACATCGGCTCGACCAATGCCAACGGTCTTGTGTCGTATGACTTCGGCTTGGGTGCGGGTCAGCAGACCTATGCGGTCTACATTGATACCAGCAGTTATCGCTTGCTACTGGTGGATAGCGACATCGACCGCAGTGGCATCTTGTTTGTCTAAAGGTCAAACCTCAAGCCACGAGAAACCTGTGGCCTGATCAGCCACACGCATATCCTGCGGGACTGCGCCCAAACCCGCCGCCAGCGCAGCCCGGGCCAGCTCAGGAGTATTGTTTTTTTGACTCAGATGGGCTGCCACGACGGTGCGCAAACGAGACCGATCAAGCGCGGCCAAAATCTGCGTGGCGGCTGAATTAGCCAGGTGCCCATAGGGTCCGCCAATACGGCGTTTGAGCATCGGAGGATAACTCGGGTTTTCGGCCAGCATACGCTCATCGTGGTTGCATTCGAGCACCAGCCCATCCAGGCCCGAGAACTCGCGGTGAACATGGGCAGTGCCATGTCCCAGATCGGTCAGCACACCCAGCCGCGCACGTCCGTCGTCGATGACGTATTGAACGGGCTCGCGGGCATCATGCGGCACCGGCACAGGCGTGATTCGAAAACCCGGCAGATCAAACGCTTGATGCGAGTCGATGACTCGAACAAGCGCCTCATCAGCCGGCATATCGGCTGCGGCGAGCGTGCCATGGGTCAGGTACACCGGAACACCCGACTGAGCGGACAGGCGAAATACGCCACCGATATGGTCGCTGTGCTCATGCGTGACCAAGATGCCCTGGAGCGAAGCAGGCGCTACACCCAGAACGTTTAAACGCCTGGAGGCCTCCCGGAGTCCGAATCCGCAGTCAATGAGGATACGCGCGTGGCCCGTGCCACAGCGCGTCTCTACGAGCAGCGCATTACCCTCGCTGCCACTGCCCAGGCTGGCAAATCGCAAGGATTCAGGACTGATTGAGCTGCTGACGCAGCAGATTAAGAATTCGTGTGACAGTTTCCCGGTCAGCCTCACCGACCGGTTTACCGTCCTTGTCGAGAACGGTAATGCGCGAGCTTGAGTTGCCTGCTGCGACATTAACCCGATACTGCTGGCTAAGCTTGGGTGCCTTGGATCCACCAAATATTCGCGAGAAAAATCCGGGCTCTTTGCCCGGCGCTACATCGACGTCGATGTAGCGGACAAAGTACTGACCGCGCGAACGGTCGCGATCTTCAACGGTAAAGCCACCCCGGTCGAGGGCCAGGCCCACCTGCCGCCAGGCGCGGTCAAAACCCTCATCGACTTCAATGGCACGGCTATCACCCTCGCCCACCACGCGGGCACGTTCAGGCGTCGAGCGGGCTGCGGCAACTCGCTGAGCAGTTTTGGCCTGATCACCGCCCAACCTCAGCATGAGTCGGTTAAGAAACTCGACCTCAAGCTCGGGGTCGGCGGGCCGTGGCTGCCACGAGGTGCTTTCTCTTGTCTGAGTGGTGTAGACCTCGACCATGCCGCGATGGCTTATATAAATTTCGGTGCCGCCGTCGACCCGTTCAAGGCGCGTTCTGAATCGGTCACGCTCGCCGGTCGAGTAAAGGCCGTCGATCAGCTTGCCCAGTGCGCGACGAATAAAGTCGTCGGGAATCTTGGCACGATTCTCGGCCCAATCGGTTTCAAGAATGCCCGTCTCGGGGGAGTCAAGCGTGAGTCGGAATCCTGAGTCGACCCAGAAGTCACGCGTCATGGGAAACACACGCTCGGCAGGCGCATCGACGCGCAGCCAGCGACGCTCGCCAGAGCGCTCAATGCGAACACCGGGCAACGCAGGCAGTACACCCGACGCAGAGGCTGTCTGACGCGCACCACGTTCGCGCTCAAAGGACGACAGGGTACGATCAGCGGCTGCCGACGACTGCACCGCGAAGCGCTCATCGCGCCGCGGCGAGACCAGATCAGGAGGTACATCAAGCGAAGGGCGCTGCGTGGCGGAACGGTAATCGATTCGGCCCTTTTCCTCGACCACATCGATCACAGCACAGCCTCCCGCGAGAAGCGCCAGCGATGAGCCCAGAAGCAGACGGCCTAACGACGCGCGAAGCCCAAATCGCAGGGCCCCTCGGCTGATTCCGAACATTTTCATGGTTTAAATTCCCGCCGACTTCATTGCCGCCCGAACCGTATCGTGCAACGCTGGAGACAGCTGCGTAAGGGGTAAACGCAGACCGTGTTGAATGAGGCCGCGCTCGGCCATAGCCCATTTGAGCGGGATGGGGTTGGCCTCAACAAACAGTTTTAGGTGCAGCGGCAAGAGTTGCCGGTTGAGCGCGAGGGCCTCAGCCCAGCGCCCGGCGAAGGCGGCCGCGCACATGCGGGCCATGGGGCCGGGTGCGATGTTGGCAGTGACCGAAATAACGCCATGCGAACCCATGGCCATGAGCGCAAGCGCGGAATCATCGTTGCCGCTGTACACCGCGAAATGTGCCGGCAGCCGCGCCAGAAGATCGCTGCCGCGGGGAATGTCACCCGTGGCGTCTTTGAGCCCGATGACGCCGGGGACCTGGGCCAGCCGCAGTACCGTATCGTTAGACAGATCGGCCACGGTGCGACCTGGCACGTTGTACAAAATGACAGGCAGACCGACGCTCTCGGCCACCGTACGGAAATGGCGGTACATACCCTCTTGGGTGGGCTTGTTGTAGTACGGAACCACCTGCAGCGTGGCACTGGCCCCCACAGACTTGGCATATTCGGTGAGCTCTACGGCTTCGCGGGTGGAATTGCCGCCCGTACCCGCAATGACGGGTACGCGGCCAGCCGCCTGCTCGACGGCTACCCGGATAAGCATGCCGTGTTCATCGACATCAACCGTTGGCGATTCGCCAGTTGTGCCCACAGCCACGATAGCGGCAGTGCCTTCCTGAACATGCCAGTCGATCAGGCGACGGTAAGCGTCTAGATCGAGACTGCCGTCGTCATGCATGGGCGTGACGATCGCTACGATGCTGCCCTTGATCATGGGTGAGCGTCCTGTAAAAGTGTCATTTTAGCCTGCCGCGCCCGAGCCCGTGAGGTCAAGCCGGTGCGCAGCCCAGTCAAACGGCGGTCTGACAGCCAGAATACGCTGCACGCGGGCAGGTCGAGCCAGGTCACCGTGCTCGTAGGCCAGCACCATCAGGCCGGCGCGATCGGCTGCCTTAAGCAATTCACCCGCCTGCAGCAGAAACGCTGGGTTAGACGGACGCCCGTAGGCCTCGTGCCCCTGAGCAAAGGTTTCGTAAATAAGAAGCCCGCCAGGCGCCACCCGATCGAGCAATAAGTCAATTCGGGGTCTGAACAGGTAGTTGGCGACGATGACCGCATCGAAGCGTTCGTCAGAGAATGGCCAGGCGCCCGATTCAAGATCAGCCACGCGACAGCTTATGGTCGAATCGATGGTCGCCAGCGCCAGCGCATCGCGGTCAACGGCGGTAACCCTCAGGCCCAAGGATGCAGCCGCCCGCGCATGACGACCAC
Organism: Pseudomonadota bacterium; assembly: GCA_039800325.1. Classification (GTDB taxonomy): domain Bacteria; phylum Pseudomonadota; class Gammaproteobacteria; order Burkholderiales; family Burkholderiaceae_E; genus SYIM01. Next base: position 28 of record JBDLQY010000235.1, on the reverse strand, counting down.
TGCCGCAGGCGAAATCCAGCACCGACTG
>JBDLQY010000234.1:0-6737 GCA_039800325.1 Pseudomonadota bacterium | reverse complement strand
TTCACCCTGGGAGGCCCCGAACAGCTAGGAAATTGATCGAACGACTTGGAATCAGTTCGAAATAGTCTTGGCGGGGCAGGAGGGATTGTTTAACTAACTCGCTCAGTTTTCTGACCCCCTGTTTTTGGTGGGGTTGGGGATTCGAACTTTCCTACATCGGACGGCTTTCGACCCAAAGCCGCCACTCGAATTCAAAAGGTACGTTCAGAATCCAAAATGTTGATTCGGCGACAACCACATCAGCTGCCGGCGCTCCTGGGGGGTGAACATCGATTCATACGTGCGCAGCATGGGGCCGTAATCGAGGCGGTACGGCGCCTTCAGGTAAGGCCAGTCCGATGCCCAGACGCACTGCTTCAGTCCGAAATCGCGCACCAGCGCCTGCACATACGGTCGCACGTCCGCAAACGGGTAACCCGCTTCAGAAAACTTGGCGAAGCCCGAGAGCTTGACCACCGCCCGCTGCTCGCGACCCAGCGCCAGCAAGGCCTGAAATCCGGCCTGTGACACCCCATCGGGCAGGTGCGGGCGGCCGCAATGGTCCACCATGACTTTCACATCCACCCGCGAGAGCATGGGCAGAAATCGAGGCAACAGGTCTTTGTCGACCTGGAACTGCGCCCACATGTCCAGCTGGCGCAAGCGCCGCAGCAAGGGCTCTATGCCGGCATAAAAATCAAACCCCATCAGTGCCGCATTGAACGCCAGGCCAATCACACCCTGGGCTTTGAGCACCTGCAGGGTTTCAAGCGGGCAGTCGTTGGGCACCACCGCAATGCCCTTAAATGCGCCTTGCCCGATCTGCAGGGCATGCAGCAGGCAGCGGTTGTCGGTGGCATAGCCCGAGTTGGGCCCCACCAGCAGGGCGTGCTTGACCTCGTAACACGCCATGAGCTGCAGGAAGTACTCCGCCTTGCCCATTTCCTGTCCAGCGGGGTGGTAAGCCACGTCCGGGTTATACGGGAACTTGGCCGGATCGAGCACATGGCAGTGCGCGTCGATCTTGGGTTCGGTCAGAACACCCATCATTGAAATGTGGCCAAAATAGCCTGACGAAGTTCGCCGGTAATTTCCGGTTTGACGCCAAACCAGGCCTCAAACGCTGGCACCGCCTGGTTGAGCAACATGCCAAGACCGTTGACCGTCTGGTGACCGCGCAGACGCGCCGCCTCCAGCAGGGGCGTTTCCAGCGGGATATAGATCAGGTCGGACACCATGGCCGACAGGGGCAGCGCGTCCAGCCGGATGTCCAGCGGCGGCTGGCCGTACATGCCCTGGTTGGTGGTGTTGACCAGCAGGGCGCAGCCTTCAAGCGCGGCTTCTCGCTGTTCCCAATCCAGCACCTGGACGACACCCCCCATGTCCTCGGCCAGTGCCTCGGCCTTGGCGCGGGTACGGTTGATCAGGCGAATCTCTCTCGCCCCCTCGGCCATCAAGCCAAACAGCACGGCCCGAGCCGCGCCGCCCGCTTGACCAGCACCAGGGCATGGATGATCTCATCGGGCAGGCATTCGGTCGAAATATCGAAATGCTGCAGGGAACGCTGGGTCTGCGCCCCCCACAGGCGCGCCGCCGGCACGCGGATGTCGCCGAAGCTGTCGCGCTCCAGCCGGGTGGTACCGCCGTCGGGCGGGTGATCGGCCATGTCAGGCTCCCGAAGAGTTCGCTGTCAAAATACGGGTCGGTTCACCCTAGCAAAGACCTGCGCGTCTTTGAAGCGGCGCACACCTTCTCAAGCCCCCTGGAAGCCCCATGAGCACGAACATCACGCAAGCCGACCTGATCGAATCCATCGCTGCCGCGCTGCAGTACATCAGCTAAGTCTGAGCGTGGCGGAAGCGTCAGCCCAAGCGGCTTTGGCCAGCGTGTTACGCGGCGTGCTGATGGTGTGCAGCAGCGAAGACGGCTTCCGCCAGGGGGTTGCGCAGCGCAGATGGACCAGCGCGACACAATGCAAGTGCTTGTGCCGGTAAGCACTCGAACTCGTGCCTACCCTACTTGGGCACCCCAAACACCGGTCGGAATGCTCAGCGCTATGTCTGATGACCCTAACCGCAGCCCCAGACCCGGAGAAACAAACCTGTCCGCTAAGAACTCTGCAGCTTCTGCTGCGGCCGTGTTCGCCGGCCTTCAGCGAGGGCTTGAGCTTCAGGGCGGCAGCGTCTTTGATCTGGCAGATGTTGTACTGACGGCATTGCTGGAACTCGGGATTGAGATGGACGTAGGCGCGGCGCTGGTCGAAACGGTTGCGTCGAAGGCGCCGTCATGCGTGGAGCTTTGGAACGATCGCTTGGAATACGAGGTTCCGATTGCAACCAACAAGTTCGGCCGCTCCCTTTGGAGGAGACCTCCTGAGGAGTCTTGGGGTCCGCACCAGGCGGAGGTAATCGGTGCTGCGGCGTTGTTGCCCGATCGAACTTTCAATCCCTGCAGTCCAGCCGAATTGGAGATCTTTCGCTGGACGTACGAAGGCTGCATGGAGGACGAGCCGAGTGCCCAACACGAGAGGTCAGACGATGCTCTCGTAATCGCATTAGTCCGATGGCGCTCGTGCAGGCCGACTTACTGCGAGTTGCATCGAGAGGGCTTGTGGATGGTGGAGGGCGGCAGATGGGTGATGCGGCAAGGCTTCGCGAAGAGACGTTCTTACTGGGTCCATCGTGCCGGTATGTAGCGCGCCCCCTTACGCCAGTTTGATAGCCTCTTGCACCGGCCGATGTGCGTCAGTATAGGTCAAAAGATGTACCGAATGGGACTTGGACCCATTCAGTACATCAGCTAAGTCAGAAGTCAGCGAAAGCGTCGGCCCAAGCGGCTTAGGCCAGCGTGTTGCGCAGCGTGCAGGTGGTGTGCAGCAGCGTGCGTCGAAAGGGGTACTGAATGGGTCTTGGACCCATTCAGTGAAGTTGACCCCATCCCACGGACGGGTATTTGCTTGAGACTCAAGCGGTCACTGGAGCGCGGCTTTGGGCGGGGCATGCTTCTCCTCGAACACGAAGGCTGGGACGTAGCCGAGTGCGGAGTGGCGCCGGCGCGGGTTGTACCAACCTTCAACTCAGGTAACAGCGCGGTCCTGGCTTCTGCTTTGCTTGGCGTTTTTAACTGCGGGGATTGAGCAACTCGCATTCAAGCGTGGCGAAGAAGCTCTCCACTATCGTGTTGTCGTAGGCATCGCCCACCGTGCCCAAGGACGGACGAACGCCCATCTCGTGGCAACGGCTGCCGAAACGCCACGCTGGTGTTTTGGCTGCCCAGGTCCGAGTGATGGATCACCGACTCGGGCTTGCAGGTGTGCGGTGCCATGTTCAATGCGGCGATCACCAACTCGGTGGCCATGCGTTCGCCCTTTGACCGGCCACCACCTTGCAGTTGAAGGCATCGACGATCACTGCGAGGTACAGGAAAACATGTCAAGTGGGCACGTAGGTCATGTCGGCCAACCAAAGCTGGTCTGGGCCTTGGGCAAGGATGCGCCGATTGACTAGGTCGGGCGCTGGCCGCTGGCGCGGGTCGCGCTCGGCAGTGACCGTAAAGGCGCGACGCCGGCTGACCCAGCGCAGGTGTGCAAGCCGCATAAGGCGGGCCACCCGCTTGCGGCTGATGGCATGGCCAACAGCTCGCAACTCCGCGCGCACACGTGACATTCCATATGTCGTTTCGTACTCGCGGTGGATCCGCCGGATGGTCTCGGTCATCACGGCATTGGCTATCAGGCGTGCGCTGGGCGTCCTGCGAAGCCACTGGTAGTCGCCGCTGGTGGAGATACGCCTAGGATGCGGCAGATGGCATGCACGCCTGAGCTGTTGGCGTCGACCTGGTAAGCGTTCACGAGTTCGTAGACGGCGTGGACGTCTTCTCACTTTTGGAGACGAACCAAGCCGTAGCCTTTGCCAAGATGTCGCGCTCTTGCTGCACTTGGCGCAACTGCCGGCGCAACCGCACCAATTCCTCACGCTCGGCGCTGGTCAGTTCCTCCTTGCCCGCAAGAGGCTTACCCCGGTAACGCGTCCTGCGCGATCCAGTTGGCAATGCTTTGTGCGGTCGGTCCGAACTCGCGCAACAACTCCTCGGGCGCGCGACCGACGCGAGCCAGTTCAACGATTTGTTGGCGGAATTCCGCCGGGTACGGCCGTTTGGATTTGGGCACTTCGGACGCCTCGTTCCTGAACACTATGGTGTCCGCGAAGGTGGGTCAACTTCACAGTACATCAGCTAAGTCCGCAGTCGGTGGAAGCGTCGGGGCAAGCGACTTCGCCAGAGTATTGCGCAGCGTGCAGACGGTGCGCGTGTCCGCGCTCAGAAGCAGAAACTGCATGATCATTGCAGCGGCTGGTGGCGACGGAGGTTTGACAAGACTGCAGCTAAGCCCGGGATTGCGGTTGTAGACGCTGCGGAGTGCAGGGTCACGAATTTGCTTGCATCTCGCGGCGTAGCTGCTTTGCGCTTAACGAGTGCATGGGTCGGACGATGCCCCGAGTGACCATGGCGAACAACTCCGCACTTGGCGCTAGCGTGCGGTTTCTTAGCCGAAGCAATCCAATTGGCATGCCGATGGGCAGATCTATCGGTAGAACCCGCAGGAATCTCGGCACTTTCCCGAAGCGAAGCACCGAGCCGTACATGGCTGTGAGAAACCCGTTTGTCGCAATCAGCTCATATCGGACGAGCATTGACATAGACGTGACGACGGAGTGTGGCAGCTCCAACCCGTGCTTGCGCAGCTCAGTTGCCAACTGTGCTGTTACCCCGCCGTCTGTCACTGGAAGCACCCATTGTTGGCGGGCGGCTTCCTCCAATGTCGTCGTTCTTCGACTTGCGAGTGGATGAAGTGCTCCAGCGACTATGAACAATCGATCATCGAACAACCGGTCGAAAGTCAAGCCATTGTTCTCAACACCCAATTGCTCGCGGCCTATGCCGATGTCCAGCGATCTCGCAAGTACTTCGCTTCCGAGCTTTCCCGACTCAAGTTCTGCCACATGGAAACGGAATTTAGGCCGCTCTTTGAGGATGGTGGTGAGAGCCAGAGGCAGCATTCCAGCACACATGCTTGGTGTGCCCCCGAGCCGCAACTCTCCAATGCTTGCATCTGCCAACGCGCCCAACTCGTCTACAGCTTGACGCAGCTCCTCAAACATTCCCGTCGCCCGCCGTAATAGAACCTCGCCTTGAGGAGTGGTAGTCACGCCCCGATTCGTCCGATCGAACAATCGAACGCCGAATGTCCGCTCCAGTTCGGCGATTGACTTTGAAAGTGCCGGCTGTGTGAGGCCGATCTCGTTCGCGGCCTTCAAGATGCTTCCAGACTGCGCTACCGCGAGAAAAAGACGCAGCTCGCGCAGCGTCACCCTTCTGTCGATCAAACTCACGCTCATTCGGTATAACCCACGGTGGATATCTAAACGCCCATTATCGATACCTGAACTATACCCCGCATGCTAGACTGCACCCCTCATGACACTGAAGGAAGAAGCATGAAGAAACTCGTATGCACCTTTTGCGCTCTGCTGGTCGGTCCGGCCATTTCCAATGCGCAGGCCTTAGCTGGGGCAACAGGCGAGCGCGCCGGCATCACTGCTGTAGCACGGCATGTTTTCGACGACATAACTATGCCGGGCAAGGAGTTTCGTGTGCTTCACACGACGTATGCTCCGGGCGGTCAAAACCCGAAGCACTACCACCCTTCCCATGTGGTGTTCTATGTGCTCGAAGGATCGGGCGTTTGGCAGGAGGAGGGAAAGGAACCCGTCACGCTGAAGCCGGGGGACAGCCTCCACGTTCGGCCCGGGATGATTCATGCGCACCGCAATTTGAGCGCAACGGAAAAACTCGTTTTTCTAGAGTTTGTTATCGTAGACAAGAGCCAGCGCAGCACAGTCCCGATGCGATAGCAAGAACGGCAGCCGATCAATACGGGGGACTCCTCCGAGTTGGACCTAGATATCGATGCGAAGGTCAAGTGTAGATGGCTCCTGGCTCTCGTATCGGCTCTGCCAGTGACTTGCAACTATCAAAGTGGTGTCTCCGCATTGCGCCTCCTTGCCTGCCGGGCTTAGAGCAGTGCGGGCACCTGACTATCGGCAACGCAAGGTGCCCTTCCGAGATGCTTTCTTTGTGAGCTTGGGTTTTTGACACTCCAGCTCGGCTCGCGCTCATCCTGTCTCGAGTGCAAGTTGAAGGTTGTCGCCCCAGCTTGGCCTCCCGGCTGTTCTCCTCACAGGCCTTGATCTCCACGTTCCCCACCGCGTAGTCGCCCAGGTCGTTCTTGCGCGACATGCAGAACTTTCCGCGCCCATTCCCTCGCAAGTGCAGCTTGCCGCTCTCCGTCCAGACCTGCAGCCACTCCTCGAAGGTCATCGTGACCTGGATTCGGTGGCCGTTCCGATCTGGTTTCCGGCGCCGTTGCGTTTTCTTCTGTACGTTGTATGCGTCGCGCAGCTTGCGCAACTCTTGATCCGTCAGCTTCATGCTGATCTCCTTTTGAAGTCGGCCTACGCTGGGCCGAACTCCAGTCTGCGTTCGCAGCCCTTTCCCAGCAATATTCCTTCGCGCAGCTAGCCTGCACCCCACGCTCTGCCCGCGCACCTTACAGCCCCAGGGTGACGTCTGGCTGCCCCATCGCTTGACGATCAGCACTCTGCGTACGCGGAGCACTGCTCTACATAGGTGCCGTCGTGGGCCACGCTGCCGGCCAGCTTGAGCGAAACGGCCAAGCCGACAATCGGAGCCTAAGTTCA
>JBDLQY010000233.1:0-11822 GCA_039800325.1 Pseudomonadota bacterium | reverse complement strand
CGGTACGCCGATCGGCATACGGCTGAGAACCTCGGATTGCGTCATGACATCACCAAACTGCTGGATGATGCTTTCGAGTGTCGCCCTATGCTCATCATCGGACAGCGCCGCACAGCAGTCGGAAACCATCACGACCTTGAAATCGAGCATCATGGCATCGCGGGCTGTGGCCTCGCAGCAGATGTTCGTCTTGGTACCCGCGATGAGTAGCGTATCGATGCCATGGCTGCGCAACACGCGCTCGAGCGAAGAAGATCCTGGTATCAGGGCGCTGTAGCGATTTTTGATGATGGTGATATCGCGTGCGTCGGTATCGAGCTCTCGCCATACAGACTGTCGGCCAGGCGCCAGACTTTCCATGGTGCGAGTGCGCAGCTCGTCAGCGACCACATGGTTGAAGAACATCTCCCAGTCACTGCGGCCATTGGCATGCGTATTCGCATGCAATACCCAGATGACTGTGGCCCCTCGTGAGCGAAGCTCGGCAGAAAACTTGTTGATATTAGCGACGATGCCTCGCGATACGGGAACCTCTGCGGGTGATCCTGGCTCACAGAAGGTGTTCTGCATATCAATAACGATCAGCGCGGTCTTACTGGCATCGAATTGATCGAACCAGTGGTAGCGACCCCTGCGCGCCATGACTCGATCGATGATTTCTTGTCGAACTCCCACGTCGTGCATAGCGACCTGCCTCCTCAGAAAGACAAACCGTCCGAAAAAACCCATAGAACCCGTGTTTCGCCGCGATGGGCGTTTTCCCAGGAGTGGCGGACTGATGCTTTGAAGTGAATATATTCGCCGGCGGCCACATCTATGATTCGGTCGCCGATTCGGTAGCGGATGGTGCCCGCTAAAACACTACAGAACTCATCACCTGCGTGCGTCATTGCGTCGACCCCAGAGTGCGCGCCCGAGGCGAGAATTCCGAATCGAGCCTCTAGCGTACCGGGCTCAAAGTGGCCGCTGAGGTCTTGCAGGGTAAGCCCCATTTCAGGATAGTGAATCGTATCCCGGGCGCGCGCCCGAACAATGACGCGGGGCTCAGAGCGAGAGCGGTATCGGTCTACCAGAAAGCCCAGGTTAGCCTCAAGCGCAGACGCCAGATGAATCGCATTCACGAGGCTGGGTCGAAGTTGACCGTTTTCGATTTTGCTAATGGTGCTGGCAGGAACACTGGATAGTTCAGCGAGCTTGCTGATGGTGAGCTCACGATTGACGCGTAGCTCGCGCAGTCGGTCACCGACCTGTTCGGTCTCGTAGATTGAACGTACCGCTTCACTGGCTCGAATCAGGCGAGCGACCATGGGTTAGCTGAGAACAACATCATCAAGAAAGGGATCATCGGGTAAGGCTACTTCGCTGTCGAGCAGCGTGGCACAGCCCGGGCACGCAAAGCGACGTAATACAACAGACGGGTTAACCCCCGAACCAGCCCCTGGCAGCTGGCAGACAGGCTGGGTACTCAGCTTGGCACTGTGCTTCCAGGGTTGTCCGGCCGGTCCGAGATCATGAGAGCAGTGCATGCATACGATACGACCGGACTGTTGCGCGAGTGCGGGCGAGATTCGGCGTTGACTCATGATGCAGCTCCCAGCGTCAGACGACCCGAGCGGATAGTGGCGCGACGCTGTTGGGTCGCCGATAAGTCGATCTGATTGTTGCGGATGATCACACCGTAAAGCTGCTCTGCTGCATAGGAGGACACCACACCATCTGTGACGTCCTTCAGAACGCTTTCGGCAGGTCTGCTGAGTGGGTCTCCTATGCCACCACCGCCGTTCCAGCGCACATAAAGCGTGTCTTGACCGCGAAGCGGATAGACCCCCCATGAGATAGGCTGCTTTTCGCCAGGGATGGTTTCGAGCTGATCAGAAAAGCGATTGAGCGTCTGATCACTGGCTGGTGCCTTGATCCATACATAGTCATTGACGCCTCCGGGATCGCCTCCAGCGAGCCCGTCGCTCATGGGGAAGCCGCTGCCCTTACCGGATATGACGTAATCGATGCCGCCGTCAGGGGCGTCGTGTGGAACGATGGCAAGTTCTGCGCCAGCCCCGCCTCTGAATTGCCCGGCACCGCCTGAGTCGCGAAGACGACGTCTGAACAGATACCGGATTGGGAATGAGGCCTCAATGGTTTCGACGTTGGCCATCCGTGAAATGGGATTGGGAATTTCGCCACCGATGTCGACGCCGTCACTGAAGGTTCTGGCTCCGCCAGCACCGGCGAAGGTTTCAGTGAGAATGCCAATTGAAAGTCCACCCTTCTGGTTGGTACCAAACATAAAAATAGCAAAGTGATTGGCATGCCAGACTGCGGTAGCCTCTTCAGCATACTGGTCACTGGCAGCCAGCATCTTGCCGATGGTGGAACAGGCTGCATTATTAACCGATTGAATGGCACCTACCGTCGCTACCGAAATCGGGGCTGGGCGTGTCGCGTTGACGATGCTGCCCTCAGGGGCAATCATACGAATGGGTCTGATGACACCCTCATTCCAGGTGATGTCGTAACAAAGCAGGGGAAACAGAGGCGCGAAGAGTCCGCCCAACGATGCCCACTTGCTGCAGTTAAGGCTGTATCGAGACTGTGGTGATGAGCCTGTGAAATCAAAGACGAGTTCGTCGTCCTTCTTGGTCATGGTCAGCACGACGCGATAAACCTCTCCTTTCACGTCGAGGTATTGACGAGATTGCCAACGACCATCGGGTAATTCGCGCAGTCTCTGGCGCAGGCGCGTTTCAGACTGCTCAATCAGGGCCCTGCAGGCTTCGTCCACGGTATCGGCGCCGTACTTATCGATAAGGGCCAGCATTCGCTCGCGCGCGACGTTGTTGCAGGCGATCATCGAGCGCAGGTCAAGTGCGACCATTTCGGGACCACGCACCATATTCAGCAGGGTGTCCCAGACGTCTTGCCGCATCTGGCCCCGGTCTACGAGTTTCAGGCCGGGCGAACTGAATCCCTCTGAAAATATATCCATGGCGTCTGGCGCAAAGCCGCCAGGATTCATGGCGCCGATATCGAACACATGAACGAAGCAGGCGCTCCAGGCCACCAACTTACCCTGATGATGAATGGGCGCGATCAGGTAGATATCGGATGTGTGTAGCGCCGCGGTGTACGGGTCATTCAGGAGAAAAATATCGCCTTCGTTGATTTGACCCTCAAACCGGCGAATGACGGCCTTACACGCCTCGGCTGCGCTGGTCAGATGGTGCAAAAAGCCTACGCCCCCCATCAGAAGCGAGCCGTCCGCCCGATAAAGCGACACCATCAGGTCGTGCCCTTCGTTGGTAATGGCGCTACCCGATACATGCTTGAGCGTGATAACGGCTTCTTCGACGACGCGGAAAAGCCGGTGACGGATGATCGAGAACGTGATCGGATCCATGAGATGCTCTCCTGCTCAGACGAAGTCGATGAGGGTATTACGATAGCCGTCGATGCGACCCTGTTGACGGTCCTGCAACACGATGGTCGTGATTGGCGTATGAATAACGGCAGGGCCGGTCACAACATTGCCGGGGCGCAGCTTTTCGAAATCATAGATGGGTGCCTCCACCATACCTCCGCGGGCTTCAACAAAAATACGCCGAAATCCTTGACGGGCGGCGCTGCTATCCAGCCCGCCTTCAGGCAGACGGGCAAGCTCAGGCCTATCCATCAGGCCTCGCGCCGTCAGACGAAATTGGGTCATTTCAATACCGGCTTCCCGATACGCAGACCCTTTACCGTATTTGCGTTCATACAGTGCCTCAAAATCATTCACCACAGAAGCCAGAGACTGCTCGGTGAGCGGTAGCGGCGATCTGACTGGGGTTTTAACCTCGTGCACCTGGCGTGAATATCGCAGGTCTATGGATGGCTCGAGACGTACTCGATCTCGGCTAAATCCTTCGCTGGCTAATTGTTTAAGCGCCTGATCGATCAAGGGTTCGAACAAACGGTTGACCGCATCAACCGAGCCGGTTGCTGGTAAGACCTGAACACTGGAGTATTCGTGGGCAATATCTGCCGACACCAGACCGAAAGCGCAGTTAACAGATGCCGTGTAGGGCACCACGATTTGCTTAACCTTGAGCTCGGCGCCGAACATGCCAGCCAGCATGCCGCAGGAACCTCCGAACGAATGCAATACGAAGTCACGTGGATCGAGGCCTCGTTCGACGGTGATTTCATGAATGAGATCGGTGATCTGAGCCGCCGCCACTCGAAAGACGCCAAACGCCGCTTCTTCGACGGGTAGACCCAGCGGATCGGCAATACGCTGTTTAAATGCTCGGTATGCGCCTTCGCGATCGAGCTTCATCGTGCCACCCAGAAAAATATCTGGATCCATGTATCCGATGAGCATGAATACGTCGGTTAGCGTGGGCTCGGTACCGCCAAGGCCATAGCAAACGGGGCCTGGGCGGGAACCGGCTGAGCGCGGTCCTACCCGCGGCGCATGGCTGCCAGGCTCGAGGGAGATGATAGAGCCGCCACCCGCCCCAATGGACACGACTTCAATTTTGGGCTGCGTGTAGTGAAATCGGTCGACCATCGGCTCTCGTGCGTACTCGATTTCGCCGTTCTGTATGACACTGACCTTGAAAGTAGTACCACCCATATCGGTGGCAATCACATCGGACTGACCGAGCAAAGATCCCAGAGCACGGCTACCAATGACGCCGGCTGCGGGACCGCACTCGAGCATGCCGATGGATCTCTGGGCTGCTTCGGTGGCTGGCAGCAGCCCGCCATAGCCCTGCATGACCAGCACGGGCCCCTGGTAACCGTGACGCGACATCAGGGTTTCGAGATTCTGAATGTACTCGCGCGTGACTCGACCGGCATACGCATTGATGATGGTTGTGGATGTGCGCTCATACTCGCCGGGGGTCGGAGCGATATCGCTTGAGAGACTGCAATAAACATCGGGTGCGATTCGAGCAAGTATGTCGCGTACCTTGTGTTCATTACGCGGGTTGTAAAACGACCAGAGAAAGGACACCGCGATGGCATCTACGTTTTTCTGCTCGATGAGGTAGCGCAGGGCTGCTTCAGTCTGGGCTTCGTCGAGGTCCTGAAGGATGCTGCCTTTGTAGTCAGCACGCTCGGAGACGCCCGCAATACAATCCGCATCGACCAGAGCGGGCGCCCGCTCGGTTTTCACCGGATGTTTGATTCGGTCTTCGGTAAGGCCGCCCCAGCGACCGTACGCGCCGCGCGTTACCAGAACGGTGTCTTCAAAACCGCGTGTTGTAATGAGACCGGTGCGCGAACCATCTCGGGTAAGAATGGTGTTATCGACCACCGTCGAGCCGTGAACAAACAGACGCGTTTGCGCCAGAAGCTCTTCCAGGCTCAGGCCCATGGCGGCCGCTGCCGATCGAATTGAGTCAATAACGCCATCGGCAAAATTGGGAGGGGTCGACAGCGCTTTACCGAGGTGTACTGGCTCGCCGGCGGCGAATACCACGGCATCGGTACAGGTGCCTCCGACATCAGTGGCAACAAGGTATTTCGCTTGGGTCATGCGTACTCCGGTTTACGGTCGGGCTGGTCTCGGCGGTCAAGGACGTATAGCAGTCGGCTGCGGCGTTGCAGCATGTTTAAACAACGCACCGACTGCCCGGCTGCTACATGCATTGAGTCGCCAGTCTGGAGAGTCTCGGAGCTGCCATCGGAAAAATTGAAGCGCAGGCTGCCGTCGAGAACGAAAAAAAAACGGGGGTGCTCGGGACCCGGGGGCGTCATGCTGCGACGCGCCGCAATCACCATCAGGCGGGAACCAAGACGCGCACCGCTGGCTGCGGTTTTAAGCTCGCCACTGGTATCGGGAAGTACCCCATGCGTAAAGTTAGACGCTACGCTGTTTGCCAGTGACGCGGCCACCAGTCGATCGACGGGCTCACCCAGGGCTTCGGCCAGCGCCAACACGGTGAGCAGACTTGGATTGGTCTCGCCCGACTCAATTTTCTGAATAGCGGCAACGCTGACCTCTGATTCGAGCGCCAGTCGTCTGAGCGACCAGCTGCGAGCCTCTCTAAGCTCGCGCAGGCGCATGCCGAGCGAACGCATCTGCTCTTCGCCAAATTCGGTGCGGCTGGCCTGCGAGCGCAAACTTTTCCTCCGTCCGTGACAACACGTTTGTCGTTTGATGATTAGACAGGCGCGCTTGCTGGCATGTCAAGAAAAAGAACGGCGGTATGGAATTTGAATTTTTTTCTTGCCTACATCGCTGGTCTTTGTCATGCTCAAACTCGCAAGGTTCTAAAGGCCATCACAACCGTTCGTCACGTAAAAGGGGAGATTGATTCATGGGAAATCAGTTCAGTCGGCGTAATTCCTTGAAGCTTCTCGGAGCTGCGAGCGTTGCCGCTATGGCGCCTTCGGCTCGCGCGCAATCGCTTCCGGCCATAACGTTTGGCGGCACTATTCCGTTCAGTGGTCGTTGGGCCGAAATCGGACAAAGCGTTCATGCGGGCTATACAACCGTCGCCAAGTATGTGAATGAACAACTGGGCGGGCTTGAAGTGGGCGGACGCAAATACCGTCTCGATATCAAGATGGTCGATGACGCGTCAGACCCGCAGCGTGGCACCACCCTTTTGCAGAAGCAGATTGATGACGGAGTATCACTGTTTCTCGGCACCTACTCGACGCCCATGGTCCTGCCCCAGGCGGCGCTCACCGAGCGTGCGCGCAAGCCCATGGTGCAGGCGGGTGGCGGTGGCGATGCGATTTTTTCGCAGGGTTACCGTTATGTGTTTGGCATGTATCCGCGAGCCTCGCGGTCGGCATTTCCGGCGGTTGACGCCATGACCGTTCTCAACCCCCGGCCACAGACCTTTATTGTGGTTTACACCAACGATCCCTTCTCCAAGCCGCAGGGTCTGGGCGTTATCGCCCGGCTTAAAGAGAAGGGCTTTAATGTATTGGATTCGTTTGAGTTGCCGTTTCAATTGCAGGACATCTCGGCGGTGATGACGGCTGCGCGCGAGAAGAAGCCTGACGTTCTGATGTGTCTGACATCCGATCAAAATTCGCTGCTGATTGCTCGACAGATGGCGCAGAACCGCGTCGACGTAAAAATGCTTTTCACGTCGCTGGGGCCACAGGCGCCGAGCTTCCGTGAAGGACTCGGCAAGTACGCAGATGGCATCACCTGTATCTCGACCTGGTCACCCACCTTCCCGTACAAAGATCCCATCTTCGGTAGCACGCAAAAATTCGCCGAGTACTACAAGGCCAATAACCGGGTACCGCTTATCTATCACCAGGGAACAGCAGCGGGATGCATCGTTGCCTATGCGCATGTCTTGAAGCAGGTCGGCCGCATTGATGACACAGAGGCTATCCGTAGCGGCTTGGCTAGCATCGATATCGAATCCCTGTATGGGCGTATCAAGTTCACGCCCGAGGGAGATGGCGATCCGGTACTCATGGGCTCAGCCGTAACACAGGTGCAGAAAGGTGAGCTCAAGGTGATCTATCCCATCGCGCTTAAAGAGGCTGATCCTCTGTGGCCGGTGGCGCCATGGTCACAGCGCTAAGCCGTGCGTGGGCGGGGTATATCCCCGCCAATTGATCGTTAGCGCGAGTTCATTGGGGATCAGGCTTCGTGTTCACTCTGTTGCAAACCGTGATCAACGGAATTCTCTTCGGGGGAATTCTGTCGATTGCGGCTGTGGGCTTTTCGCTGGTGTTTGGCGTGATGAACGTTATCAATCTCGCACACGGAGCCTTCGTCATCGGAGGCGCATACGCGGCTTTGTTCGCGTGGTCGACCCTTAAGATCGATCCGCTGCTATCGCTTCCCTTCATCATGGTAGTGGGATATGCGGTTGGGCTTGTTTTTCAGCGCTATGTCATGCAGCCGGCGGTGCGCAGGGGTAACCCTGTGGCTGCTTTGCTGATTACCTTTGGCTTCGCCCTCATTGTTCTTAATCTGCTGACCGTTATTTATTCGTCAGCAGTTCGAAACATCAGCCCCAGCTACTCCTTTATGAATCTTCGCCTCGGAGCGCTGTCCATAGACGCGGTCCGACTGGTGTCATTTGTAACCGGGGTCATTCTGATTGCTGCGCTGGCCGCATTTATGCGATACAGCCGGTTCGGTCGCATCATCCGTGCGACGGCACAGTCAGAACTCGCGGCGCGTTTATGTGGTGTCGATGCGCGCAAGGTTTATGCGATCACGTTCGCTGTAGGTAGTGCTTTTGCAGCGGCTTCGGGCGTGCTCATCGGGATGATGCTTCCGTTTACCCCCGCGGAAGAAACGTTGTGGACGGTTTACGCGTTCATCGTTGTCACGTTGGGTGGTGTCGGCAGTCCGGCAGGAGCCATGCTGGGTGGGGTGTTGATGGGTGTGGCCTCGACGCTGACCCAGACCTATCTCGGCGGGGTCTACACCAACATGATCATGTTTCTTATTCTGCTGCTCATGCTCCTGGTGAGGCCTAACGGAATTTTGGGTAGCGCCTTCAGGGCCAGTCGATGATGAGCAATCCGACGCTTCGCTGGCTGCTGGTGATCCTGGCCTTTGTGCTGCTGGCCGCCTTGCCCTTCGCGTTTGGACCATACTATGTCCGGGTTGCGATGGCCATGTGCATTTCGGCGGGTCTGGCCCTCAGCTGGTATATCTTGGGCGGATTCGCTGCCTACTACAGCTTCGGGCACACAGCCTTTGTCGGCATCGGTGCGTTTGCAGCAGGTCTGGCGCTTCAGGTCTGGAAGCCCTTGCACTGGGGCGCTCAGTTGGCCCTGGGCTTGAGTTTCGGGATTGGTGTCTCGGCGGCCCTAGCCGCCCTGATCGCCTGGCCGATACTGCGCTTGCGCGGACACTACTTCACGATCGCAATGCTGGCCGTTGCTCTGGTGTGCGCCGAGGTCGTCAGTGCTTTTCCGTTTTTTAAAGGCTCAAGCGGGCTGTCACTGCCCAATCTTGCGCCCATCGGCATACGCATTGAGCGTTTTTATTACTGGGTTGCGCTGGCCCTGCTTGCGGTCGCCGCGATTGTGGCCTGGATTATCGCTCGTTCTCGACTGGGCTATGGTCTTTATGCGATTCGAGAAGACGAAGAGGCGGCGCTGATGCTCGGAGTGCCCGCGACCCGTCTGAAAGTGGCTGCGTTCGTGATCAGCGCGGCGTTGACCGGGGGGTTCGGTGTGTTGTACGCCCTTAACCTGGGCTACATCACGACAGACTCGGTGTTCAGAGGCGCGCTCAGCCTGGATATGATCGTCAACTCTCTGGTGGGGGGCATGGGTTCTCTAATGGGCCCGATCATCGGAGCAGTAGCCATGACTGCGCTGACCAAAATTGCTCTGGCCGATATGCTGGAGTACCACCTGGCGATTACCGGATTGGTGGTCATCGTGGTGGTACTGCTTGCTCCAGAGGGCATTATTGGTCTGTTTTCGCGCTTTCGACGAGGTGGTCGATCGTGACGGCCTTGTTACGATGCAGCGGTATGAGCAAGCGCTATGGTCAGATGACCGTGTTGCAGGACGTGTCGTTTGAAGTCAGCGCGGGGTCGATCATGAGTCTTATCGGGCCGAACGGTGCCGGAAAATCGACCATCTTCAATCTCATTACGGGATATACCCCGCTTAACTCGGGTGACATCTGGTTTTCGGGCCGCCGGATTGACGGCCTGGCGACCCATCGTGTGGCTGCGGGGGGGATCGCACGGGCATTTCAGATTGCCCGTCCATTTCGCGGGCTCTCGGTTCGGGACAATGTAAGAGTCGGTGCGCTCTTTGGGCGAGATGGCCCCAGATCAGTCAGCGAGAACATCGAGCGCGCACTTGAACTGGCAGGACTGACGCAACTGGCCGACGAGCCGGCTGCGTCCCTCACCATCGGTCAGCTCAGGAAGCTTGAACTGGCGCGTGCGGTTGCGGCACGCCCGACGCTGTTGCTGGCCGACGAACCGCTTGCGGGGTTGGTACCGGCAGAGAGCGAGGAAGTACTGAAGAGTTTTCGTGCCATGGTGCAGCACGGCATGACCATTCTTCTGGTTGAGCATGACATGCCAGCCGTCATGCAGATTTCTGATCGTGTGGTGGTGCTGGATGCCGGTCGCCTGATTGCCCAGGGCAGTCCGCTTGAAGTCGCCCGCGACCCCAAGGTTATCGAAGCCTATCTTGGTAAAGAAGCGAGCGAATGAAGTCCGATTTGTTAGAGGTTCGCGGACTGCAGGGCGGATATGGCTCGGCCATTGCGCTAAGAGGCATGGACTTCACCATACCCAACGGGGCCATCGTGGCCCTTGTGGGTTCCAATGGCGCCGGAAAGAGCACGACAGTCCAGTGCGTTGCCGGAGCTCTTCGTCCCTGGTCGGGGTCTATTCGCTTTGACGGTCGTGAAATAGCCGGTCTTGACTGCAGCGATGTTGTCGAAGCCGGTATAACGCTGGTGCCCGAGGGCCGACTCGTCTTTCCCCAGATGACCGTCATGGACAACTTGCGCATGGGGGCGCTGAATCGACGCGCGCGGGGCAACATCGCGCGCAATATTGAGCGCGTGTTTTCGTTGTTTCCCCGTCTTGCGCAACGCCGAAGTCAGCTCGGTGGAAGTATGTCGGGAGGTGAGCAGCAGATGCTTGCGATTGCCCGCGGGCTCATGGCAGAGCCCCGCCTGATGATTCTTGACGAGCCCTCGCTTGGATTAATGCCCAAATTGGTTTCAGAGCTTTTTGAATTGATCCGCAGCTTGAACAAAGCCGGCATCACCGTGCTGCTGGTTGAACAGAATGTGCGGCAGACGCTGCAACTCGCTGATCGTGCGTATGTCGTCGAGAAAGGGCAGGTCACCTTACAGGGCAGTGGACGCGAGTTGTTGAACGATCCCTTTGTTCAAAAGGCGTTCCTTGGCATCTGAGTCATCGGGGAGAAAAAGCATGAGCGAGCAGATTCCGGTTATCGATATCAGTGGCTACCGGGATGGAAGTGACAAGGCGGCGGTGGCGGCAGCCGTGCGCAACGCGGCAACCGATACGGGCTTTCTGTACATCACCGGGCATGGTGTTCCGGCTGGCCTTATTGCCCGAGCCTTTACAGAGTCTGCAACGTTTTTTGCCCTGCCTGATGAAGTGAAACAATCCGTCCGAATCAATCCGTCTCACCGCGGGTACATCGGTATCAAGAACGCGACTTATTCGGATGAGGTCAAGCCGAATCTAAATGAGACTTTCCTGATGGGTCTCGATCTTGGGCCTGATGATCCGGATGTGAAGGCGGGCGTTGCTATGCATGGCCCCAACCAATGGCCGCAGGGCTATCCGGTGTTTCGGCAAACCATTGAGGCTTATCACGCTCGTCTGTTGCAACTCGGCCATGAGATGCTGGGTATATTTGCGCTCGCCCTGAATCTGCCCGAGGCTTTTTTTCGAGAGCACTTCACCAAGCCCATGCCTTTCGTGCGGCTGCTGCACTATCCGTCCCAGCCGCCTACGCGCGCTGATAATGAGTACGGAATCGCTCCGCACACTGACTACGGTTTCATGACGATTCTGGCCCAGGATGAAGTAGGCGGCTTACAGGTTCGGCGGCGCGGCGGGGGCTGGATCGATGCGCCCTATATCCCCGATACCTTTGTCGTGAACATTGCCGACATGCTGATGCAGTGGACAAACGACACCTGGGTATCGACTCCGCATCGCGTGATCAACACCAGTGGCCGCGAACGTTATTCCATTCCATTTTTCTTCGATCCGACCTATCACACGGTGGTGTCCTGCATATCGTCGTGTCAGTCGGTGCAGCGTCCAGCGAAATACGCGCCTATTACCTGGGGTGACTATCTGAAGCGGCGTTTCGACGAAACC
>JBDLQY010000232.1:0-10126 GCA_039800325.1 Pseudomonadota bacterium | reverse complement strand
AGGCAGCAAGCGAGGAATAAATGAATAACCCCGTAAAAATCTACAACCTTATAGACCGATTGCGCAAAGCAATCCGCCGAGAGGGAACGCCGGCGGTGCAGGAGGCGTGGGATAATTTGGAGCCGCACGCTGCTGTTTTGATGAGAGGATTGGCTGCGGAGGAACGCAAATAACCAACGAAGAACTGATCGCACGGCTGCGGGATGCTTGTCGTGGTGGCGATGGGTGCAAGTGCAGCCTATCCGAAGCCGCCGACCGCATTCACAGCCTTGGACTTCTGCACGACATGGCAGAGGCAAAGGCAGAGGCGCTGGTGAAGTATCGTGACGCCTATGCGGAGATGGAGCGGATCGCCACGGAAGCCCTGCGGAAATCCGAAGCCCGCGCCGAGCGGCTGGAAGCGGCTGTCGCCATCCTTGAAGACGCATTGCAGGAAGCCGGAGATGACTACCCCGGATCATCCATGCAGCAGTGGTGCCAGCAGCAAGTGAAAGCCGCCCGCGCCGCCCTGAAAGGAGACGACCATGACTGACGTGCCGTCCTGCCCACCCTGCGACAATAACTGCAATCAGGGGCGGGACTGTCCTGCAAAAACAAGACGAAAGTTTATGAAAGTGGCTTGATCGCAGACCGCATCGCCTGTGCCAATTGGACTAGTAAGGCAGGGAAATAACGAGGCTCAATCAGTGCCACGCGCTTGCCGTCCACATAAACAGCCAGCCCTTCTTCGTCGCAGTGGAAAGTTGTCATGCCGCTACCTTCACTCGTTGAATTTCGCCATGCTCTCGATGGAACGTAATTGCCTGCAACTGCGCGCGCGCACTGTAAGCATTACTCACTGCGTGGGCATCCCTTGCTGTGACAGCGCGTAACTGCTCCCAAGTCACGCCGCCAATATCGGCTGATTTGTGATGATGCAGATGACCAGTCCACAAAAAGCGATGGCGCGTCTGGCCCCATTCTTTCGCATATTCGTCTGCAAGAAAAAACACCATGCGTTCAGGCTTCCCACCGTGGCCATGATGAGCCGCAAACAGGCATTGCCCGAAGCGATGCACCCAAAACTCGCCGGGAACCTTCTGCACATCAACGCGCGGCTCATTGCGATAGCGTTCCGCCAGCGCAAACATGACGGCCAAATAAGATGTTGGGTTATGGTTCCCCGGCAAAATGCGAACCGTTACCTTGGCGTGTTTTCGCAAGGCGTAATCCACCGAATGAGACAAAGCCGTTATGGTCATGTCTAAAGTGCGAAAATGCCGAGTGTCCACGTCAAGAACGTGCTTTGATCGTGGCGTCTGGTTGGTCTGGTCATCAGCATGGGTCAGATCCCCCACATCCAAGATGACCGCATGAGCCGAAGATGGAGAAGCATCAACTGCGCGCGCAATCCAGTTGCGAAGCCGAGAGGCGGCAATAAACGTGTCGTAATCCTCGCCTGTCTCCTTGCCCCACGACATCATGCCAATATGGGCATCCGCGATGGGATAAACCGTCAACAAATCTTCGTCGTATATATCTGGACTAGATACATTTTCAGCAGCCGGCAGATCCGCCAGAACAGCCTTGATGCGGTTTGCAATATCTTCCGGCCCCACATCTGGGCGCAACATTACGGAAAACCCCGGAACCTCGTCTGTTGGCTTTGTTTTTATCCAAGCCAGAGAAGGCACAAGACCAGTGCCTACCGCCCGCATGGCATCTTCAATTGCAGGGTCCATAGCGCGAGCGTTTTGCAGCGCCCTGCCACTAAACATTTTCACCTTTTCTTCAGGCGAAACTTCTGCCTTACGAATTAAGCTCTGCAGGCCGGATCTGGACAGGCCCAAGGCGCGGGCCGCTGCGGAAATTGAACCATGTTCCCGCAGCGCCTCTATTGCTTCCTTCTGGCGCGGCGTCATACGTTCGGCTTTACGTTGTTGACAACATAGCCGACGCCTGACCCGACCCCGCATGATATGCCGTCAGGTGTTGTTACCATCATGGACCAAGTTTGCGTTTCAGGATTGCCCCATAACTCGATAATCCGCCCGTCCGGTAAAACGCTGACGACAACGCGATCCTCGCCGTAGTTTTGGGACAGAGAAATATAAGCATCAACCGTGTTGACACATTCTTGGGCCGCAGCAGGCGTTGCAGCGATCAGTGCAAGAACAATATAGCGAAGCATTTGGGTTAGCCTCTTAGGGCCGCTTGCGCCGCCAATGTGCGTGGGCTTCGCGGCAGTGGTTCGCGCCGAACACGAAAACCCACATTCGCCATGCGCGATGTTGGCGATTTTCCCAAGCCCGCGCGCAAAGCGTTTGCGAAGGCCCATCAAAAAGCACGTCATGAATGCGGCGGGAAACAGCAGAGAAGAAAGTAACAGAAATGTTCATTTCCCACCCCTAAAGGCTAGTCATGACAATACTTCTGTAGGTTAACCCTGACATCCCGCATCAATCAAGCGAATTAATCGCGCGCCCGTAACCACCGATTTATCACCGCCATCCGCCACAAGCGCCGACGCATGGGCCAAACGCGCTTGAGCCGTCGCGTCACAGATCGCCGCCTGATTTGGCGCGCTCACGCAGCCAGCGACGGGCAATGTCAGGATCATCCCCAAGATCATCCGCTTCATCTATGCGCTTCCTTGTGTCAACGTAGCTCCTCAGCGCCTTAGAGCGGGCTTCCTGATGCCCTTCCCGCCGTCCAGCCGCCCACACCACAATAAAGGCCAGCATCAACGCTGCAGCGCCGCCTAGCCATAGCTTGACGCGGCCAAACATCAGCGCACTCCTTCGGCCCAGTGGCGGATGCGTTCCCTGAAGATCCACGCCGCCGTCAAAAGAACGGCGCCGGAAAAAACCAAAGCGATAATCTGCGCCATGCCATCCAATGCCCCCAGCGCGGCAATCCCCGCTCCAGCGCCGGATACCATTTGAAAAGCGGACGCCTGAACTGTGGTTGATTTTGCCACAGACTTGGGCGTGCCAGTTATCCATTCAGACACCTTGAAGCCGGGGCAAGCCTTGGCGCTGGTGTAATCGTTATGCCCGGAAACTTTTGAGATAGATGGATGCTTTGCCTGCAGGTCATCCAGCAGCTTGCGTAGCGCGTTGTCTTGCTCTGGCGTGTAATGGTCCGCGAATTTGTCGGTGGCATTCGATCCATGCCCGCCAATCAAGCAAACGCCAACCGTCCCTTTGTTTCGCCCTTGAACGTGCGCCCCGTCTTTTTCCATCTCACGGCCTTCGGCAACTGTGCCGTCGCGGTCGATAATGAAGTGATACCCTATATCGGACCATCCACGATCCTTGACGTGCCACTTGCGGATTTCGCTTACCTTGGCAAATGTTGTCTGGTCGCTCATCCAATCAGGCCGCACAGCAGCGCAATGAATGATGATTTCTGTTAGCTTCCTCATCGCGCCATCCAATCCTTAGCGTAAAGCGCAAGCCCGGCCAAAAGCGCCACCGCGAACGCATGACCAATCATTGTGGTGAGTGACTTTCGGAAACTGCGCTTGGTGTCTCTCCACGCATCCAGAAGCCCGCGTATTTCGCGCATGTCTTCGGCTGCGGTTTCTTCTGCCAGCCCCATTTCTTCCAAGGCTTCTTTTGCCGCTCGCTTGGCAATGCGCGCCAGCAAGGTTTCCAGTTCTTCGGTGGTCAATTCCGGCATCATTCAGCCCTCATAACTTTTGGCCCCACGCAGCCGCCCGCAATTGTCGCGGCCAGATCAAACGGATCGGGGATAAAATCAACCGCCTCCTTGGCCAGCCCCACCACGACAGCGGCAGCGCAGCCCATCGGTCGGCTCTGCGTGACCTCAGTGACAAAGCCAGAGACGGCAAAGCCCGCGCCAAAGTGAAACACCTTGTCACAGGCTGGCAGAAGCATCAGCGCGGCGAGGGCCGCGCTACGCATCTTGCACCGCCGTCAGGCCCATGGCTGTCAATGCAGCCACTCCGTCCATGCCACCGATTGCCGTGAGGGCCGCAGGGGACGCAAGGAGAGGCTCGGTGCTGACCACCAAGGCTGCCTGCGCCCTCCCTGCGGCCTCCATGTCGATAACCTCGTCCACGTCCCATGAGGGGCGCTCTAGAGGCTCCTGTGCCTTCCCCAGCCACTCCTCTGAGGCTTCCCACGAGGCGCACCCGTAGAGGCTCCCGTTGGCGTCCTGCCAGTTAAGGTTGGAGAAGGTCAGGCCATCTGCCAAGGAGTAACCCAAGCACATGGCGAAGTTGTTGCTGTCAGAGACGAGGGCTTGCGGTGCTGCTGCTGTGATACGTGGCATTAGATTACGATCCCTGTCTTACCTGCGACCCAAGTTTCTGTGGAGGAGATTTGCCCGGTGTCGAGGTTCGGGCCAAAGCGGGCGATGAGAGAATACAAGTGGCCGGAGAAGAACAGGGACGTGCCTGCGCGAGCGCCGATGTAGAGAGGATAGGCGAGGAAGTTGCCTGTGCCTTGGTCTGTTGTGCCTGCGCTGGAAGCAATGCCGTTAGCTCGTATTTGCACTTGATCGCCAGATATGTCTGCGGTCCCAGTAAACACAAAACTGGAAGGCGCCGCGACAGAAGAGGACACTGAGCCAACAGCCGCTGTCCCCCTAGAGTTGAACGATGATCTAGCATCAGAAGTGCCAACAGGGCTATCAAGCACGAAAGACCCGTTATTCACAGAAGTTGAGGCACTTAACTCAACAACAATCCCACGCGCCGCATCACTCAGCTTCCGCACCCCGGCAAAGACCTGAGCCTTATCAACCCCCGGCGTGATCGTGGATGTAGCCAAGCTGTCGTTCACCCCGTCGAAGAACAGGTAGCTGACGGACGACACACCAGCCTCGGTGACGTTGTATTGGTCGGTCACGCGCTGGTAAGCCGTGGCGGTGGAGCCTGTTTCGAGTTGTGCGTTGACAAGTGTGATGCCGCTAGTCCCGTTCCCCGTCGTTGCTACACTGTCCGCAGCATAAATGCGTGACGTAATGCTTGTCTCGGTAGAGGTGGTAAATGTCAAAGCGACGTCATAACCGTTCCCTGCCGCAACAACAGTCGCAGTTGCAGAGGAAAATGTGCCAAATACCTGAGGCGCTGATGTAACGGTGCCATCCACAAGGGAAACTGTGACTACCGTTCTATTGGCGGCTGATGCCGTATCTGCAACCAGCAGCAAAACACGATTAAACTCTGCCGCAGCCGCACGGACACGATATGTATACGTTGTTGCTGACGCAGCCTTTGTCACGGCTTGCGAAATGTATGCGTTTGCCAGCAACTGCCCACTGGACGGGATCAACTTGTTGTTGACAGCAGTAGAGAGAGTCTTCGTCCAACTCGCATTGTCAAACTCCTCCGTCCGCAGCAGCAAATTCCTACGCCCACCGACAGGGTGGATGCCGTAGATCGGGCGGTTGGCAGTGGTGGCCTGCACGGCGTGGAAACCATCCTGTTCAAAAATTTCTTCGACAGTTATGGTTCCGTTGTAGCCCCCGGATGTGGCGCGGAAAATAAGGTAATCAGCATTAGCGTTACCAATAGCGCCGACAAAAACCCCATTGCTTAATATAGAGATTGGAGTGATATTTCCAGCGAAGACGGCAACGGAACCTGTGCCAACTGCGGTTACACGGATGTAAACGCGGCGGCCAAGGGTAAAGTAACCATTGATGCGCTTGCCGTCGCCACTTGCTGCTGACGTAAATGTCAGGACGTTTGAGGTGACTGAGATCGTAGTCGCCCCACTACCTTCGTTGACGGTAAAAGTAGGCAAAGTTGTCTTTGTCTTCACCAGCCCCTTGGACTTATCCAGAGCCAGCGCCACCGACTGCCCCGCAGCCGTCACGGGCGTCGTGCCTGCGGTGTCCTGATAGAGCGTGGCAGTCGGGAAGCGTTCGATGACTTCCGTGTTCACGTCCGTGATGCGTTGGTAGTCAGTGGCTACAGAACCGAGTTCGAGTTGTGCGCCCCAGATGAGGATGCCGCTGGTGCCGTCGCCAGTGTAAGTCCTGCTTCCGTTTATTGTGGCCGGGCCGAATACAACCACCCCACTTGTTGTCGCTCCGGGGGCTGCGTAAGTCACAACGCATCTGTACCAGCCATTACCAACGTCTGAAATACTGGCACTAAAGCCTGTATCTACTGAGCCAACGGTTCCGTTTGACAAGTTAAACCACGCGGTTTTGGTGGTCGATGCGTCGTCAATGCGAACATAAGCAAGCGTCCGCTCTGCGGCTTTAATATAGACGCTAGCCGTGACAGCAGACGATCCAATTGAAGCTGTTTGCTGGATTCTGTGGTCGGTAGACGCCGAGGAATCCTCAACGATTTTATCCGCAGTTGTCGTCCCGTCTGGAGCAACAGCAGCATTTGCTGAGATAGACGAACGGGTTTTCGTCCAAGCCGCATTATCGAACTGCTCGGTATACGTCAGCAGGTTCCGACGCCAATTCAGGTTGGCAACGTCAGACGGGTCGAACCAGACGCCGGGTTCGGCAAGGGCGAAGAGAGCGTTAGGCGAAAAGCCACCACGCCGCCGGCGGTTCAAGAGGACGAGCGGCATATTCATCGGATCAACCCCGCAGGACGACAGTCACAGTCACGTTGTCAGCAGTTCCGCCCGAAGACGTGGGTTTCAGATATAGCGCAGCCGTCGAAAACTCGCGCATACCCGCAGAAGTCAGAGAAATATCAGAGCCAGATCCATCCTTCAGCGTCACATAGTTCGTGCCATCATTAGACACTTGCAGCGCAATAGTTGCCCCACCAAACGTGCCAGTGATTTGCACAGAACCAGCCAAGCCCTGCATGTTCTGCACCTTGATCGGCGTGGACGTGTCAGCCGTGCTGTAGTCGGTCCAACGATAAGCCGCCGCGCGGATTTGCTCTTCGACCGTAGTAGGGACAATCGTCGCCATTTGCTTTGTTCCTTACTTGGCCTTGAAGCGGCCTAGGTTGCCATTCCACACCCGAAAATGTGCATTATCCGGGTTCATCAATTCCTTATGCACGACTTCCTTCATCGCGCCGTGGTCGTCCACGCGGACGCCGTGCTTTTTCGCCCATTCCGCCCACATCTTCATCGGAATGTTCGCCACCAGCCGGCTCTCGCCCAGATCCCATACCCCAGCCGATTGCATCGCTTTCGACTTTTCGGCTATCGGCGTGAAGTCGTGGGTTTGCTGAATGACCAGCTTCCCATCCTCGACCGTCATTTTCTCCGATAACTTCATACGTCAATTCCTCATCAGCCTTGCACGCTTTCTGCGCATCGCCAAGGCGCATGATATCGCCTTTGCTCGTCTTTACCCAGACCTGAGACATGCTATCCCCTCGTTGGGAAGGGGGCGGTATAACCCGCCCCCATCGTTATCAGACAGCCGCCGAGAACGGGGTTGCCTCGGTGCTGGACGAAACCAGACCGCCGCGCACCGACCAGATGCCCGAAGCCACGTCCTGCAGCTCCAGCCAAGAGCCGCGAATGCCGCCCGTGGTGGAACCGTTCAGGGTGATGGTGTCGGTATCAGTCGCCGTCGGAACGGTGACGCCAGCGATGTCGGTGGCAATCGCCACAACGCCTTGGATCACGTCAGCCGACGAGGCCACGCGCACGACATGCGAACCCGACGAAACCGTCGCGCCCACAAAGATCGTGTAGGTTGCGCCAGAACCCGAAGCCGCAGGCAGGGTAACGATCCGGCCCGTGGTGGAGTTCAGGTTGATGGTGCGGCCAGCGTAGGCATCATCATCAAGCGTGGCGGCGGCAGTGATCGCAATCACGCCAAGGTTCGGTTTGTATTCAGAAGCCATTGGTCCCGCTCCTTACGAGGTGGTGTTGTCAAATACACCGCCGCTGGCCTTTTCATTCTTGCAAATGAGGGTCAGTTCGGTGATGATCTGGCGCTTTTCGCTGTCGCCGGTCTTCGCAAGCTCGGTGTTGCGGGTCGGGCGCAGAACGCCAACAGCCCACATATCATCTTGCATCACGAACACGTCACGGCTGCGGTTTTCACGCGAAGGCATGAACTCCACAGTTCCCCACGGCGTCACATAGACGGACATGTGCTTGATGACCTTCTCGGACTCAGCGGTGATGTTGGACCGCTGGTTGTTGTTGCCGGTGAAGGTCAGAGCCTTGTTCATCTGGAAAGCCGACAGATAAACAGTATCCGGCTTGCCGCCAGAAACCCAAATCGCCTGCATAACGCTGTCAAACTTGGTCTGGTCAAACGCGGTCGGGGTGCCGTCATCGGTCCGCGCGTTGGTGCCGTCGCCGGTGGGGTCAGCACCCGAAGAGCCGGATTGGAAGTTGGTGTTGGTCGTCAGCCAAGCGGGCGCACCAGCCAGACGGCGGGCAGCGACCGAAGAACCAGCCGAACGGGCTTGGTTCGCGAACAGAGCCTTTTCGATGTCCAGCTTCTGTTCTTTGGCAATCTTCAGCACCTGATAGGCCATCTCGCGTGCGCGACCGGCTTTGTTCAGGCCATCGTCGGTGCCGGGGATGGCAACGGCGTTCTTGAAGATCTGGGTGTAGTTGCCCAGACGGGTCGTGACGGAACGCGCTTCCGGGGCAGTGTCGCCGCCTTCAATGTGCGCGTTGTCAGCGGACGAACGCAGGGCGTCGGTCTGCCATTCGTGCAGGGTGTTGGTGGCTTTCGCCTTGGCGCTCTTGGTGTAGAACGGCGTTTCTTCCGGGGAGATATCGTAGATGATATCCTGGAGATCTTCGCGGATGCCGCGAACATCGTAGCTGTCGAGGGTGTTGGTCGGCTGTGCCATGATCCAAACTCCTTAAGGGTTCATTTGAACAGAAGATCAATGAAAGCCTCAGGCTTTCCACCGGTCTTCCGCGCTGCGTCGATCTGCTTTTTCCGAGCAAACTGTTGAGGCTCTGGCCGACGCGCCACGGGCTTGATTGACTTGGGGGCTGCGGGTGCCTGTTTGGTCCGCGCCGCCTGCAATTCACGCCATTTCATCGCGTCGTGAAGGACTTGAACATGACGCGCATCAACGATGCCGCCAAGCTCGTCATCCGTAAACCCGTAAGCCTCTGTTGCCGTGCTGCGAATTTTTCCCGTGATTTCGCGGGCTTTGTTCGGGTCGGCAAACTCAGGAATGCGCGACTGCAAGAGTTTGCTTTGCTCTGCAACAAACTCAGCCATAGCCTTTTCCTGCATTTGGCGTTGTGCCATCGCCGTTTGCTGGATTTGCTGTTGCTGCATTTGAAACTCGGCGGCTTCTTTGCGGTAGCGCGCTTCCGCCTGCATGTATCCGATGGGGTCCTTGTCCATCATCGCAATGTCAGGGGCTTGCGGGGGAGCCTTGAAGCCATGCTCTTGGATGGTTTGCACCACCTGCATGAACTTCGCCTGTTCGGTTTGAAGGGTCTGGTAGAGTTCCGTCGCGGCCTTGCGGGCTTCGGCTGCTTCTTGCATTCCCTTCTGGATATAAGCCTGACCAGAGAATGAACGCTTAAGATCGTCCAGCGTTACCTCAACTTCCTTGCCGTCAACTTTGACGGTGTATTTTGAGGGCGCTTGTTCTTGTGCGGTATTGTCTTCGTCGGCTTCGACTTCTTCGGACGCTTCGGGTTCATATTCCTCGGCTTCCGGCGCTTCCGTCTCTTGCGCTTCCAATTCAGTTTCGGGCGCAGGGTTTTCCTGCTGTGCCTCATCCTGAACGGACGGTTCGTCCATGATAAGCAGCGAATTTACCGCCGCTTCAATTTTGTCAGTCGCTTCCATTGCGGTCCTGAGCCTTTTTGTCTGCGACCTTCTCAGCGTCTATGCGCGTTTGAATGGCCGCAATGAACGTTTCCACCGCGCGAACCGCCTCATGCGCCCGCGCTATGGCTGTTATATCAGATGCAGGGTTCAAAAACAATGCGACGGCATCATTGCGGATTTCATCGGCAATTGCAGTGAACGGCTCATAGCCTTGAAGCTGGCGAGCTTGGATTGCGCGCTGATGAACGTCAAGCATTTGGCATCATCCCCATCGGACGGGTCATGGCTTGTTCCGCCTTGATCGCCTGTTCATTCAGCCGCACGCCGCTGTTGGCGAGGATTTTAGCGGCCTCAATTGCTAGGTCTTGCACCATCTTATCGCGCTCGCGGTCATCCTGCATCAGCGCCTTCTGGTAAT
>JBDLQY010000231.1:0-66322 GCA_039800325.1 Pseudomonadota bacterium | reverse complement strand
GGGGTCATCCTCAAGCGTCATCTCCAGCGTAAGTCCTCGCAGGAGGGGCAGGCCTCAACCGGCCCCGGGCCACAGTAAAAGCGCGGCTTCATAAGGGCGGGCTTCACTTGCAAACTGTATGCATGTACAGTGTCGGTATGTCAAAGCCCCGCAAAACAACCCACTCGGTGCGCCCAGCCGCGGCGCTGCTAGTCACTCAGCACAAGGGGCGCGGAGCGGTCTCGCAGCCCACCGGGCGCTTCGAACGCGTTCAGCGCCAGCCTGACGCTGACTGGCGCGATGAGCGCAACCTGCACGACGAGACCGAGCATGCTCCGCGCACTCAGGTATTCGCCGATCGCTCGCGCAGCATCCTCAGCTACAACCGTTCGCCTGATGTTCCCTTTGATCGGTCCATCAATCCCTATCGCGGCTGCGAGCATGGCTGCAGCTACTGTTACGCCCGACCAACCCATGCCTATCTTGGCCACTCGCCTGGGCTTGATTTTGAAACCCAGCTTTACGTCAAACACGATGCTGTGCAGTGCCTGAGGCAGGCGCTTTTGTCACCGACTTATCAGTGTCAGCCGGTCAATATCGGGTCGGTGACTGATGCCTACCAACCGATTGAACGAGACCATTGCATCACCCGCGGGCTTCTTGAGCTGCTGGCGCACTGTCAGCATCCGGTGACCATCATCACCAAGTCAGCCCTGATCGAACGCGACATTGATCTACTGTCTGAGCTCGCTCGCAAACAGCTGGTTCAGGTATTTGTGTCGATCACCACGCTTGACGAGACCCTGGCTCGTCGCTGGGAGCCCAGGGCGGCGGCACCCTGGCGCCGCCTGCACAGCGTGCGTAAGCTCACTGAGGCGGCAATCCCGGTGGGCGTGGGCATGGCACCGGTAGTGCCGTTTCTCAATGAACCCGAAATCGAACGCGTTCTGACGGCTGCACGCGAGGCCGGGGCGGTCAGTGCGTTTTACTCGGTGCTCAGGTTGCCCCATGAGCTTGAGACGGTGTTTACCGACTGGCTGCACACACACTATCCCGACCGTGCCCGGCGGGTGCTGTCCCACCTGGCCGATATGCGCAGTCAACCCGGTGAGGCAGCCCGACTCAACGACCCTCGATTCGGCAGCCGTATGCGTGGTCAGGGGCATTGGGCAGAGCTCATTGCCTTGCGTTTTCGAATGGTGGCCGATCGTCTCGGTTACCTGCGTCAAGGCCTGAATTTGCGCACCGATCGCTTCCGTGCGCCGGTTCAAAGCCCGAACTCGCGCCCTGATCGCAATCGTGCGCAGGTCTCGGTTCCTGATGGGGGGCAGACGCAAGGGGCATTGTTTTAGTCGCCGGCCGCGTTTGCCTCAGGTACTGCGCCCTGTTAACATCTACGGTTTTCCAGAAAAATCTCGGCTAAGGAAATCAGGCATGGTCGTCATCCGACTTACGCGCGGCGGCGCCAAGGGGCGTCCCTTTTACACCGTGATCGCCACCGATAAGCAAAACCGTCGCGACGGCCGTTTTATCGAGCGCATTGGTTATTTCAATCCTATGGCGACCAAGTCCGAGGTCGGCATTCGTATTGCCACCGACCGCATCGAGCATTGGCGCGGCAAGGGCGCCCAGGTATCGCCCGCGGTTGAGCGCCTCATCAAGCAGCAGGCGGGTGCTTCCGCCGCGGCTTAATTACCTTGACGCCTCGAGGGCCTCAGCGCCAAGCCAGCGGGGTGACAGCGATATTCGCGACGTGACCGACGCACCTGCCGATCTGGTTGAGGTTGGTGCGATCACGGACGCCTATGGTGTTCGCGGCGAGATCCGCATTGAGCCCTTCAATGCGCCGCACCAGTCGGTACTGCTGAAAATTCGTTCCTGGTGGCTGCAGTGGCCTGCCGGATTGAGAGCGGACGCGCGGGCCACTCGAGTCGCCATGGTTCGCTGCCGACCTCATGGCAGTGTTCTTTTGGCAAGCCTTGAAAGCGTTGCTGATCGCGATGCGGCTTTGGCACTCAAAGGCGCCCGCGTGTGCGTGCAACGCGCTGATTTTCCGGCGCCCGCATCGGGCGAGATTTACTGGGTTGATCTGATCGGTTGTTCGGTCAGCAACGCGCGCTCTGAGAGCCTGGGTACGGTGACATCCCTGGATGACCATGGTGCGCACCCCATTCTGGCGGTTCGTGACGAAACAGGTCGCGAAAGACTCATCCCTTATGTGCCTGTGTACGTGCTGTCCGTCGACGTCAGCCAGCGCCACATCGTGGTCGACTGGGAGCTTGATTACTAATGCTGCGTTTTGATGTCATCACCTTGTTTGGTGACATGTTTGATGCGGTTACGCGGCATGGCGTTACCGCCCGAGCTTACGCGCATGGGCTCTGGCAGCTAAAGCTCTGGAACCCCCGTGACTTCGCCGACAATACTTATCGCCGGGTCGATGACCGTCCATTTGGCGGTGGCCCCGGCATGGTGATGCAGGCCCCCCCGCTTATGGCGGCCATACAGGCTGCTCGAAGCACTGCAGATCGTGCGCAGACCCCGGTGATCATGCTGTCGCCGCAGGGCACGCCCCTGACGCAGCAGCGTGTCCAGACCCTGTCGATATCGTCCGGAGCCATTCTGCTGGCGGGTCGCTATGAAGGCGTTGATCAGAGGCTGATCGATCGCTACGTCGATGAAGAGGTCTCGGTGGGCGATTTCATCGTCTCCGGCGGCGAGTTGCCAGCCCTGATGCTGATCGATGCGGCGGTGCGGCTTTTACCCGGAGTGCTTAATCATCCCGAGTCGGCTGTACAGGAGTCCTTCACGTACGGACTGCTGGATTGGCCTCATTACACTCGACCCGAGGTGTTCGAGGGCGAGCCAGTGCCGCCGGTGCTGATGTCCGGCCACCATGCCCGGATCGATCAATGGCGTCGTGAGCAGTCGCTGGCGCTGACGGCGCGCAGGCGTCCCGATCTCATCGCCCGTGCTCGGGAGCAGGGACTTCTGTCAAAGTCCGATGAGGCTTTCCTGAGCGTTTTTGCTAAAACAGCAGATCGCGGGCTAAAATAGTGGGGTTTGTCATCCTCTGACCAGAGGCATGCCGCGATTCACGATCGAGGCGCGGGTAGCATCGGTTTTTTTTAAGCGGTGCTTTCATGCCGTACGCGGGCGAAATAGGTCGCCGCGGGTATTAGGTCACGATGATCCTAGGAGTGGTCATGAACCTCATCGAGCAGCTTGAGCGGGAAGAAATCGCCCGTCTGGGTAAGCAGATTCCCGATTTCGCGCCTGGCGACACGGTTATCGTCAATGTCAACGTCGTCGAAGGCACCCGTAAGCGTGTGCAGTCCTACGAAGGCGTGGTCATTGCCAAGCGCAATCGTGGCCTCAACTCGTCTTTCATTGTCCGTAAGATCTCATCGGGCGAGGGCGTTGAGCGTACCTTCCAGCTGTATTCGCCGCTGATTGCCGGCATTGAGGTCAAGCGCCGTGGCGATGTTCGCCGGGCCAAGCTTTATTACCTGCGCAACCGCTCTGGCAAGTCGGCGCGTATTCGCGAAAAGCTGCCGGGTAAGACTGGCGCCAGCGCAGCCTGAGCGAGTTCGACCCACGCAGCATGCCACTGCTAGGCAGCGCCGATGCGCTGCCGGCCGTGGCCGCACAGCGGCTGCGAGCCTCATTTCTGAGGCAACTTTTTGCTGATCCGCCAAGCTGGTCTCCTGAACCTGTCGTCGAGCGAGAGCTCGAGCCTGATCAGCAGGTGCATCCGGCCGCTGTTCTTATAGGTTTGGTCGACTACGGTTCAGACCTGACGGTGCTGCTCACCCGACGAGCATCGCGTCTTCGTAAGCACGCGGGCCAGATCGCCTTTCCTGGCGGTCGTTGTGATTCGGATGACCACTCCATCGAGTACACGGCCTTGCGCGAGGCTCATGAAGAGGTGGGCTTGGCCGAGCATCAGGCTGAAGTGCTGGGGCTAATGCCGCAATACCAGACGGGCACTGGGTTTCGCATCACACCGGTGGTTGCAATCATCGAGCCGGGTGTCGCCTGGAGGCCCGCCGCTGACGAAGTCGATCAGGTCTTTGAAGTCCCTCTTGAATTCCTGATGAATCCCCGCAATCACCAGCGCCGTCGTATGCTCGCAGCCAATGGTCATCGAGATTTTTTTGCCATGCCCTGGTGCGAGCCGGGTAGCGGTGAGGAATACTTTATCTGGGGCGCGACGGCCGCCATGCTGCGTAATCTCTATCGCATGCTGGCCGCCTGAGTAAGCCCGAAGAGTTAACGGGGGTAGGGCCTTGGGTTTCATTGCTTTGATCGTCGCGCTGTTGATCGAGCAGGGGCGTTCGTTGCCTGCCGACAATTGGGTGCACCGTATGGTTCTCGCCCTGGCTGATCTGGTGCGCTCGAGCACCGATGCCGGCCAGCGACAGCATGGACTGGTGGGTTTTGTGGTGCTGGCTGTGGTGATGCTGGCGGTAGTACTGGTGCTCGACTGGTTGGCGGGTATGGTGCACCCGGCCTTGCGCCTGCTGGTGCACGTTGCGGTGCTGTACTTCACTCTGGGGTTTCGGCAGTTCAGCCAGGCCTTCACTGAAATGCAGGTCGCTCTTGCGGCGGACGACACGCCCGGTGCCCGACGTGTCCTTGACCGATGGGTGGCACAAAGCGCCGCTGACGATGGCGCGGACAGATCCGAGCGGGACACCTCCGTCCACGAAATATGTCGTCGCGCCATTGCACACGCGCTGGTGGGCGCGCATCGCAATGTATTCGGACCACTTTTCTGGTACGTGGTTCTGCCCGGCGCGATCGGCCCGGTGCTTTATCGGCTTGCCGAGTTGCTGTCCCAGCGCTGGTCCAAGCCCGCCAGCGAGACGCCGGAAGCGGCCCGTGCGCAAGCGGCGGGCATTGGCGTGCCTGCCGTAGCGATAGGACGTTCCGAGCCAGAACCATACGGCCTGGTGGCTACCGTGGTCTACCGGGTGCTGGACTGGTTGCCAGTCCGTCTCTCAGCCGCGGGCTTTGCCATCATGGGTAATTTTGAGGACGCCATCTACTGCTGGCGCGGCGCTGTCTCGGCAGGAACCGGACGCGACCAGCGCGCGCTTCTGCTGGCTGCCGGCGGAGGCGCCTTGGGCTTGCGCGTTGCAGAGCCTGAGCTTGAAGCGCGCTGGGCTTCTGGCGAGCATGGTTTTGAGTTCCAGGGCGTTTTGCCGGATGCTTCGGGCCTGCGCAGTGGGGTGGGTCTGGTCTGGCGCTCGGTGCTACTCTGGTTGGGCCTTTACGCGATGTTGACGCTGGCGGCCTGGCTTGGGCGCTGAGTCTGGAACGCCGAGCAGGCACACCTGGGTGGGGTGCTGAGTCTGGAACGCCGAGCAGGCACACCTCGCTGCGGCGTCAAGCCTGGAGGGCGGAACGGGCACGCCTTGCCTGGGTGCGCAGCCTGTAGTGCCGAGCCGATAGATTGATCGAGCGGATTGCACACGCTCGGCAACTGGCTGCGGTTTTAAGGTCAGGTGGCTTGTGCTGGCCCGATAAAGCGCTCTCGGTAGAAGCGCAATTCTTCGATCGACTCCATGATGTCGGCCAGTGCCGTGTGGGCGGCGCGCTTATTGAACTGGCGTGCAATGGCGGG
Organism: Pseudomonadota bacterium; assembly: GCA_039800325.1. Lineage (GTDB taxonomy): Bacteria > Pseudomonadota > Gammaproteobacteria > Burkholderiales > Burkholderiaceae_E > SYIM01. The sequence continues at coordinate 60,714 of JBDLQY010000231.1, read as the reverse complement.
CTGCCAGCGTTTGCAGAGCTCTTTAACCGTGCTGACATCGAGGTTACGATAGTGAAAATAATTTTCGAGTGCGGGCATGTAACGCGCCATGAACCGTCGGTCCTGGCAGACGGAATTGCCGCACATCGGAGATTTACCGGGCGGTACCCATTGGCGGGCAAACTCGATCAGCGCGATTTCTGCACTGGCCTCGCTCATTGCAGACCGACGGACGCGGTCTATGAGGCCTGAGCGACCGTGGGTCGAGCGGTTCCATTCGTCCATGGCCTCGAGTACGGCATCGGGCTGTCGGATTGCAAAAGCCTCGCTTTGGGCCAGTACTTCAAGCTGACTATCGGTGATGACAAAGGCCACCTCGATGATGCGATCAATTTCAGGACGTAGCCCGGTCATTTCCATATCGACCCAGATAAGCCGCGTTTCGTCAGTAGCGGAAGGGCGTTGACCGTTCGAGGGGCTGGTCGCTTGCACAGAATCAGCCGCAGAAGGCTGTGACATAATTTTTTTCCGGGGCAATCAAGCCCACATTGTCCCACAAGGGTCTGGGCGCCAAACGCATGTCACCACTCGTATTTACCTCTCTGTTTCTGGCGGCCCTGCTGACGTCGCTGGTGTTACGCGCATGGCTGGCCTGGCGACAGCTTCGGCATGTTGCCCGCCACCGGCATCAGGTGCCGTCTGAGTTTGCAGATCGCATTGCGCTGTCGGCCCATCAGCGTGCGGCTGACTACACGGCGGCTCGGGTCAGGCTTGGGCTGCTCGAAACCGCCAGCTCTTCTGCGGTACTGATCGCCTTCACACTCATGGGCGGTATTCAGAGCCTGGTTGAATTCAGTGCCGAGCTCTGGCCAGATGCCTCTTTTGTGCGTGGGTTGGTTCTGGTGCTTGCAGTGCTGATCTTGGGTTCGGTGCCCGATCTCATCTTCGCCTGGTATCGGCAGTTTCGCGTGGAGGAATCCTTTGGCTTCAATCGCATGACGCAGCGCCTTTTCCTGATTGACCTCATCAAGTCCACCATTGTGTCGGCCTTGTTGGGTATTCCTCTGCTGGCGGCAGTGCTGGCGCTGATGAAGGTCGCCGGGCCACTGTGGTGGCTCTGGGTATGGGCGCTATGGATGGGCTTTAATGTGCTCATCATGCTCGTCTATCCGGTCTTCATTGCGCCCTGGTTCAATCGCTTCGACCCCCTGCCGCAGGGCGCGGCGCGCGAGCGCATTGAGGCACTGTTGCGGCGTACGGGGTTCTCGGCGGGCGGGCTCTATGTCATGGATGGCAGCCGCCGCTCTGCGCACGGTAATGCATTCTTTACGGGCTTTGGCCGTGCCCGTCGCATCGTATTTTTCGACACCCTGCTGGCTCGTCTCGACGTTGACGAACTTGAAGCGGTTCTCGCTCATGAGCTCGGGCATTTCAAGCGGGGGCACTTGCGTAAGCGCATGTTTATGATGGCTTTGCTCAGCCTGGTCCTGCTGGCGTCGCTGGGCTGGCTGGCTGCGCAGCCGTGGTTTTTTGTCGGGCTTGGCTTAGTACCTGACCAGGACGTGGTTCAGGCCAGCGCGCTGATTCTGTTTATTCTGGTGATTCCGGTGTTTCTGTTTCCAGTTCAACCGTTGGCGCGATGGCTGTCCAGGCGCGATGAATTCGAGGCGGATGCCTTTGCGGCTGAACAGGCGGGCGCGCCTGCGCTTGCACGGGCGCTGGTTAAGCTTTACGAAGACAATGCCGCAACCCTCACTCCCGATCCCGTGCATTCCGCTTTCCATGATTCACACCCGCCCGCGCCGCAGCGTATTGCACGCCTGCTGCGCCAACGCGCTCAGATCGCCGCATGAACGCGGCGGACGCCGCGCTGCAGAGCGGCCGGATCATCGCGGGTTTCGGGCGTCACTATGTGGTTGAGCCTCTCGCCTCGCCAGGGCTTTATCTGCAGGCACATGCGCGCGGCAAGCGCACTGAGTTCTGTGTGGGCGATGCGGTTCAACTCGTTCGGCTGGGTCCTGATCAGGCGGTGATTGAGTCGGTCTTGCCGCGCCGTAATGTGCTTTACCGAAGCGATTCAGTCAGAAGCAAACTGCTGGCTGCCAATATCGATCAGGCAGCGCTGGTGCTTGCAACAGATCCCCCCTTCTCTGAAGAGCTGCTCATGCGGGTTCTGGTGGCTGCGTCGGTTGCCGAGATTGCCATGCTGCTCATTCTTAACAAAACCGACTTGCCCACCCGCGAGTCAAGCGCCGAACGTCTTCGAATCTATGAGTCGCTGGGCTATTCAGTGGTTCGGATCAGCGCGCGTGATGAGCCCGAGGCCACCCGAGCAAACCTGAGGCCCTTATTACGTGAGCGCTGTACCTTGCTGCTGGGGCAAAGCGGCATGGGTAAATCAACGCTGGTGAACTGTCTGGCCCCCGGCGCCGATCTGCAGACACAGGCGATTTCTCGGGCCTTATCCTCCGGACGACACACCACGACCTTTAGCCGCATGTTCGAGGCGGGCGCTTTTCCGGGTGACAACGTGCGCATCATCGACTCACCCGGGTTTCAGCTCTTTGGCCTTGCGCATCTGTCGACGTCGCAGCTGATGCATGCATTACCGGATATGGCCGACCATCTGGGCCGTTGTCGCTTCGCTAACTGCCTGCATCGCGATGAGCCTGGCTGTGCCGTCGGGGCGGCAGTTTCGACAGGGCAGTTTGATGCACGCCGCCACGAGCTGTACAAAGCTCTGTTGCCCGAAACACTGGTTTAGTACGGGCACCGCTGTCTGCGCAGGCAAGCCCCGGGCACGGCCGCCTGCGCAGGCAAGTCCCGGGCACGGGCGGAGGCAACGCGCATCGCTTAGGCGGTCTCGCGCCATACTTTTCGAAGCAGTAGCGCAAGACCCGCGCTGGCGACGGCGAGACTAGCCGCAGCCGCTATCCAGAAACCGGTCGCTCCGCCCAGCGGATTATCCATGCCCTCAGGTCCGCCAGCCCACCCGTAGCTAAGCGACCATCCACCGACCAGACCTACCCCCCAGAGCGAACTGATCTGAACGACCATAGGTGCGGTGGTGATTCGCCAGGCGCGCAGCACCAGCGTCAGAAGAATCTGCGCGTTGTCAAAGAAGCTGAAGAGGCTGACCAGGGCCAGCAGTGGTACCGCCATGGCGATCACCTGGGCGTCTGCGCTGAAGGCCTGTGCGGTTGGGGTGCGAAACAGCCATAAGGCCAAGGCCGTGCAGGCGGCTCCGAGCAGGCCCAGCTTCAATCCGCTGACAGCGACCGCGCGTGCCTGAGATGGCTGAGCCGCGCCGAGTGATTGTGCCGCCAGCGTGCTGGTTGCGGTTCCGATGGCCAGCCCCAGCATGTAACACATGGCTGCCATCGAGGCGGCAATCTGGTGGCTTGCGCCCACCACTGCGCCAAATCTGGCCAGCAGAATGGCCATGAAGGTGAATGAGGTCACTTCCACCAGCTGTATGGCACCGATAGGTAGCCCCAGTCTCAACAATTCGCCAATACGTCTGCGGTCGGCCCGGAAGGGGACCTGTGCCCGGCTTCCAAACTCGCCGAGTCTGGGGTGACGCGCGAACAGACCGAGCGCGATGAGGACCGATAGCCAGGCGAGGCAGGCTGAGGCCACGGCACATCCGGCTGCGCCCATGGGCTCAAACAGGTTGAAGCCACCGACGGAAAGCCCGTGCATGAACAGCGCATTGAGCGGGGCTTTGAGTGCGAGCATCAGCACATTGAGGCTCATGACCAGATGCGGCAGTCCCACGGCAACCGAACAGGCGTGAAATACTCTGAACAACAGCGCAGCAGGCAGACCCGCAGCGGTTGCCCACAGATAAGGGCGGGCAATGTCGGCGACCTCCTGGGGCGGGTCGCTCATCCAGAACCACAGATCTGACCAGGCGATGAGTAGGCAGCCCGGAAAAGACAGCAGCAGGGCCAGCCAGAAACCCTGCCTGATTTCAATCGCGATTTGGTCAGGCTGTCGGGCGCCATAGTGGTGGGCGCAGATCGGCACCAGGGCCAGAATCACACCCATGAGGGCGATGTAGACGCTGAAGTAGGCGCTGGTGCCCAGACCGATGGCCGCGGCGTGAGCAGGTGGCAGTTGCCCCGCCATGAGCGTATCGATCACACCGTTCAACATGACGGCGATATGGCTGACAAACAGGGGCGCGGCCAACTTCAGAATACGCAGCTTCATGGTGCTTGGACGCGCCTTAACTTTGCAGCTTCATATCGCGTCAGCGCGTCCTAGCCGCGTCTGCGCCACAGTGCAATCTGTTGCTCGGGTTCGTGAGGTCTGTGGCCCGTCCAGACAAGCTCCCACCCGGCAATTGCCGCGGGTGGCGTGCGGCCCATATGACGACTCAGCAACCAGGGGCAGATCTGCCCTGGCGTGCCAAATTGCAGCTTGCCGAACCAGACCAGACTGGTACGTTGCGCCAGGCTGATATCGGGCGCCTGAACGCACGCTGAGCGGTTAAATGACGGATCAGCAGCCAGCGCACTGGCGACGCCGGAAGCAACCGACTGAAAGCTCTTGCGACTTTCAACTGCAGGCAGCCAAAGACTCATCAAGAGAAACCAGGTGAGGACCAGGCCGCAGCACGACAGCACCATGGGGCGCCACAATGCCCGTGGCTGGCGGGCTACACGCCAACGCACCAGCCATAGCCATCCCAGGGTTGCTGCGACTCCGAGTAGCCATTGCAGCGCATGCGCGGAGGCAGCGTACTCAGGGACCAGGCGAGCGACGCTACCGGCCATCTTGGGTGGGACGCCTGAGAGATAGGCCAGCCAATAGGCCCACAACACAAATCCGAACAGGGTGAATGTGGTTACGGCAATCCAGTCGAGCAGGCTGGCGGCGGCGCGCGACACAGTGGGTAGTCCATAGGCTGCGAGCAGAGACAGGGGTAGCACCAGGGGAAGCAGGTTGCTCTCGGTGGCTCTGGGCGCCAACAGGGCGGCCAACAGCACACTGGCCGCAAGAACCAGTGGGATCGCGACGGCTGGTTCATCCCAGCGCGAGCGCCAACGCCACACCGCCCAGATCGCGATTGGCCAGGCAGGCCAGACATACCAGGGTAGGGTGCGCAGCAACCAGACGATCGATCCTGGGCTGGCTAGACCGAATTCGCCCAGGTTCCAGTCAAGCCAGGCCTGTAGATAGCGCTGGCCTTCCGCACTGTGATTGGCGAGCGCCATCGGCCAGGGCAGAGATAGGGCCAGTGCACTCAGCAAAGCGGTGGCCAGGATGGGTCGCACCACCAGTCGACAGCGGGGCACCAGGCTCGTGATCAGCAGCAGCGCGAGGGTCAGCATCAATGCCGCGGGCAGGCCGCGCGTGAGCAGGCTTGCGGCCAGGGTCGCACCGATGACCAGGCCGCCCCGTATCGGGCGCCGAAGGGCTATGGACGCGCCCCAGATGAAACCGGCGATCCAGAGCATCTGCACCACTTCAGCCGTGGTCTCGTGCGCCCTCGCGATCAGACCGCAGCAGGCCATGCTGATGAGCAACGCAGCGTCGGCCACCGCGCGCGCGTAGTCGTGTCGGGATGCCGATGCACCAAATGGGTCGGCCGGTTGCATGGCTGGCCGACTGGCGAAGATGTGGGTCGACTTCCATGTCAGCGCGAATGTCGCCGCCAACGTGACCGCTACGGACAAGCGTATGCCCAGGGCTTCGCCCAGAATTGGCAGGGCGAAAAAACCGAAGGCAGCCCCAAGCCAGGAAGATAGCGGCCCCTCAATCGGGAGTGGCGCACCAAAGACATTGGGCATCAACCAGTCGATGCCATCTCCGCGCAACAGGGTCAGAGCGAGTCCGAAGCCCTCGGCGTCAGCACGGTCCCAGGGCCCGCGACCAATCAGGCCCGGAAGAATATAGAGTGCGCAAAGGCCGATGAGCGCCCAGGCAGGAAGCCGCCCGGCCTGAGCGTTGGTAACAATGAAACTGCGCATGGGCGGGAGCGCGTACCGCCCGACCTGTGATCAGGAGGGTTTAGCGGACGAACGCGAGAATTTCTGACGGAACTTCTCGACCCGACCGGTCTCGCTGATGCGCTGCTGGGCGCCGGTGTAAAACGGATGCGACTCGGACGTGACGTCCAGTTTGAACAGGGGGTATTCCTGTCCGTCATCCATCTTGATGGATTCGCGTGTATTGATCGTCGACCGGGTAATGAACTTGAAACCGCTGGCCATGTCGAGGAACACGACGTCTCGGTAATTGGGATGGATATCAGCTTTCATGGCATGGGCACCGTTGAAACCGTTAAGTCCGTTGATCGGGTTTTATTAAACCTGCGGCGTTCTTAAATCAGCCGTGTTTAACCAGCCTTCTTTAATCTCACGCATCTTGGCCGCGATCTGGAAAACCTTGAATTCTATGACAAAAACCCTCGACTGAGCAAATCACCCACCGCGTTTCATCATTTCGAAGAACTCTTGGTTCCCCTTGGTGTGGCGCATCTTGTCGAGCAGGAACTCCATGGCTTCTATGTCATCCATGTCATGAAGGAGTTTGCGCAGGATCCAGATTTTCTGCAGTAGGTCAGGCTTGATCAGCAGCTCTTCCCGCCGCGTGCCAGAGCGGTTGATCTCGATGGCCGGATACACGCGCTTTTCGGACATGCGCCGGTTCAGGTGCAGCTCAAGGTTGCCGGTGCCCTTGAACTCCTCATAGATCACCTCGTCCATACGGCTGCCGGTATCAATGAGCGCCGTCGCGATGATCGTGAGTGAGCCACCCTCTTCGATGTTGCGCGCCGCGCCGAAGAAGCGCTTGGGCCGTTGCAGCGCGTTGGCGTCGACCCCGCCGGTGAGCACCTTACCAGATGCGGGTACCACGGTGTTGTAGGCCCGAGCCAGCCGGGTGATGGAGTCGAGCAGAATGACGACGTCGCGTTTGTGCTCGACCAGCCGCTTGGCCTTTTCGATCACCATCTCGGCAACCTGCACATGGCGGGTAGCGGGCTCATCAAAGGTGGAGGCGACCACTTCGCCACGCACCGATCGACTCATTTCGGTGACTTCCTCGGGGCGCTCATCAATCAGCAGCACGATGAGCACCACGTCGGGGTGATTGGTGGTGATGGCATGAGCAATGTGCTGCATCAGAACCGTTTTGCCGGCCTTTGGTGGCGCCACGATCAGTCCGCGCTGCCCCTTACCGATGGGCGCAATCATGTCGATGATGCGACCAGTGATGTTTTCTTCGGCCTTGATGTCGCGCTCGAGCACCATGGGTTTGCTCGGGTGCAGGGGTGTCAGGTTCTCAAACAGGATCTTGTTCTTGGACGCCTCGGGCGGCTCGCCGTTGATCTTGTCGACCTTGACCAGCGCAAAGTAGCGCTCGCCATCTTTGGGAGTGCGCACCTCCCCCTCGATGGAGTCACCCGTATGCAGATTAAAACGTCGGATCTGCGAGGGCGAAATGTAGATATCGTCGGTACTGGCCAGATACGAGGTTTCAGGAGAGCGCAGAAAGCCGAAACCGTCCGGTAGGACCTCAAGTACGCCATCGCCGAAGATGGTTTCCCCCGTCTTGGCTTTGCGCTTGAGGATGGCAAACATCAGCTCCTGCTTGCGCATGCGCTGCGGGTTTTCGATTTCCAGACCAGTGGCCATCTCGATCAGGGCCGAGACGTGCTGAAGCTTGAGTTCGGACAGGTGCATGAGGACGGATTCCCCGCAAGGAATGAGGCTTGAGACGTTCACGCCCGTCAGGGCGTTGGGACAGTGCGAAGGATTTGATTCAGGGGATACGGACCAGGCGGGGCCAACCATGCATCAGAGCGAGAGCCCGCGGGAGCCACCCGGTCTGCCCGGGTGCTGGCTGGAATGGCTCGGACAGAAACTTCCGAGCATCATTCATGCGGAAGCTTAACCCGAATCAGAGATGGCTGTCCAGAAACAGCGTCAACTGCGATTTAGACAGGGCACCCACCGAGGTGGCGATGGAGGCGCCGTTGCGGAACAGCATCAGCGTGGGGATACCCCGAACGCCAAAGCGTTGCGGTATTGCCTGATTCTCATCGACGTTGATCTTGGCCACCTGGACGCGGCCGGCGTAGTCACGGTCGATGTCTTCCAGAATGGGCGCGATCATGCGACATGGGCCGCACCACTCGGCCCAGAAATCCAGAAGAACCGGCACATCCGACTTCAGCACATCCTGCTCGAAACTGCCGTCGGAAACATGCTTGATGCTCATTGCTACTCCTATTGACTCGTGGAAACGCCGGACGAGTGCCTCACATTAGATTCCGGCGAAAAATGAAGATGCGGCCGGAAAAATAGCATATGCCGGCTGGCTGGTATTGACCTGGACGGCCGCCGAGCGCTGATCGTCCCGCCGGCGTGGGCGGGCGGGGCACTGTTAGAATCAGTGCGGGCGGGCCTCCCCGCATCGTGGTGTGGTCAATCTGGTCAGGTCCGGAAGGAAGCAGCCACAGCCATTTCCCGCGAGTGCCGGGGGTTTGGCTCGCCCACACCTATTTTTCGCCGTCAAGAGGGCGATTGCCTTCGCTCCGGAGCCCATACGTCGATGAGCCATCAGGTGCTTGCCCGAAAGTGGCGACCGCGTGATTTCGCATCCCTGGTCGGCCAGGAGCATGTGGTGCGGGCGCTTAGTCATGCACTGAGCACGGGCCGTCTGCACCAGGCTTACCTGCTGACGGGCACCCGTGGTGTTGGCAAAACCACCATCGCGCGCATTCTGGCGAAGTCGCTTAATTGTGAGGTCGGTCTGAGCGCCACCCCGTGTGGTCAATGCGCTGCATGCACCGGTATCGACGGCGGGCGCTATGTTGACTACGTGGAAATGGACGCTGCTTCAAACCGCGGCGTCGACGAAATGGCGCAGGTGCTTGAAAACGCGGTGTACGCTCCGCAGTCCGGTCGCTTCAAGGTGTATGTGATCGACGAGGTTCACATGCTCTCCAATCATGCCTTCAACGCCATGTTGAAGACACTTGAAGAGCCACCGCCTCACGTCATGTTTGTTCTGGCCACCACGGATCCACAGAAGGTGCCTGTAACGGTGCTGTCGCGCTGTCTGCAGTTCAACCTCAAGAATATGGCCCCAGGGGCTATCGCTGAGCACCTGGCCCATGTACTGCAAGCAGAGACCATCGAGCATGAGCGCGCGGCACTCAGCCTGATCGGTCGTTCCGCCGCTGGAAGCATGCGCGACGCTTTGTCATTGCTTGATCAGGCGATCGCGTTTGGCGGGGGGAGGGTTACCGAGGCCTCTGTGCGCGAGATGCTGGGCACGGTCGACCACGACTGGCTCTACGATATTTTGCGCTGCCTGGCTGCGGGCGACGCGGCGGGACTGCTTGTTCAGGCGGATCGCATGCAGCAGGCGAACGCTCCCTTTGACCGGGCTTTGGCTGACCTCGCTCTGCTGCTGCAGCGAATCGCTATCGCACAGGTGGGCGTGGCAACGGACGAACATCCGCACGCGGCGGCCTTGCAGTCTCTGGCCCAGGCGTTCAGCCCGGAAACGGTGCAGGTGTACTACCAAATTGTCATCCACGGAGGGCGCGAACTGGCTCTGGCGCCCGATCCGCACACGGGCTTTTCGATGACGCTGCTGCGCCTGTTTGCTTTCAGACCAGTCGCAGACGCATCTGATCATGCCCGGGTCGCGGCGCCCGGCGCGGCGGTTGCCACGGCGCAAACGCCAGCCGCAGCTCCCCGAGCATCGGTTGCCACGGCGCAAACGCCAGCCGCAGCTCCCCGAGCGGCGGTTGCCACGGCGCAAACGCCAGCCGCAGCGCCCCGAGCGGCGGTTACGGCATCGCGCGCCTCGGCTGCTACAACCCGTGACACGGCGGCCTTCGACGGTAACTGGGCTGCTTTGGCCAGCCGCGTGCAATTGGGCGGATTTGCCCAGCAGTTTCTTGAGCAGAGCGAATTGCTCTCGGCCGATGACTGGCATTTTCGAGTGCGGGTGCCAATCCGGCCCCTGGCCGAGGCTACTACGGTTAGCAAGGTGCGTGACGCCCTGTCAGATTTTTTTGGTCGTCCGGTTCGCCTCAGTGCCGAGGTCGGGTCTGTGGGCCGTGACACCGCGGCTGCGGCCGCTGAGCAAAAGCGTAGCGACGAGCTGGCTCAGGCGCGCCAGGCGATCGAATCGGACCCCTTCGTTCAGTCGCTGCTCAAAGATTTTGACGGACGCATCGTGCCGGGATCCATAACGCCCTCCGGGTCGTCTTCCTGACGGCATGCCGGAGCGCCACCACACCGACGACAACTGGGAGTCATGGTCATGATGAAGGGACAACTCGCGGGGCTGATGAAGCAGGCCCAGCAAATGCAAGACAACCTCAAGCGCGTTCAGGAGCAACTGGCGCAGGTAGAGGTTGAAGGCCAGGCGGGTGCCGGACTGGTCAAGGCAACGGTCACCTGCCGCAATGAAGTCAAGCGCATCAGCATAGACCCAAGCCTGCTTACAGACGACCGCGACATGCTCGAAGACCTGGTGGTGGCGGCACTCAACGACGCGCTGCGTCGAGCCGAACAGACCTCGTCGGATCGCATGGGCTCGGTGACAGCGGGATTACCGCTGCCACCCGGCTTTCGTATGCCCTTTTGAGTGCAACGATTAGATGCCGGGATGCCGCCTGCCGTGAAGACGCCGCCAGCCCTAGAGTCGCTGATTGCTGCGTTGCGCCGGCTGCCCGGCGTCGGACCTCGGTCTGCGCAGCGTTATGCCTATCATCTGCTGCAGCATGATCGTGATGGTGCAGCCCGCCTGGGTCATGCGCTGACCGATGCGATCGATCGAGTGCGGCATTGCAGCCGGTGCAATACGTTTTCTGAGGCAGCGATCTGTGAAACCTGCGCCTCGTCGCGGCGCGATGGCTCAATCTTGTGCGTGGTCGAAACGCCCGCCGATCAGTTGATGGTTGAGCAGACGCTGTCCTACAACGGACTGTATTTCGTGCTGATGGGCAGACTTTCGCCATTGGACGGCGTGGGTCCGCATGAGATTCACTTTGACCGATTGCTCGAGCGCGCCTGCGATGGTGTGGTCCGAGAGGTCATTCTCGCGACCAACTTTACCCAGGAGGGCGAGGCCACTGCCCACTACCTGGGGCAGATGCTGCGCGCTCGGGGGCTTTCGGTCAGTCGACTGGCTCGTGGGGTACCCGTGGGTAGCGAGCTTGAGTATGTTGATGCGGGCACAATCGCTCAGGCGCTGCGCGATCGCCGCAGCGTAAGTGATTGAATCCGAGGCCACGTGGTGGTAAGCGTCATGCATGGTCATGACAAGACAGCAAGATCGCTGGGCGTTACGCCCACCGGCGCTGAGGTTTAGGTCGAGGCTGACCTCTTGACCAGATCCTGACCCTGCTGAAGGCATCGTTGAAGCGGGCGTTGCGCAATGTGTTAGTGGTGAAAATAATGAGCTGAGGAGGTGAAGAGGTGAATGCTTCGACTGGACCATTGGCTAAGGTGCGGGTACTCGAGCTGGGGCAACTCATTGCCGGGCCTTTTGCGGCGCGCCTGCTGGCAGAATTCGGTGCTGATGTGGTGAAGGTCGAGCCGCCGGCGCGTGGTGACACCGATGGCGGTGACCCCATCCGCAAATGGCGCAAACTGCACCCCGATGATCCATCGGGTACCTCGCTCTGGTGGTACGTTCAGGCCCGTAACAAGCGATCGATTACCATCGATCTGCGACAGAAAGAGGGGCAGCAGCTGGTGCGGGAGCTGGCTGCCAAGGCTGATATCGTAGTTGAGAACTTTCGCCCTGGGGCCCTCGAAAAGTGGGGCTTGGGCTATGAGCAGCTCAGCGCGGCCAATCCGGGTCTTATTCTGGTCCGTCTGTCAGGCTACGGACAAACAGGACCCTATCGTGATCGACCAGGTTTCGGTGCGATTGCCGAATCCATGGGCGGCATGCGTCACGTTACCGGTTTTCCAGATCGCCCACCCGTGCGCATGAATTTGTCGATTGGTGACTCGATCGCCGCGCTTCATGCAGTCATTGGAGCGCTGATGGCTCTTCATCATCGACGCGATAGCGGTCGCGGCCAGGTGGTCGACGTGGCCTTGTACGAGTCGGTGTTCAATATGATGGAAAGCACGCTACCCGAATTTGATCGCTACGGCGTGCGACGCGAACGTACCGGCACCAATCTAACTGGCATCGTGCCGTCCAACACGTATCCAACGGCAGACGGTCGTCATATTGTCATTGGTGGCAACGGTGACTCCATATACAAACGCCTGATGCGGGCAATCGGTCGCGATGATCTTGCAGATGACCCAGCACTCGCCAGCAACGCGGGCCGTGCTCTTCGCGCAGATGAAATCGATGCGGCCATTAGCGCCTGGACTTCAAGCGTTTCGCTTGAAACGGCCCTGGAGGTTATGGAGACAGCAGAGGTGCCCAGTGGACGTATCTATGACATTGCAGACATCGTCGCCGATCCACAGTATCAGGCGCGCGGCATGATCGAACGGGTAGTGTTGCCGGATGGTTCGGCCATGGCCGTGCCGGGCGTAGTGCCGCGGCTGTCGGCGACTCCAGGCGGTACACGCTGGCTCGGGCCGACCTTGGGCGAGCACACCGAGGCGGTCTTGGGGGAGTTGGGGCTAGCCCCGGCGGCCATCGCTGAATTGCGCAGCAAGGGCGTGATCTGAGAAGTGGTCTGAGGCCCTTTAAAGCAGGCCTTAATCAGGAGATCTTCCGCTAGCCTGCTACAATTCAAAAGTTTGACTATCGATTTTTGTTGACCGAAACGCAACTGCAGGTTCAAAAGTTAGGGTGGCCCGCGCCACTGCGTGAACACAAAGGGCTGCTGCGGATAGCAACCGTGCAGAGGGGTTTCGGTCGATAAGCCGCGATGTCAGGCGCCGGTGAAGGCGCCCCGGGGTGGCTTGGGTCATCAGTTTCCGATGGCTGCGACAACCCAGGGTCTTGGGGCTTATGTCCCATATTCCGGGTTGGCCGCACGCCGCCTCCGGAGGTCACGCTGGCCCTGTCGCCGCGTCACTTTTCCGCAGGAGCTGCCGTTGTCGATCGCCCAACCATTCACGCCGTCGTCTCAGGCCAGCCTTATCCCCGAACAGATCCCAGCCTTGCTTGCGCTGGCCGATGGCACCGTGTTTCACGGAGCGTCCATCGGGGCCGCGGGTCTGTCGGCCGGTGAGGTGGTCTTCAATACGGCCATTACCGGTTATCAGGAAATACTCACCGATCCCAGTTACAGCCGTCAGATTGTCACGCTGACCTATCCGCATATTGGCAACACGGGCATCAACGACGAGGATATCGAGTCGGCACGCGTCCATGCGGCAGGCCTGGTGGTGCGCGATGCTCCGGCTAGGTTGTCTAACTGGCGTTCGCAGCGCTCTCTTGGCGAATACCTCAAAGACGAGGGTATTGTCGCCATCTCGGGAATCGACACGCGCCAACTCACCCGAATCCTGCGCGATCGGGGTGCCCAGAGCGCCTGTCTGATGGCGGGCAGTCTCGCCGGAGAACGGCTTGATATCGAACGGGCTCTGGCGGCCGCGCGCGGTTTTCCGGGACTGGCGGGAATGGACCTGGCCAAGGTGGTCAGTACCTCGCAAGCCTACGACTGGAACGAGACCTCCTGGCAGTTAGGCGCTGGTTACGGCGCGCGATTAAACGAGCAGTTTCGGGTGGTTGCGTACGATTTTGGTGTCAAACGCAACATCCTTCGTCTGCTGGCTGATCGCGGATGTGTTATTCGCGTGGTGCCCGCGCAGACGCCGGCATCTGAGGTCATGGCCATGAAACCCGATGGCGTATTTCTGTCCAATGGGCCGGGCGATCCCGAGCCCTGTGATTATGCGATTGCAGCGGCGCGGACCCTCATTGACACCGGACTGCCAGTTTTCGGCATCTGCCTCGGGCACCAGATCATGGGGCTCGCCTCGGGTGCTCGGACAATGAAGATGAAATTCGGCCACCACGGCGCCAATCACCCAGTCAAGGATCTCGATCGGGGCACGGTCATGATCACCAGCCAGAACCACGGTTTTGCGGTCGATCCTGACTCGCTACCCGCCAATCTGCGTATCACACACGTGTCGCTGTTCGACGGGTCTATCCAGGGTCTGGCGCGTACCGACCGCCCCGCCTTCTGCTTCCAGGGACACCCTGAGGCGAGTCCAGGGCCGCATGACATCGGACCCCTGTTTGACCAATTCACGGCCCTGATGGCGCAGCACCGCGCCGCTTGAAACCTGTAGCGATTCCTATGCCCAAACGAACCGATCTGCACAGCATTCTGATCATTGGCGCCGGCCCCATCGTCATCGGGCAGGCCTGCGAATTCGATTACTCCGGAGCCCAGGCCTGTAAGGCGCTTAGGCAGGAGGGCTTCCGCGTCATCCTGGTCAACAGCAATCCGGCGACCATCATGACCGACCCCGAAACCGCCGATGTCACTTACATTGAGCCCATCACCTGGCAGGTGGTCGAGCGCATCATCGAAAAAGAAAAACCGGATGCGATTCTGCCCACCATGGGCGGGCAGACAGCGCTTAACTGTGCACTTGACCTGCACCGCAACGGCGTTCTCGCGCGTCACAAGGTTGAGTTGATTGGCGCCACACCTGAAGCCATAGACAAGGCTGAAGACCGGCAGAAGTTCAAAGAGGCCATGACCCGTATAGGGCTCGGTTCGGCTCGTTCGGCCATCGCTCATTCACTGGAAGAGGCCTGGGCTGGCCAGAAAAGTATCGGTTTCCCGGTCATTATCCGTCCCAGTTTTACGCTGGGTGGTACGGGTGGCGGCATTGCCTACAACGCAGAAGAGTTCGAGACGATTTGCCGTCGTGGTCTTGAGGCTTCGCCAACCCGCGAACTGCTCATCGAAGAGTCGCTGATCGGCTGGAAAGAGTACGAGATGGAGGTGGTGCGCGATCGCGCAGACAACTGCATTATCGTGTGCTCGATTGAAAACCTTGATCCCATGGGCGTGCATACGGGCGACTCCATCACCGTGGCGCCGGCACAAACGCTCACAGACAAGGAATACCAGATCATGCGTGATGCCTCGATCGCCATCTTGCGCGAGATCGGGGTCGACACGGGTGGCTCCAATGTGCAGTTCGCGATCAATCCGCGTGATGGTCGCATGATCGTCATCGAGATGAATCCTCGGGTCAGTCGCTCGTCGGCACTGGCTTCGAAGGCCACCGGCTTTCCGATCGCCAAGATCGCGGCCAAGCTGGCGGTGGGTTACACGCTCGATGAACTGCGTAACGACATCACGGGCGGGCTCACGCCGGCCTCGTTTGAACCTACGATTGATTACGTCGTTACCAAGATTCCGCGGTTTGCCTTCGAAAAATTCCCGCTGGCCGATTCCCGGCTCACCACACAGATGAAATCGGTGGGTGAGGTTATGGCTATCGGGCGTACCTTCCAGGAAAGTTTTCAAAAGGCGCTGCGCGGGCTCGAAACGGGCATTGATGGGCTCGATGAAATAAGCACCGATCGCGACGAAATCGCCACTGAGCTTGGCGAGCCTGGACCTGATCGAATTCTGTATGTGGCTGATGCGTTTCGGGTGGGCATGAGCGTCGACGAGGTCTTCGAAGAGTCGGCTATCGACCCCTGGTTTCTGGCGCAGATTGAGCAGTTGGTGCGCATCGAGGCCGACCTGCGCGGTCGCGGCCTTAGCTCCTTGACCGCGCCTGAGTGGCGCTGGTTGAAGGCGCGTGGCTTTTCAGATCGCCGTATTGCTCGCTTGTGCGGCACGACCGGTGATGCGGTTCGAAAGCGGCGGCATGACCTGGGTGTTCGCCCCGTCTACAAGAGGGTCGACACCTGTGCGGCTGAATTCGCTACCCGCACCGCCTACATGTATTCAACCTACGACGCTGAGGACGAGGCGCAGCCGTCTGATCGAAAGAAAGTGATTGTGTTGGGCGGGGGGCCTAACCGAATCGGGCAGGGCATTGAGTTTGACTACTGCTGCGTGCACGCGGCATTCGCTCTGCGCGATGACGGTTACGAAACCATCATGGTCAACTGTAATCCCGAGACAGTTTCAACGGACTACGACACCTCTGACCGGCTTTACTTTGAGCCGGTCACGCTGGAAGACGTGCTGGAAATCGTGGCGCTTGAAAAGCCTGTGGGCGTCATCGTGCAGTACGGTGGACAGACGCCGCTGAAATTGGCTCTGGCGCTTGAGGCCAACGGCGTACCCATAGTGGGCACTTCGCCCGAGTCGATCGATATTGCTGAAGACCGCGAGCGCTTCCAGAAGCTGCTGCATGATCTGGCGCTGAAGCAGCCGCCCAACCGCACTGCCCGCACCGAGCCTGATGCCATCCGTCTCGCCGCTGAGATCGGCTACCCACTGGTGGTTCGCCCCAGCTATGTGCTGGGCGGGCGCGCAATGGAAATCGTGCATGAGCAGCGTGATCTTGAGCGCTACATGCGTGAGGCGGTCAAGGTTTCCGAAGACAGTCCTGTTTTGCTCGACCGGTTTCTTAACGACGCAATCGAGGTTGATGTCGATTGCCTGTCGGATGGTCAGCGGGTGTTTATCGGCGGCGTCATGGAACACATCGAGCAGGCGGGTGTGCACTCGGGTGATTCAGCCTGTTCGCTGCCACCGTACTCGCTGTCGACGGCGGTGGTCGATGAGTTAAAACGCCAGACTGAAGTCATGGCCCGTGCGCTGAAGGTGTGCGGTCTCATGAATGTTCAGTTCGCCATTCAGCGCGATGCCAATGGCGGTGACGGTACGGTTTATGTACTTGAGGTTAACCCCCGTGCGTCGCGCACGGTGCCCTATGTTTCCAAGGCGACGGGCCTTCAGCTTGCGAAAATCGCTGCGCGCTGCATGCTCGGTCGAACGCTCACCGAGCAGGGCATCGAAGCTGAGGTCGTGCCGCCTTATTTCTCGGTAAAAGAAGCGGTCTTTCCCTTTGTAAAATTCCCCGGCGTGGACACCATTCTGGGCCCCGAGATGAAGTCCACCGGCGAAGTCATGGGGGTGGGTTTTACCTTCGGCGAGGCCTTTGTTAAGTCGCAACTGGGTGCGGGCGTGCGTCTGCCGCGTGAGGGCACTGCCTTCGTATCAGTTAAAAACGCTGATAAGTCGCGATCGGTCGAAGTGGCCAGGGCGCTGCACGAGTTTGGTTTCAAGCTGGTGGCCACTCGTGGCACCGCGGCGGCTATTTCGGCCGCGGGCATCCCAGTAACCCTGGTCAACAAGGTGCAGGAGGGGCGGCCGCATGTCGTCGACATGCTCAAGAACGGCGATATTTCCCTGGTCGTGAATACGGTTGATGAGAAACGCGGCGCCATCGCTGATTCGCGCTCCATTCGCACCACGGCGCTGGCCCAGCGCGTGACCTACTTCACGACCATTGCCGGGGCGCTCGCTGCAGTTGAGGGCATGCGTTATCTCGACCGCCTCGATGTCTACAGTCTGCAGGCGCTCCACGCCGGCATCGAACTGCGCTAAAGTTATGTCATCAAAGCGGACCGCTCGGGGAGACTCGACGGTCCGTGATGTTTTTGCAGCGAGGAATGTGTTATGCCAACCATCCCACTTACCCTGCGTGGTGCTGAACTTCTGAAAGAAGAGCTTCACCGGCTCAAGCACGTCGAGCGGCCCGCTGTCATTACAGCCATTGCTGAAGCCCGGGCTCAGGGCGATCTGTCTGAAAACGCCGAATACGATGCAGCGCGCGAGCGTCAGGGTTTTATCGAAGGTCGAATTGCCGAGCTTGAGTCTAAGCTGGCCAACGCGCAGGTCATTGATCCACGTCTCGTTGAGGCTGACGGGCGGGTGGTCTTCGGCTCGACGATTGATCTGGAAGACCCCAGCACGGGCCACAAGGTGACCTACCAGATCGTGGGCGACGACGAGGCCGACATCAAAGACGGCAAGATCTCGGTATCCAGTCCAATCGCGCGTGCCCTGATTGGGCGATATGCCGGCGATATGGCTACGGTTGCGGCTCCGGGCGGTAACCGTGAGTACGAAATTTTGGATGTTCGCTACGAGTGAGAGCTGCGTTTTCGGGCGGCGGATACCGGGCGTCGAGCGGCGGGTCCCTCGCGTCGGGTGGTGGATACCGGTCGTCGGGCAGCGGGCCCCTCACTTCGAGCGGCAGGCCCCTTGCGTCGAGTGGCAGGTCCTTTGCGTTTGGAGGCAGGCCCCTCACTGCGTCCGGCGGCGGGTCGACCGCCCTGCCGCTCGTCGCTTGCGGGGCCTGACCGAGTTGCAGAGCGATTTGGTGATTGACGATTTGAACCAGCCCGCGCGCCTTGGGCCGTTTTTGCCCCCGGCTTACGGGCTACCGAGGGCCGGGATTTTGAGCGTGTCTCGCCGGCCTGTTTTTTAGGCTGATGGGGCGCACCGCGCGTGGGTGTGGGTTCGGGGCGTGGGCGATAGATCACAAGCAGCTTGCCGATGGACTGCACGGCAGCAGCACCCAGGCGACTGCACAGCTCGGTCATGGCTTGTTCGCGGGCTTGTCGGTCGTCGCCTTGAACGCGAATCTTGATCAGTTCGTGTGCGTTAAGGGCACGGTCAGTCTCGGCGACCACGGCATCGCTCAAACCGGCTTCGCCAAGCATCACCACCGGGTCCAGGTGATGAGCGGCGGCCCGGAGGGCCTTACGCTCAGTGGGGCTGAGACTGGGTGGCATCCTCACCGCTGGTGGGGTTGCGGTGGGCTCAGCGCGGTCAGTCATGGGTTGTATCTCAAAGAAGGAGGGTGAGAGATTGCGCGGCTTGGCTCAGGCGCAATGGATCATCGAATGCTAACGGCAAGATGGGTAAGCGCAAAGTCGATCGTGCCTGGCTCGCCAGACACCTGAACGATCCGTATGTAAAGGCGGCGCAGAAGCACGGCTATCGGGCTCGTGCCGCCTTCAAGCTGATCGAGATTCTCGACCGGGATAAGTTGCTGCGCCCTGGCGTCAGCGTGGTCGACCTGGGCAGTGCCCCCGGCGCCTGGAGCCAGGTTCTGCGTGAGCGCCTGGCGCGATCGGGAGGTGGCATAAACGGGCGTATTGTGGCGCTTGACCTTCTACCCATGGAGCCTGTGGCTGATGTTCAGTTTATCCAGGGTGACTTTCGCGAGGATGCTGTGCTTGGGCAGCTGAACAATGTGCTGGGCGGCGATCGGCTTGACCTTGTAGTTTCGGATATGGCCCCAAACCTCTCAGGGGTGGCGGTGGCTGATGCCGCGCGTATGTCTGATCTTGTAGAGCTCGCGCTTGAATTTGCGCGAAATCAACTAAAACCCGACGGCGCGCTTCTGGTGAAGTGTTTTCATGGCAGTGGTTATAGCCAGCTGGTTCAGTCGTTCAAGTCTAGCTTTGAGCAGGTATTGGTTAGAAAACCCGCAGCGTCCAGGAATGAATCCGCTGAAACCTACCTGCTTGGACGTACGCTGAAGTCGGGATAGGTCTAGAATCAGCGAGTTGAGCTCACAGTTTGCTTAGTTGGCGGTCTGTGAAACTCGCCGGTCAGTAGCCGGTGGGTTTACGTTTAAAGGGCGGTCAATGTGGCCAGCCCGATCTGTAGAGGTGTTCGCGTGAACAATATGTTTTCTAAAGCGGCAGTCTGGATGGTGATAGCACTGGTGTTATTTACCGTCTTTAAGCAGTTCGACTCGCGGCCGGGTCGGGGCAGCGACATGCCTTATTCACAGTTTATGGCTGAGGCACGCGATGGCCGTATTGACAGCGTAATGGTTGACGGCCGTACCCTGCGTGCCCGCACGCGCGACGGCCGCAGCTTTACGGTGTACTCACCCAGTGATATCTGGATGGTTGGCGACCTCATGAAGTACGGGGTACAGGTCAATGCCAAACCCGAAGAAGAGCAGTCGCTGCTGCTGAATATCTTTGTGTCTTGGTTCCCCATGTTGTTGCTCATCGGGGTCTGGGTCTTTTTCATGCGTCAGATGCAGGGAGGCGGGCGGGGCGGCGCGTTTTCATTTGGTAAATCGCGTGCGCGCATGCTTGATGAATCCACCAACGTCATCACGTTTGCCGATGTGGCGGGCTGCGATGAGGCCAAGGAAGAGGTCCAGGAACTCGTGGAGTTTCTTCGCGATCCCAGTAAGTTTCAAAAGCTAGGCGGCCGTATTCCGCGCGGGGTTCTGATGGTGGGCTCGCCGGGTACCGGCAAAACGCTGTTGGCTAAGGCGATCGCGGGCGAGGCCAAGGTACCGTTTTTCTCCATCTCTGGGTCTGATTTCGTTGAAATGTTTGTCGGCGTGGGTGCAGCGCGCGTTCGCGACATGTTCGAAAACGCTAAAAAGCATTCACCCTGCATTCTGTTTATTGATGAGATTGATGCGGTCGGTCGCCAGCGGGGCGCCGGACTGGGTGGCGGCAACGATGAGCGCGAACAGACGCTTAACCAGCTATTGGTCGAAATGGACGGCTTCGAAACCGGCCAGGGTGTTATCGTCATTGCAGCCACCAATCGTCCCGATGTACTCGATCCAGCGCTATTGCGGCCTGGCCGTTTTGACCGTCAGGTCGTGGTGCCCCTGCCAGACATCCGCGGCCGGGAGCAGATTCTGACGGTGCATATGCGCAAGATACCCATGGCGCCTGATGTGCGCGCGGACGTGCTGGCGCGTGGTACGCCCGGGTTTTCGGGTGCCGACCTGGCCAATTTGGTCAACGAAGCGGCTTTGTTTGCTGCACGACGTAATGGTCGGCTGGTCGAGATGATCGACTTTGAGCGTGCCAAAGACAAAATCATCATGGGTGCCGAGCGTCGTTCCATTGTCATGCCCGAAGACGAGCGCCAAAACACCGCTTATCATGAGTCTGGGCACGCAATCGTGGCACGCATGCTGCCCAAAACTGATCCGGTGCATAAGGTCACGATCATTCCTCGTGGTCGTGCCCTGGGCGTAACCATGCAGCTGCCCGAGCGTGATCGCTACAGCATGGATCGTGACCGCATGCTCAACACCATCTCGGTGCTGTTCGGCGGACGCATCGCTGAAGAAGTGTTCATGCATCAGATGACTACCGGTGCGTCCAACGACTTCGAGCGGGCCACCGCAATTGCCCGTGATATGGTCACCCGCTATGGCATGAGCGACGTGCTGGGTCCCATGGTTTACGCCGAGAACGAAGGCGAGATCTTCCTTGGGCGGTCAATCACAAAGACCACCAACATGTCCGAAGAGACCATGCGCAAGGTCGACAGCGAGATTCGGCGCATCATCGATGAGCAGTACTCGGTTGCTCGCCGAATTCTTGAAGACAATCGCGACAAGGTTGAGGCCATGGCTAAGGCCTTGCTCGACTGGGAAACCATAGACGCCGACCAGATTGAGGACATCATCGCCGGCCGGCCGCCGCGTCCTCCCAAGCCGGGGTCTACGGGTGGGCCGTCAGCCGGCGGCGCAGGGTCTGCCAGCGCCCCAGCCACGCCGCCCGCCACCTCGGCCGAGCCCGCTGCCCAATAAGGGTCGAAAGGCGTGTTTCTTTTCGCCGGGGCGCACCGAGGTGCGCCCCGAGTGTTTTTGGGATCCTGTCATCTGTGTTTTCATGACTGAACTCCAAACCCCCTCTGATCCATCATCAAGCCGGTTTCAATGTGGCCGGTTTGAGTTCTCCCTTCAGCGACCATTGATCATGGGGGTGCTCAATTTAACGCCAGACTCTTTTTCAGATGGCGGGCGCCTTGATACGTTTGATGCTGCGCTGGATCAGGCCCGGGCGCTGATCGCCGCAGGAGCCGACATTCTGGACCTGGGTGCTGAGTCAACACGCCCCGGGGCTGCTCCGGTGCCTGCAGACGCTGAATTACGTCGCCTTTTGCCGCTGATCGAGGCCTTACGCGAGCATCAACTGCCTCTATCGGTCGATACCCGCAAGCCCGATGTGATGCGGGCCGTCATTGCCGCGGGCGTGGACATGATTAACGACATCGAGGGTTTCCGTGGTGCCACCGCCATAGAGGCCGTGGCACGGAGCGGCTGTGGTCTATGTGTCATGCATATGCAGGGCGATCCGGCCACCATGCAACACCAGCCCCGTTACCAGGATGTGGTTGAGGAAGTCAGTTCGTTCTTGCGTGAGCGGGTCGCGACGCTCACGTCTGCCGGTATCGACCGTTCACGCATCGTCATCGATCCCGGCATCGGATTTGGCAAAGCCTTGTCGCACAATCTGGCCTTGCTTGCCGCCACGGCCCGGCTAAGCGCCATTGCGCCGGTGTTGGTGGGGGTGTCGCGCAAGTCCATGCTGGGAGAAATCACCGGGCGTCCAGTCGATCAGCGACTGGCTGCAAGCTTGTCTGCGGCGCTCGCGGCGATCTCACGCGGAGCCCGCATCGTACGGGTTCATGATGTGGCGCAAACAAGAGACGCTATCGCCGTTTGGTGCGCCGTTGCCAAGGCAGGTTAGCATTAGCGGTCTTGATCGCGCGCCGGGCAGACGTGCACGGCGGGGACTGGAGAACTCATAGTGACGCGCAAATACTTTGGAACCGATGGGGTTCGTGGACGAGTCGGCGAAGAGCCGATCACACCCGATTTTGTGATGCGCCTGGGGCACGCCGCTGGGCGTGTTTTGGCGGTCCGTGACCGTTCGCCGTCGGTCATCATTGGTAAAGACACGCGTATTTCGGGCTACATGCTTGAGGCAGCGCTTGAGGCAGGCTTGTCAGCGGCTGGAGTCAATGTGTTTTTGTGTGGGCCTCTGCCAACCCCAGCCGTTGCTTATTTGACACGCGCGCTTCGTTTGTCGGCGGGCGTGGTCATCAGTGCGTCGCACAATCCGTTCGAAGATAACGGCATCAAGTTTTTCTCAGCCGACGGTGACAAGCTGCCGGATGCCGTTGAGCTCGCGATAGAGGCTGAACTCGAACGGCCCCTGCAATGCGTAAGTGCAAGCAAGCTTGGGCGCGCGCGTCGCGTTAACGATGCGCCTGGGCGCTATATTGAGTTCTGTAAACGCACCTTCCCTGCACAGCTTGATCTGCGCGGCATTCGTCTGGTGGTTGACTGCGCGCATGGTGCTGCGTACCACACCGCGCCGCATGTGTTCCACGAGCTGGGTGCTGACGTCGTGTCGGTGGGTACTTCGCCCGATGGGCTCAATATCAATGCGGGTTGCGGAGCTACCTACCCCGAATCGCTTGCCCGTGCGGTGCTTGAGCACGGTGCAGATCTGGGTGTTGCTGTTGATGGTGACGCCGATCGCCTGCTCATGGTTGATGCAGATGGACGCATCTATAACGGCGATGAGCTTCTGTACGTCATCGTTCGTGAGCGTCACGCGCTCGCACCGGTGACTGGCGCCGTAGGTACGCTGATGTCTAATCTGGCGCTTGAGCAGGCCTTGCAGCGAGAAGGCATTGGTTTTACCCGCGCCAAGGTTGGCGATCGGTACGTGCTTGAAATGATGCGAGAGCGTGGTTGGCTGTTTGGTGGAGAAAGTTCGGGGCACCTGCTGTGCCTTGAGCACCACAGCACCGGTGATGGCACGATCAGCGCCTTGCAGGTTTTGGATGCGATTCAACGAACAGGGCGAAACCTGCCCGAGCTGTGCAGCGAGTTGCAGATGCTGCCGCAGACCTTGATCAATGTGCCGATGTCGCGAGGGTTTGACTGGAAGTCGCACACGCCCCTGCTGCGAACGCAGCAAGAGGTCGAAGCCGAACTGGGTGCCGAGGGCCGCATTTTGATTCGCCCATCGGGTACCGAGCCTTTGCTTAGGGTGATGGTCGAGGCACGCTCAAAGGCTCTAGCCGATCAGGTGGCGCGACGGCTGGCTGACTGTGTGCCCGGGTAGATATGGGCGCAGGGCCTAGATAAGCCCCGCCTCAGCAAACGAAAAGCAGTTGGCATCAGCCACGATCAGGTGGTCGACTAGGTTGATGTCCAGGGGTTGCAGGGCCGCTCGCAGGGCAGCGGTGAGGGCGCGGTCGGCCATGCTGGGCTCGCACAGCCCCGAGGGGTGATTGTGGGCCACCACCAGCGCGCTGGCATTGAGCTCCAGGCTTCGGCGCGCGAGTTCGCGAGGATAAACCGCGGTCTGGGACACCGTCCCCTGAAACAGGGTCTCCGCCCGGATGAGCTGGTGTTGGGTATCGAGAAAAAGTGCGGCAAAGCACTCGCGGGGCTGGTCGCGTAGCCATAAGCGAAGGAACTCTTTGACCAGGGCGGGGGTGTGCATTAACGCCCGCTGGCGCAGGGCCTGCTTAAGCGATCGCCGGCTGATTTCCAGGGCGGCCTGAAGCGTCGCCCATTGGGTGCGACCCGCGCCGGTTTCCAGGCAGAAGTCTGAGCAGGCGGCCGCACTGAGCTCTCGCAGAGAACCGAATCGAACCAGAAGCTGCTGGGCGAGCGCGATGGCGCTGCTACCGCGGCCGCCGCAGCGCACGATGATGGCCAGCAGTTCGGCATCGCTCAGGCCAGAGGCGCCGTCAGAGAGTAGTTTTTCGCGTGGACGCAGCTCGCAGGGCCAGTGGCGAACACTCATGCAAACTCCCTTAGAATCTGGTCATGTCAGGAGAAACGGTGATGTCAACGTCCGGTGGTGACGATGAGGCGGGCACAATCGAGCATCAGGTATCGGCCGGGGAGCCTGCCCGAGTTGCTGCCGGGGCCCACCTGACTTTGCATTACCGGGTATCGCTTGCCGATAGCGGTCAGGATGTCATGTCGACCTTCGCAGGCAAACCAGCGACCCTGCAGCTTGGAATAGGCCAGATGGCAGAACCCCTAGAACGCTGTCTGCTGGGCCTTGTCGAGGGTAGCAGCCAGTCGTTCGAGCTTGCGCCTGCGCAAGCCTTTGGCGAACGCAATCCAGCCCTGCTGCAGAGGCTGGCGCGTCGCGTGTTTGATGCCCACGTATCGGGTGACAGCGCCTACGCGCCTGGTGATTTGGTCGAACTGCCGGCTCCGGATGGCTCGCGCTACGCCGGCGTGATCAAGGCGATCAACAATGAGTTCGTGCTTTTTGATTTTAACCATCCGCTAGCTGGTCAGCGTATTCGGCTGGACGTTCAAATACTGGGGGTGCTCTGATGGAAGTCGTTCTCGCTCAGCCGCGCGGTTTTTGCGCAGGTGTCGATCGTGCCATCGAGATCGTCGAACGGGCATTAGGCAACTTCGGTGCCCCGGTGTATGTGCGGCATGAAATCGTGCATAACGATCATGTGGTGGGTAGCCTGCGTCAGAAGGGCGCCGTGTTTGTCGACTCGCTCGATGATGTCCCCGCTGGTGCCGTGCTGATCTTTTCGGCTCATGGTGTCTCGCGTGAGGTGCGAAACCGGGCGCAGACCCTTGGTCTGCGTGTGTTTGATGCGACCTGTCCGCTGGTGACCAAGGTACACGTTGAGGTTGCGCGTATGCGTCGCGAGGGCCGCGAGGTCATCATGATCGGACATGCGGGCCATCCTGAGGTCGAGGGCACCATGGGGCAGGCCGACGACGGCATTTATCTCGTCGAAACTCTGGATGACGTGGCCCGTGTGCAGGTCGGCGACCCTACCCGCCTGGCTCTGGTCACACAAACCACCCTGTCGGTCGATGATTGCGCCAGCATTGTCGCGGCACTGAAAGCACGGTTCCCGCAGATTGCCGAGCCTAAGAAGCAGGACATCTGCTACGCCACGCAGAATCGTCAAGATGCGGTCAAGATCATGGCGCCGCAGTGCGATCTGGTGCTGGTGATTGGGTCACGCAGCAGTTCTAATAGCAATCGCTTGCGTGAAGTGGCCGAGAAGATGGGCTGCGAGGCACGCCTGATTGGGTCGGCTGAGCAGCTCGATGCAGCCTGGCTGGTCGGACGCAGACGCATCGGTGTGACGGCCGGTGCATCCGCGCCTGAAGCGCTGGTGACAGAAGTGGTCAAGCGGCTGCGCGAGATGGGGGTGACTTCGGTGCGCACCTTGCCTGGCGTTGAAGAAAAGGTGACGTTTCCCCTGCCCAAGGGCCTGAGCGCAGGTGCTGGTGACGAACTTACGCCAGCGTCTTGAGAATGTGATGCCAGTGGTTGGTATCGACGGGCGTAATTGACAGTCGGTTGCCTCGCTTCAGCACCAGCATGTCAAGCAGTGCGGGGTCGGAGCGCAGGTCTTCCAGCGACAACAGCCTTGTTTTGCGCAGCGCCCTCACATCAATCAGTATCCAGCGCGGCGACTCACGACGACTCGCCGCATCAAAATAGGGCGACTGCGGATCAAACTGGGTTTCGTCGGCATACGGCGCTGAGGCGACCTCAGCAATGCCTGCGATACCGGGTTGCGCGCAGCTTGAGTGATAAAACAAAACGCCGTCACCGGGTTTCATCACGTCGCGCATGAAATTACGAGCCTGGTAGTTGCGCACACCAAACCACGGAACGACCCTGCCTGGCCGCAACAGCACGTCATCGATTGAGCACTCGTCGGGCTCAGATTTCATCAGCCAGTAACGCAATCAAGGCCTCGTAGTGTGCCCCGCCTGTGCCGGCGGGCCGGCATCCTGAACCGTTTAGTTCAGGTCGACCCTAACAGGTACCGCATCAGGTTCATCCGACAAGGGACGATCACAACAGCGGCACGCGAATCGCCAGGGTCTGGAAGCAAGATATTGGTTCAAGGAATTTACGACCCAATCGAACACGGCAGGGCACAATTGGATTGTACGCGCATGCTCAGACCTTACGCCTGGACCTAGAACAGGTTTTCCTGTCGTTTAATCTCGGTGGCGATCTGGTCGTTCATACGGCGCAGGCGCTGCGTGAGTTCAGCCTGGCGAGCCGCATCTGAGCTTTGCGAGCCGCCCAGCAGTTCATCGGCCAGTTGCAGGGCAGCCAGCACAGCGATGCGATCGGCGGTGCCGACCCGACCGGCGTCGCGAATGCTGCGCATACGCTCGTCGACCATGCGGGCTGCTTCCTGCAGGCGGGGTTTGTCTTCGGCGGACACCGCCAGCCGGTAGTCGCGGTCAAGTATGCGAACGTCAATGTGTTCCATGTCTGCGAAGCGGTGTGCGGTTGGCGGAGATTAAAAGGACGATGATCAGCCAGGTTGTGCGATGACGGTACTGGCTTCAGTTGGTGCCGGAAGGCGCGCCAAAGCCGCCTCAACGCGTGCCCTGGCTTCAAGCATGCGCTGCTGAAGCTGCTGGTTGCGACTGTGCGATTCAGAGAGCTGCGTGCGCAGCTGGCTGTTTTCGTCAGCCAACCGACTGACGAGGGCGATCAGGCGTTCGAGCTGAGCGCCGAGTTTTTCGACTTCTTCATCCATCCCCGGATGTTAGGCACTGGGCGAAGGGGGGTCAAGTTGCGATGATCAGTTAGCATACGTTCATGAGTCGATGGATTGATCTTCGCCGCTGGAGCCTGCTGCTGTTGCTGCTGAGCCCGCTGCTGGCGATTGCGCAGTCTCCGGGGCCAGTTCGGGTCGATGCTGTTGTGGTCGAGCTTGTCTCGCGTACCACCTCCGTCAGGCCGGGTCAGGACGCACGTCTCGCGCTGTCGTTGCGACACGATCGGCACTGGCATACCTATTGGCGCACGCCGGGTGATTCGGGCTTGCCAACGCGCCTTGAGCTCAGTCTGCCAGACCGCTATTCAGCATCCGAGCTCGAGTGGCCTTTGCCCGAGCGTATACCGATCAGTCCCCTGGTCAACTACGGCTATGAAGGCGATGTTCTGCTGCCTTTCACCCTGAGGGTGCCTGCCGATGCGCAGGCCGGTACGGTGCGTCTGAAGGGGCGGGCCAGTTGGCTGATGTGCCGCGATGTCTGTATTCCGGGCGATGCTGAGCTGACGCTTGATTTACCGGTTAAACCGACAGAGCCTGCCGACGGTCTGCTTGCCGAGCGCTTCAATCGCGTTGAAGCGCAAATTCCGCGCGTGCGTCGTCCGGTATCGGCGTGGGCTGAGGGGGGAAAGCTGTCCATTGGTGTGGACGAACCGTTGGGATCAGCGATGTTCTTTCCCTATGCTGAGAATCTTATTCGACACGCGGCAGCTCAGGTGTTGTATGCGTACGAGGGCTCTGCGCAGCGGCGACTTGAAGTGCAATTGAGTGATGAGGGCCTTGCAGCAGTTTCTACTGGTGACGGGCTGGTGCGTGCAGCCAGTGGCGTTCTTGTGCATGACGGGGCTGCCTTTGAGCTGGTGCCCTCGGCCGCGCCCCTGGCTTTAACGGGAGGGCGCGAAATCGCTCGGGTTGCTGAGCCAGTGCCGTCGCAAGCGTCTGGGTCAAGTGGCTCCGCCACCAGGCCCAGAGCTTTGTTTCCAGGGTTGGGTGGTGGCGGTACTTTGGGCTCGGGTGGCGCGGGCTCATCGGGTGTCACGGTATTGCCACCCGGGCCGTCGTCCGCTTTGGGCTCAGCCAGTACCGGTCTGATGCTCGCCTTGGGGTTCGCGCTGCTGGGAGGTCTCATTCTCAATCTCATGCCCTGCGTGTTTCCGGTCGTGGGTCTTAAGGTGCTCAGTTTTGCATCCGTGATTGACCCCAAGCGCGGGCTGTCTTCGCAGACGGGCGGCGTACTGCTTACCGCAGCCCGAGCCGGCGTCAACACGCCGCTGCTGCCCTCGCAACATCGCCAGATCCAGGCTTTATCCCGTCGGCGTGCGGTGTTTTTTGCAGCAGGCGTCCTTCTGTCTTTCTGGGTTCTGGCCGCCTTGCTGTTTCTGCTGCGGTCGCTGGGGGTTGCTGCGGGCTGGGGTTTCCAGTTGCAGTCTCCGGCCTTTGTGGTGGCGATGGGCCTGCTGTTTGTGGTGGTTGGGCTGAATTTTTCCGGTGTATTCGAGGTGGGGCTGTCGCTGACCCGACTGGGGCAGTTTGATCCTGCGGCTGGTGCCTCTGCTGGGCGCACCAACCGCACGCAGGGCGCGGACGGCTGGAGTTCTTTTGGTTCGGGGGCACTTGCGGTTTTGGTGGCCACGCCGTGCACGGCGCCGTTTATGGGTTCTGCCCTGGGCTTCACGCTATCCAGCTCGATGATTGAAGCGTTCGCGGTGTTCACAGCGCTCGGCTTGGGTATGGCGTCGCCCTATCTGCTGCTAGGCTGGTTTCCAGCCTGGCTGAAGTGGTTGCCGCGCCCGGGGCGCTGGATGGAAAGCCTGCGGCAGCTGCTGGCCTTTCCCATGTATGCCAGTGCCGCCTGGCTTGCCTGGGTTCTCGGGCAGCAGGCTGGCGGCGATGCCGTTCTGTCGTTTGCTTTAGGCGCTGTGCTGGTGTCCTTGGCCTGCTGGATCTTGGGGCGTTTTGTGCAGCAGCGAGCAGGTGGCAAACCCTGGCTTGCTGTCGCTCTCGCACTGGTAATCGTGGTCGCAGGCATGGTACTGGCCTGGCCGCAAACGGGCCCTGCGCAGTCGGGGCGTGCATCGGCTGGCTCAGCGCCGCTGGAGTCCGTACCGGGGACGGCTATAACGGGCTGGCAGGTTTGGTCCCCTGAGCGCGTACAGGCGGCACAGTCGCAGGGCAGACCGGTGTTTGTCGAGTTCACCGCGGCCTGGTGCGTGAGCTGTCAGGCGAACAAGAAGTTGGTGCTAGAGCGTGAAACCGTAGTGGCGGCATTTCAGTCGCGTGATGTTCTGCTGCTGCGCGCTGACTGGACGCAGCAGGATGCCCGCATCACGGCTGAGCTTGCTCGCTTTGGACGCAATGGTGTGCCCCTTTATCTGCTGTACGGGCCTGACGGTGCCAGTCCTCAGATACTGCCCGAGCTGCTGACCACGGCAATGGTACTTCAGGCGGTGCAAGCTTTACCCGCCAAGCTTGCGCCTAAGTCTCGTTAGGCACATCACGGGCGTTGCCCTTCGGGCACCGATTGCTGGAACAGGCGGTTTACAAGCTCTTAAGCTCTCGCCTATGATGGACTCACTTCGGTGCTGTGCGGTCAGTCGAGTCGCGCGGTTAAACGGGAAACAGGAAGCCAGCGTCAGCACGACGTGAGCCAACCTGTGCTGCCCCCGCAACGGTAAGCATCAGCGTGGTCTTAGGGCCACTGTCAGACCTACGAGCCACTGGGTTAGGGTGAGTTCTCCTGTCAGGAACATCACCTCGCCTGGGAAGGCGGTCTGACCGCCTGTGTTAACGCACAGGCCTGCTGCAAGCCCGGATACCGGCCGAAGCGGCGCCTGTCGGCGTAGTCGACAGGCTTTATCCAGGCAGCGTTTCGCGGTGGGCGAAGCGCAGGGAGTCTTCCATGTTCAAGGCTGTTCGTAAGATCAGCGCGGTGCTGTGCATCGCGCTGCCATCGTTTTCTATCTCTTTATGGGTTCAGGCCCAGACCCTGGGTGAAGTGGTGGTTACCGCCACGCGTGAACCCACGCCCGAAGAACGTGCGCTGGCCGACATTACGGTCATCGATGCGCAGGCTATTCGGGCGGCTGGAGCGGCGACGCTACCTGAGTTGCTGCAGACCGTACCGGGTTTGGAGATTTATCAGAGCGGACCGGCGGGTTCAGTGTCAGGTGTGTTCATTCGGGGCAGCAAAATTCAGCAAACCCTGGTGCTGGTTGACGGCATGCGCTTGACTAACCCCATGACTGGCATGGCGCCACTCGAGCTCTTGCCGCTGGCCTCAATCGAGCGCATTGAGGTGTTGCGCGGCCCAGCCTCGGCGCTTTACGGATCGGGCGCGGTCGGTGGTGTCATCCAGATCACAACGCGTGAGCGTCGTGGGCCTCCTGCTCTGGACTTTTCTGCGCTGGTGGGCTCGCGCCACACCGCACAGACGCGGGTAGGTGTTTCGGGTGGTGATCGCGACTGGACTTACAGCCTGGTCATGAGTCGGGATACAACGCGTGGGTTTAATGCAACCACGCCGAATAACTGGCGTTTCAATGCAGACCGCGATGGCGCAGGGCAGTCGGCCATGAATGCGGCTTTGTCGTATCGGGTCGCACCCAGCCTCAAATTGGGTATGAATCTGTTCAGCAGTGCTCTAGACAGCGACTACGATACCGGCAGTTCTAGTCGCGATTGTTTAAACGCCCGCGCCAATATCGCTTCTGTGTATGCACAGGCTAATGCGGCCAGCCGCTGGCTGGGCGAGTTCCGGCTGGGCGACAGTGGTACCGATTACGAAGACTGTGTGTTGACCGATAGGCCTCGTACTCGAAGCCGCAATGCCAGTGTGCACAACACGCTGGTTGTGCACGCCGAGTTACGCGCTCTGCTGGGTGTTGAACAGGTTCGGGACAGTATCAGCGGTGCTGGAGTCAGCTTCGGCGCGCCGACCCTGTTCAAGCAGACTGAGCGCGATACCGATTCGGTTTATGCGGGTCTTGAGCGCGACATCGGTGCGCATCAGCTGCGAGGCATCTGGCGTCACGATCGCATCAGTGGAGCAGGCCTCGAAAACTCTGGCAGTCTTGCCTGGGGCTGGCGTCCTCAGGCTGGCTGGCTACTACGTACGGGCATAGGGTCTGCCTTTCGCGCGCCGACATTTAACGATCTTTTTAACCCCTGGTGGGGTGCCAATCCCAATCTCGTACCCGAGCGGGCCGTCAGCAGCGAGATCGCTGTGGAGCACCAGCAGGCCGATCGCTTTGTGGGTGCAACCCTCTTCCGCAGTCGTATCCGTGATGCAATCGAACTCGATTCCAACTATGAGGCCCGCAACCTCGATGTTGCCCGAGTGCTCGGTCTGACGCTGTCGGGTCGGCGCACCTTGGGCGCCTTCTCGCTACGAGCCAACGGAACCTGGCAGGACCCAGAGCGTGAGTTCACCGACCCGGTTAATGGGGTGCAGTCCAGTGGTCCATTGGCTCGCCGTGCACGCCACCACGGCAACCTGGGTTTTGACTGGAGGCAGGGTCCGTGGCGCTCTGGGCTGCAATGGCGCTGGCAGGGAGCCCGTCTGGATCCGGCGCTTGAGCGGATGGGCGGGTATGGTGTGCTTGATGCATCGCTGAGCCGACAGATGGGCGAAGGGTGGCATTGGTTTGCCCGGGGCGTAAACCTGACCGATAAGCCTTATGAGACGGCTTATGGGTATACGGCCATGCCGCGCAGCTTTTTTACCGGTGTGCGCTTCGACGCCCGCTGATCGGCTTTGCTCAAGCGTCTGCACAAGCTTCTGGTGCTCGCCTGCCTGTTGATCGCGGTAGGCGGGCATGCCGCGCCGGTGCAGGATGATCGTGGGCGATCGCTTGAGCCTGCGCGAACGCCGGTACGTGTCGTCAGCCTTGCTCCGCATCTGACAGAGTTGATGATGGCTGCCGGTGCGGCCTCGCTTCTGGTCGCGGTTGATGCGCATAGTGATGCGCCTGGACTTTCGATGGCCTTACCCAGGCTAGCCGCTTATCCGCAGCCTGACCTTGAGGCTTTGCTGGCGCTCAAGCCCGATCTGGTGCTGGTGTGGGCTGCCGGCTTATCGCCGGTGACTCTGGCCCGGTTCGAATCGCTGGGGTTGCCAGTCTTTGTGTCGGACCCACGCCGCCTTGACGATATCCCGTCAACGCTTGAGCGTCTTGCGCGGCTATTGGGTGAAGGTTTCTCGATCGAGGCGTCGAGGGCTGCCCTGGCATTTCGGGAGGCGGTGGCAGGCCTGCGGGCACAGTACGCGCAGGGCCCCTCTCTGCCCGTCTTTGTACAGATCTGGTCTCAGCCTCTGATGAGTGTTGGTCCAGGCAGCGTGTTGGCTGATAGTCTGCGCACCTGCGGCGCCCACAACATCCTGACCGATGCGCGCACGGCATCGGTTCGGGTCGATGCTGAGACGGTTATTTCGCGAGCGCCTGCATTGATAATCGCTACTCGGCCTGATGTCCCAGAAGAGTCCTGGCGGCGAGTCGGTCTGCTGCAGCCCAACGGTCCCGCGCGGTTTGTCGCAATCGATGGCACACTGCTAGAGCGCGCATCGCCGCGCATGCTGATACCTTTACAGAAGCTGTGTGCCCAGGTGCAGCTGCGTCGACAGGCCGCAGCGCCTGAGCGTCAGCGCAGCCGATGATCGTTTGCCAAGGTGAGCAAGGCCTTGATGTCTCTTGATCTTGATGGTGCGTACCTCGAGCCGGCCCTGCTGGCTGATCTGTCACGTCTATGTATTTCGGGCGCGCGGGTGGATGTGCGTCTTGTAGCTGAACGCACCCAGGCTCTGGCGGTCTGTCGGGGCGTCGTTGACCCCATTCGTGTCGTCGATGATCGTGGTGCGATGGTCACGGTATGGTGTGACGGTGCGGTGGGTTACTGCGCGAGTGCAGATCTGTCTTATGCAGGTCTCGAGCGCGCTATGCATCTGGCCCTCGAGCGCGCGCGTGCGATGCGTGCGCGTGGCCTGCTCATGGGCGTACAGCCGCCAGCGCCCCATGCTGAGCTCATCCGGTATTCCACGCCCATGGGGGCTGTCTGGCCACCGCTGGTCGATCTTCTGGATCGTCTGCAGGATGAGGCTGCGCAGCTGCGCGTAGATTCCCGAATCGTGGACAGTCGTGCGGCCCTGCGTCTGACTCGGCGGCTGCAATATCTGCTGGTCGATGGGCAGCTTCGGTCTGAGCAGGTCTTTCAGTTTGCTGAACCCCAACTTGAGGCGAGCGCTCAGGTCGATGGCGTCGTCCAGACGCGATCCCTGGGGGGTCGTTACAACGGATACTGTCAGCAGGGCGGCCTCGAGGTATTCGACCGCTCTGGATTTACCGGCGGTGGCGCGCGTATCGCGGAAGAGGCCATCGCGCTGGCGATGGCGCCCAACTGTCCGAGCGGGCGTATGCATTTGCTGCTGGATGCTGATCAGATGATGCTGCAGATCCACGAATCGATTGGACATCCTCTCGAGCTTGATCGCGTGTTGGGTGATGAGCGCAACTTCGCCGGCACCAGCTTTGTGACGCCAGAGATGTTCGGCACCTATCGCTATGGCTCTGAGCTTCTCAATGTCAGCTTTGACCCCCAGCTTGAGGGCGAATTTGCAAACTACGCCGCTGACGATGATGGGTTGGCGGCACGCCGATTGATACTTATTGAGCGCGGAATTCTTAAACGGCCCCTCGGTGGGGCCCTGTCGGTTAACCGTCTGGCCTCCGAGCGGGGTCTGTTACTCGAACCGACGGCCAGTTCGAGGGCCGTATCGTGGTGGCGCGCGCCTATTGACCGTATGGGCAATCTCAATATTGAGCCGGGTTCAGAGTCGCTTGACTCACTGATCGCCTCGGTTGATCGCGGCATACTGATGCGCACGAACGCCTCTTGGTCCATCGATGATTCGCGCAACAAGTTTCAATTTGGATGCGAGTGGGGACAGTTGATCGAAAACGGACGCCTCGGGGCGGTTGTACGCAACCCGGGCTACAGAGGCATATCGGCCGAGTTTTGGCGCAGTCTGGTTGGGGTCGGCAATGCCCAGACCCGCAAAATACTGGGTACCCCGTTCTGCGGCAAGGGTGAGCCTGGGCAGATCATCCGAGTGGGGCATGCATCGCCCGCCTGTCTGTTTCGCGATGTTGAGGTCTTTGGTGGCGCAGCCTGACCGCTCTTTAGTGTCCGCCTTTCACCGATTGGCCAGTTACGTGGGTGAGCACGCCCAGGCGGGCGAGGTGCTGTTCGCCGGATTCGATGGCGAGCAGTCTGAGTTCATGCGCTTTAATCGAGCGCAGGTTCGCCAAATTGGGCGCGTTGAGCGCATGACGGCGCGTCTGCATCTGATGACCAATGGACGACAGGCGGTCATGCAGTGCACCCTCACGGGTCACGAGCATGACCATCAGGTATTGCGCCAGGCACATCAGACCTTGCGATATTTAATCGGTTTATCTGCTGTCGATCCGTGGCTGGATTTTGATCGTGACGCTCGCACATCACAGCAGATTCAGCCTGGTCGTATGCCCAACCCGGACGAGGTTGTTGACACCGTGTGCTCGTCGGCGGGTGCGGCAGATTTAGTGGGCTTCCATGCAGCAGGCCCGGTAGCCTGCGGGCTTGCGAGCAGCCTGGGCCACCGTCTCTACCATGAGAGCGCCTGGTGTGACACCGGCTTCACCGTCCATGCAGCGGGTGACCGCGCAATTCAGGACCGTGTTGCGGCCGGTCACTGGGATAGGCGTGGGCTTGAGCAGGCGATCGTCTCGGCGTGCGCCCGTGCACAGTTACTCAGACGCGATCCGCTGGTACTCGAACCGGGTGAGTACCGCGTGGCACTGAGCCCGCGGGCAATGGCCGATCTGGCTGGGATGCTGGCCTGGGATGGTTTTTCAGCGCGGGCCCGAGTCACAGGCATCTCGCCACTGGCTCGATTGTGGTCCGGGCAGCAGACCCTATCGAAGACGCTCTGGTTTTCGGACGATTTAGAGCAGGCAGGAGTGCCCGCTTTTCATGAGTTGGGTTTCGCGCGACCGCCCCGGCTCAGTCTCATTGAGGCGGGGGTCGGCGCTAGCGAGCTGGTGTGCGCGCGCAGTGCCCGTGAATTCGGATTGGCGGCAACGGGTGCGTCCGATTCCGAAGCACCGCAGGCGTTGAGCATCGCCCCGGGGCGGATTGAGCATGAGCAATTGCTGTCTGCCCTGGGCGATGGTCTGATGATTAACCAGTTTTGGTATCTCAATCATTCGGATCGATCTGCGGCGCGAGTCACCGGAATGACGCGCTTTGCAACCTGGCTGGTTCGAGGGGGCGAACCCGTGGCCCCCGTGGCGGTGATGCGTTTTGATGACAGCCTGTACAGCCTTTTGGGTGATACCTTGCTGGGACTCGGAGATCGTGTGCATTGGTTCCCGAATAACGATACCTGGGAATCACGCAATTTCGGTGGCATTGCCGCCCCGGCCGCGCTGCTTGGCTCGATGAACTTCACCCTCTGAGGCCGGATAAGGCCACGCGCCCACTGCGCTCCGATGCCAGCGGTCTTGCTTAGCGCGCCGCCGGCGTATCAGTGATGAAACCCAGTCGGGTAATGCCAGCCTGCTGACTGATCGACAAGACCTCGGCGATTTGCTGGTATCGAGTGTCGCGATCAGCGCGCAGGTTGATCGCGCTATTGGGCCGATCTGCGGCGAGTTTTCCCAGTCTTTGCTCGAATTCTTTGAGGTCGGCCAGCGCTTCGTTATTCCAGTAAAGAACGCCTTTGGCATCGAGCGACACGGTGATGACATCGCCAGGGTCGGTCACAACGGGCGCCTTGGCATCGGGAAGATCGAGACGGATCGCTTGCGTGATCAGCGGCGCCGTGATGATAAAAATAACCAGGAGCACCAGCATCACATCAACCAGCGGCGTGGTGTTGATGTCTGCCATGGGCTGACTGCCTGGGCGTGAGTCGAAGCTGCCAAATGCCACGGCCAAATGACCTCAGCGAGGGCTGCTGGAACCCGGCTGTAAAGCAGAGCCGGTCGAGGGGGTTTGTGCAGAGGCATCTCGGGCTAGGGTGTGAGTACCCTGTCGGGCCCAGGCAAACAGGTCATGAGCGAACCCGTCGAGCTCGGCAAGTGTCAGACGATTGAGCCGGGTAAACGCGTTATAGGCCAGTACGGCGGGTATCGCGACCGCCAAACCTGCGGCGGTCATGATCAGCGCCTCGCCAACGGGGCCGGCGACCCGATCAATCTGAACCTGTCCGCTGGCCGCGATCTGGATGAGGGCGTGATAGATGCCCCACACAGTGCCGAATAGCCCCACGAAGGGCGAGGTGCTGCCCACCGATGCGAGCAGAGTCTGCCCGGCTTCCAGGCGCGAAGACGCCTGTTGTAGGGCCTGACGTAATGCGCGGGTCAGGCGTTCGTTCGCCTCGATTGCGCCGTCCAGGCTGGCCTTCGGTACAGGCGCGAGCGATTGACGAGCCTGCTCAGCCAGGGGCACAAAGATTCGGTCGGTATCCAGGCGTGCGAGCTGCGCGATGCCGGCATCTATTGAGGGCGACGACCAGAACAGATCAAGGGCCTTGCGCGAGCGGCTGCGCAGGCCGATAGCGCGTATCGTGCGAGCCAGTATCAGGTACCAGCTGAGCACAGACATCGCCAGCAAAATCCAGGCTACCGAGTGGGTGACGGCATCGCCAGCAGCCCAGAAGTGCATCAGACCCAATGATTTCGGTTCCAAGCGCGCGTCCTTAATCGTGAATGCGGAAATGCCAATGCCAGTTGTGATACCACTCAGCCACCGGTTTGCCGTCCAGTGTTGCCGGTTCAAAGCGCCATTTTTTCACGGATTCGACCGCGGTCGTGTCCAGCATGTCATGACCGCTGCTGCGAGCGACGCTGACCTGTAGAACGCGACCGTCCGCCGCCACATGCACGGATAGCCAGACTTCTCCTTCCAGTTTGAGGCGCCGCGCCAGGGGTGGGTAGGGGGGCGGGGCGTTCCCGGTCCAGCTTGCGTCGACGCGGGGCTGGGTTCTGCTCGCCGGAGCAGCGCGCGAGGGTGTACCGAACGAGTCCTGCGCGTCGATGCCTGCCTGTCCGTGGCCGGCGAGGTCCTGGCGTATTTCGAGGTTCTGGCGTGTTTTCTGACCGGGCTCTGGGCTGCTGAGGGGGCTACTGTCTGGGCTGCGATCGGGGTTGCTCCTGGGGCCGTTCGCCACGCCGTCAGGACCGCCATCGGGTGCGCTCGCTGCTCTGGAGGAGCCGCCAAACGGGCTGCTACCCAGGGGGCTTGTTTGAGCGGCGGCCTTATCGACAGTCGGCTTAGGGTTCTGACCAGAGCCCTGGTCACGCGTCTGAGCCGGGGCTGGCTTAGAGGCTGCTGCTACCGGTGCCGGGGTCGGCGTAGAGGTTGCAGCATCGGCTGCCGGAATTCGCGTAGAGGCAGCAGGGGTTACCGGAGCCCGCTCAGCAGCCTGCTGGGGGGCAGCTACTGCCTGGGCCGATGGGCTGGGCGGTCCCGGGTCTACAGTGCGCTGACGCTTATCAGGCGCATCGCCCGCTGCAATCGCGTTTTGGAGTGAATGTGGCGCGTTGGCTAGCAGGCTGACCTGAAACTGTGGCGCCTCGGTTGATTCCGCGATCCGTTCGTTCATCCCTTCATGGCGTGAGAGCATGAACAGCACGGCCCCATGCAGCACCAGCACCAGGGCAAGCAGGGGCCAGTTCAGCAACCGCCAGCCCGGATCGTGCGAGGATGCGGACAGCGCCACGATTGTGGGTGTTTGGAATTGGGGTTTCAGGGCTTTCTCGGATAGCAGGCCATTGGATGGACGCAATGTGGATGATGCCAAATCGACGCCCGCTTGCGGCGATGCTCTTTGTCCTGACTCTGACGGGGTGCGCCCTTTCACCGCGTGTTAGTGAGGCACCGCTGGTTGAGGACACAGATGCCTCGCTTGTGCAGCGGTTATCTAGGGCTGACGTCCTGCTCTTGGGCGAGATTCACGACAATGTCGAGCAGCATCACAGGCGTCTGGACTGGCTGCGCCAGCTTGCTCGCGATCGTAGGCTCATCCTCGTGATGGAGCAACTAGATGCGGATGCTCAGCCGCGACTGGCCGCTGCTCAAGCGGCTATGACGTCAATTCCTGATTCCGACGATGACCTCGATCGAGCAGCGCGCTCGCTGGCCGACGCAGGCGGCTTTAACTTCAAGGGCTGGGACTGGAGGCTTTATGGCCCGGTGATACGCTGGGCGCTTAGGGAAGGCATCGAAGTGCGAGGGGCTAACCTGTCGCCCGCGCAGACGATGTCGATTGCACGGGGGCAGGCACACCGGCTGGCTGACCAGCGCCCACCGGACTGGGCTGAGGCTGACGAAACTGCCATGGCGGCCCTGATCCGGGAAGGGCACTGCGGTCTGTTGCCTGAGCGCATGATCGCTCCCATGGTGAGAGCACAACGCGCTCGCGATGCGCGCATGGCGGAAGCCTTGCTTGAGGCTATGCGCTCGGCCATAGACGGACCTAGGGCGCTATCCGAATCTGTAAAAACACGCAGGCCCATGGTGGTGTTTCTGGCCGGTAATGGCCATGTTCGCAGCGATTTGGGCGTGCCGCGGCATCTGTCCGGGCGCCTGGGGGAAAACCGGCTTCTATCCCTGGGATTGCTCGAGACCAAGGATCGTGACGACGCCGTCTTCGATGAGGTGGTTCGTACAAAGGCACAGATCAGGGACGACCCGTGCGAGTCTCTGCGCAAGCGCTTCGGCCGTGCAGGCTAGCTCAAGCCCAGCACGGCGGCCATATCGTAAAGACCGGTTTTTCGCTCTGCCAGAAAGCGACACGCGCGCAGCGATCCGTGGGCGTACGTCACGCGGCTTGCAGCTCGGTGCGTGATTTCAATGCGCTCGCCGGTGCCAGCAAACAGAACCGTGTGATCGCCCACGATGTCGCCCCCGCGTACAGTGGCAAATCCGATGGTGGACGGATCACGCTCACCGGTAACGCCTTCGCGGCCATACACCGCCACATGTTTCAGGTCACGCCCAAGCGCATGAGCGACGACCTCACCCATTCTGAGGGCGGTGCCTGACGGGGCGTCGATCTTGTGCCGGTGATGCGCCTCGATGATCTCGATGTCGTAACCCGTGTTGAGAATACGGGCGGCCACTTCCAGCAGTTTCAGTGTGACATTGACGCCTACGCTCATGTTGGGCGCGAATACGATGCCGATACGCTCGGACGCACGTGCGATGGCGGCCTTGCCGGCATCGTCGAATCCGGTTGTGCCGATGACGGCATGCACACCCAAGCGCATGCAATGCTCAAGATGCGCAAGCGTGCCTTCCGGGCGCGTGAAGTCGATGAGAAACTGGGCGCGTGCCAGCGCCTGCGCGGGATCGTCGCTGACCACGACACCCGTCTTGCGCCCCAGGAAGTCTCCGGCATCGAGACCTATAGATGGATGGCCTGCGACATCAAGCGCACCGGCGAGTTCAGCATCGGGTGCGGCCAGTACGGCTTCGATCAGCATGCGGCCCATGCGGCCGGAGGCGCCCGCCACAGAGATTCTCATCGTCATGTAAAAGTCCAGTCAGGAACGGGGTTTGATCGGGGGCTGCCGAAACCCTGGTAATGCCGGGTCTTTAGGGTCTTCACGAGCCGGAAGCGCGTCAGCCCTTAACTCCGCGACGCGACCATCGCGAAACAGCACGGTAACGCGGCGCTGTTCGGCTTGTCCGTTAGGGTGGCGATAGCGAAAAACATAGTCCCAGCGATCGGCATGAAACACGTGATTAAGCAGCGGCGAGCCCAGCATTTCGCGAACCTGTTCGGGCGTCATGCCGGGCCGTATCCGCTCGACCATCTCCTGAGTCAGGTAGTTGCCCTGAGGCAGATCCATGCGGTAAGGCTGCAAAAGCCCGGTTCTAGATGGGTCGCTGGAGGTGCAGCCCACCATGAGCGCTAGGCTTGCAAGCAGCAGCGTAGACGCGAAGGCTCGTGCGGCGGGTTGCGCGGGCCTGCGGCAGGACAGGGGATTGCGGTTGCTTGGCATGACTTCCAGGTAGGGAATAAGACCGCCGCCGTGACGGCAAGCCCTTATGATACAAAGAGATCAGACCATCACGGTATCGGCGCACCCTTTTTTATGCCTTCACCCTCCCAGCTCAAGAGTATCGGTCTCAAGGCCACCGCTCCGCGTTTGAAGATTCTTGAAATTTTTCAGCGTGGCCGGCAGCGTCACATGAGCGCGGAGGATGTCTACAAAGAGTTACTGGTTGATAAGCAGGATATTGGTCTGGCTACGGTTTATCGCGTACTGATGCAATTCGAACAGGCTGGAGTGCTCAAACGCGGTAACTTTGAGTCGGGCCGGGCCTTGTTTGAGCTCAATGGCGGCGATCACCATGATCACCTGGTCTGCCTGCAATGTGGCCGCGTCGAGGAATTTTTTGATCCAGAGATCGAGACGCGCCAGAGTCGTATCGCACGCGATCGCGGCTTTGCCCTGCAAGACCATGCCTTGGCGCTCTACGGTAACTGCGTCAAGGACGACTGCGAACATCGACTTGCGCAAGCCCAGGTCGACAGACTTGCCTGAGTGGCCATTCGCGGTGGCATCGGCTGCTCGTCGCGACCTTTAATCCAAGACGCACGAACTTGCCCCGCAGTGGTGGGCGATGGCCCAGGGCTTGCTTACTGAGTGCGTATGACAGACGCCGCCATCAGGCCACTGGCCCCGCCCGACGGTCACTTTGACGAGATGCTGTGCAGCGATGGCTCGGTTCGCGTGTCTTATTCAGACTACGCGCAGTGGCTCGAGCAGTATCCCGCCGAGTCAATGGCCAAAAAGCGCGATGAGGCTGACCTGATCTTTCGGCGCACCGGTATTACCTTTGCCGTTCATGGTGAGGATGGTGGGACCGAACGACTCATTCCTTCAGACGTGGTGCCCCGCATCATTTCGGGGCATGAATGGGCGTTTTTGGAGCGCGGCCTGATCCAGCGGGTCACCGCCATTAATCGATTTCTGGCCGACATCTACCACGATGGTGCAATTTTGCGCGCCGGGGTGGTGCCTGCCCAGCAGATCTTGGCCAATGCGCAGTTTCAGCCGCTGATGAAGGGTGTACGGGTGCCCTTCGATATCTACGTGCATATCGTTGGGGTTGACATCGTCCGCCACAACGACGGCCGCTACTACGTACTTGAAGACAACCTGAGGGTGCCGTCGGGCGTGTCTTATATGCTGTCCAACCGACGCACGATGATGCGCCTGTTTCCCGATCTTTTCCGGCGTTACCGGGTCCGACCCGTCGAGCACTACCCGGCGGTGCTTCTTAGCACGCTGCGTTCGGCCACGCTGGTCGACAATCCCTGCGTAGTGCTGCTGACGCCCGGGCGGTACAACAGCGCCTACTTCGAGCACACCTTTCTGGCGCAGCAGATGGGGGTTGAACTGGTCGAGGGCCAGGATCTGTTCGTGCGCGGCGATAAAGTGTTCATGCGCACCACTTCAGGGCCTCGTCAGGTGGACGTTATTTATCGCCGCATCGACGACACGTTTCTTGACCCGCTCGCCTTTCGTCCCGATTCCATGCTGGGAGTGCCTGGTCTGTTTGAGGCTTATCGGCAAGGCAATGTGGTGATTGCCAATGCGGTCGGCACCGGCGTTGCCGATGACAAGTCCATTTACCCATACGTGCCCGACATGATTCGGTTTTATCTGGGCGAAGAGCCCTTGCTGGCTAACGTGCCGACATGGCAGTGTCGGCGTGAGGACGATCTGCGCCACGTACTGGACCACCTGCCTGATCTGGTTGTGAAGGAGGTTCACGGAGCAGGTGGCTATGGCATGTTGGTGGGCCCCACCAGTACCCGTGCCGAGATCGAGCGCTTCCGTGAAGTGCTTAAGTCCAATCCGGCCAACTACATCGCGCAGCCTACCCTCACCCTATCGTCCTGCCCCACCTTTGTTGAAGAGGGTGTAGCCCCGCGGCATATAGACCTGCGTCCCTTTGTGCTGATGAGCCGCGAGCCTCGGTTGGTGGCCGGCGGGCTCACTCGGGTAGCGCTTCGCAAGGGCTCTTTGGTGGTGAACTCTTCGCAGGGAGGCGGCACCAAGGACACCTGGGTGGTCGATGGTCTGCCGGCGCAGGAGACGGTCTGATGCTGTCGCGCGTGGCCGCCCACCTGTACTGGATGTCTCGGTATCTTGAGCGCGCCGAGAACATGGCCCGCATCTTGGATGTCGGCCAATCACTTGCATTAGTGGCGGGTCCGGCCGATGCCCGTGAACTGGCGGCCGAGCCGCTCGTTATTACCGATACCCTGACCGCGTTTCAGGCGAGCGAAAGAGCGCTTAACCCCGAGCAGGTGGCGCGCTTTCTGGCGTGGGACAAGACGCATCCCTCCAGCATTGTGAATTGCCTGGATGCCACGCGTGAGAACGCGCGGGCAGTTCGTGGCGCGATTACCTCTGAGATGTGGGAGAACATCAACGACACCTGGCTGCAGTTGCACCAGCGCCGCACCTCGCATGCGGAGCCGGCCGATGCGGCTTATTTCGAATGGGTGAAGGAACGCAGCCATATGTTCCGGGGCATCACTCAGGCGACATTGCGGCATGATCAGTCATACCTGTTTATCCGTCTGGGAACTTTTCTTGAACGCGCCGATAACACCGCCCGGATTCTGTCGGTGAAGCAGGGCGCTGGTGAAGGTGCTGAGGTCACACCGGATGATCTGATGAGTTACTACCGGCTCAGCGCGGTGCTGCGCTCAGTCAGCGCGTTTGAGGCCTATCGTGATACCTACCGGGACACAATCGACGCGCGTCGGGTAGTAGAGCTTCTGGTGTTTGACGCGCGATTGCCGCGCTCGCTTCGATTCTGTCTGGATCAGGTTGAACGTGTGCTGCAGGCGCTGCCCGAGCAGGCGGGTCGACCTGCACGGCGGCAGGCTGCGGTGCTGCGTGCACAGCTGGCCTTCGGAGAGCTCGAGGATGCCTTCGAGCCCGGACTGTCTGACTTTCTCGAGCGTTTTCTGGCCGACAATGCCGATCTGTGCAATGCGGTGCATGACGCTTACCTGGAGCTGAACCTGCAGGCATAATCTGCGTCCATGACCTACTGTGTTGCCATGTGCTTGTCGGAGGGGCTTTTGTTTGCGTCCGACTCCCGAACTAATGCTGGCGTTGACCATATTTCGGTCTTCTCCAAGATGGCTGTTTTCGAAACGCCAGGTGAGCGTGCTCTGGTTTTGCTGAACGCAGGTAATCTGGCCACCACCCAGGCGGTGGTCAGTACGCTCAGGCGTCAGATTCAAGATGATGAGCCTGCAAACCTGCTCAAGGCCGCGTCGCTGTTTGATGCCGCAACCCTGGTGGGTCACGCTCTACGTGACGTAATCCATCAGCATTCCAGCGGCCAGCAAGAGCAAAGCGGTGTTGATTTTTCAGCGACTTTTCTGGTGGGCGGACAGATCCTGGGTGAGCAACCCCGCTTGTTTCTGGTTTACCCGCAGGGCAATTTCATCGAGACGAGCGCTGAAACCCCGTATTTCCAGATCGGTGAGGCCAAGTACGGCAAACCGATCATCGATCGAGTGGTTAAGCCCGAGACTGCACTGGATGAGGCCGTGAAGTGCGCGCTGGTGTCGTTCGATTCAACGATGCGCAGTAATTTGTCGGTAGGGCTGCCGATTGATTTGGCGCTGGTACGCCGCGACGGTTATAGCATTGCCTTCCGGCATCGTATTGATAGCGACGACGCCTATTTCTCGTCGCTGCGCACCGGTTGGAGCCAGGGTCTGCGACGAGTATTCAATGAATTACCAGCGCCTGAGTGGCTGCGGGTTTGAGGCTGCCTAGCGGCTGGCCAACATTTCTTTGGCGTGTTTGCGCGTGGTGGCGGTCATGGTGACACCGCCCAGCATGCGCGCGATTTCTTCGACACGCGCTGCGTCATCCAGTTTCTCGATGCGACTGAGAACGGATCCGAGTTCATCTTGCTTGGCCACCCTGAACTGCTGGTGCGCTTTGGCGGCCACCTGAGGAAGGTGGGTTACGCACAGTACCTGTCGATCGTCGCCGAGTCGGCGCATGAGCGTACCGATGACCTCGGCCACTGCGCCGCCCACCCCAGCATCAGCCTCATCGAAAATGAGGGTAGGTACTGGATTATTTTGCGCGGCCAGCACCGCGATTGACAGACCGATGCGCGACAGTTCTCCGCCCGATGCGACTCGAGACAGGGGGCGGGCACTGCTGCTGCCGGGGCTGGCGATGCGGAATTCGATAAGGTCGATACCGTGGCTGGCGGGTGCCGCGGACTCAATCGCGACCTCCAGCCGGGTTGCTTTCATGCCGAGATCGATCAGATGCTGGCTGATGCCCATGGCGAAGCGGCGTGCAGCC
This sequence comes from Pseudomonadota bacterium, assembly GCA_039800325.1. Classification (GTDB taxonomy): domain Bacteria; phylum Pseudomonadota; class Gammaproteobacteria; order Burkholderiales; family Burkholderiaceae_E; genus SYIM01. Next base: position 16,050 of record JBDLQY010000231.1, on the reverse strand, counting down.
GCGCGCCGCTTCTGGCTGATCTCGTTAGCGCAGCGTTCGTAGGCCTGGCGCGCCTGCACTTCCCGCGTGCGCAATAGTTCGATGTCAGCCGCCTGCTTGAGCTGAGCCAGGCGCGCCTGCAGTTGCTCGAGTTCGGCCGTAATGGCGTCGGGTGCCACCTTGAAGCGGCGAGCGGTGGTAAAGATCGAACTGATGCGTTGTTCAACCGCTGTCAGCCGCTCGGGGTCTAGATCAACCCGGCCCGCGTAAGACGAGAGCGTTGACGCGGCTTCATCCAGGTAGATGGCGGCTGTGTCCAGGCTTTCGATGGCTTGCGTCAGGCTGGGGTCTAGCGTGGCGAGCGGGCGCAGGCGCGTTAAGAGTTGTCGCAGTCGCGCATCGAGCGCGTCATCACCTTCACTGAGCTGGTCGGCGGCCAGGCGGGTGCCTTCCAGAAGACCTGCCGCATGAGCGAGTCGTTTTTGCTCGGTATTGAGCGACTCCCACTCGCCCGGCGTCATACGTAGCGCGGCAAGCTCGCTGACCTGCCAACTCAGGCGCTCTTCTTCGAGTGCCTGCTCGCGACCGCTGGACTCTGCGGTACGCAGCGCCTGCGAGCATTCGTGCCAGTGTCTGTACAGACCGGAGAGGTCGCCTAGGGCACTGCCCAGGCCGGCGAACGCATCGAGCATGTCGCGCTGTGCATGTGGTCGCGTGAGCAACTGCGCAGCATGCTGGCCATGAATATCGACCAGGTAGTCGCCGGATTCTCGCAGCAGGGCGACGGTTGCCGGGTGGCCGTTGATGAAGGCCCGTGAGCGGCCATCGGCCTCGACCACTCGGCGCAGCAGAACGGAGCCCTCATCGCCGGTCAGCTCGCGCTCGATGAGCCAGGTATCAAGCGCTGCCGTCGTGCGAAACCGCGCGGTGATGTCGGCGCGCGCGCACCCCTCTCGCACCGTGGCTGCATCTGCACGTGCACCCAGGGCAAGACCCAGCGCATCGAGGAGAATGGACTTGCCGGCACCTGTCTCACCCGTCAGGGCCGAAAAACCGCCGTTGAAATCGATATCGGCCGAGTCGACGATAACAAAATCGCGCAGTCTGAGGTGCAACAGCATGGCTTGCGCCTGCGAGCGATGTCTGGGTCAGCTGCCGCGCTGCAACTGGCTGGGCAGTGCCTGCCAGTTGAGCTTGCCGCGCAGGGTGGCGAAATAGCTGTGACCTGGCGGATGAAGAAAGCGCGCTGTGAACGGCGCGCGCTGCACCATGATGTCATCGCCGACTTGAAGCTCGCCGAATACCTGCATGTCGGCGGACACGCGCGGCTCGCGGCCTTCAACGACGCGGATGAGGATGTTGACGTCGTCCGGGAGCGTGATGGGGCGATTGGACAGGGTTTGCGGCGCCAGAGGCACTAGAACAACACCCTTGAGCAGGGGATGCAGAATGGGGCCGTTAGCGGACAGCGAATAGGCGGTTGAACCGGTGGGCGTGGCAATGATGAGCCCATCACCCCGCTGGTTGTACATGTAAAGCCCACCGACCTCGAGTTGCAGCTCAATCATGCCGCTGCGCGAGGAACGATTGACGACCACGTCGTTCAGGCACAGCGCCTGCCATACCTGTTCGCCCGCACGCATGACGCGCGCGGTGAGCAGCGTACGCTCTTCGGTATTGAAGCGCCCACCCAGAATAGCCTCTAGTGCGGACTGCCAGTCGGACAGCGAAACGTCGGTGATGAAACCAAGCCGACCATGATTGATGCCCATGACCGGTACGCCGTGTGGCGCCAGTGAGCGTGCCATGCCCAGCATGGTGCCGTCACCACCGATGGCAATCGCCAGATCGGCCTGGTGCCCAATGCCCTCAATGTTGGCTGAACGCACCGGCAGACTGCCAACGGCCTGCTCGGTGGCCTCATCGACCATAACATCGACGCCACGCGCCAGCAGGAACTGAGCGATGGACTGCAGGGTGTCGCTGACACCGGCGGTCTGAAAGCGCCCAAACAAAGCCACTGTGCCGAATGAGGGATTCATGGACCGGATTAAAGCACAAGCGCTCCCTGGCGCGTCGGATGCCCATTGCTGCTTTTGGCCTGTCCTTAGGGCTTGCTGCAGCCGAAAGTCGTGCGGCGATTGGCCCCGCGTAAACGTAGCACTAAAATGCGGTCATGCTTGATCGACGTGCCCAAACCCTGCTGAAGGCCCTGGTAGAGCGCTACATCGCCGATGGCCAACCAGTTGGCTCGCGGACGCTATCGCGCCATTCCGGCCTTGATCTATCGCCGGCCTCCATACGCAACGTCATGGCCGATCTTGAAGAGATGGGCCTGATAGCCAGCCCCCACACCTCTGCGGGTCGGGTGCCCACGCCTCGGGGGTACCGCCTGTTCGTCGACACGCTGCTGCAGGTTCAGCCGCTTGAAGAGCTGCAGGCCGCGCAGATCGAGGGCCGACTGCACGTCGATGAGCCCCAGCGCCTGCTCAGCGCGGCTGCCGGCATGTTGTCGAATCTGTCCCGCTTTGCGGGTGTGGTCATGACGCCCCGTCGGGCCTCGCTCTTTCGCCAGGTTGAGTTTCTGCGCCTGTCCGAGCGGCGCCTGCTGCTCATCATTGTCACACCGGACGGTGACGTGCAGAACCGCATTCTGGTCACTGAACGCGACTACAGCAGCGCTCAGCTGGCTGAGGCTGCGGCGCATCTGAATAGTCATTTCTCCGGCCTGGACTTCGAGTCCATCCGCAACGGTTTGTCCGAAGAGTTGGCCAGCCTGCGCGATGACATCGCCTCACTGATGACCGCTGCTGTTGAAACCAGCAATCGGGCGCTTACTGAGGAGACCGAGCCAGTTGTGATTTCCGGTGAGCGTAATCTGCTGGGGCTCACCGACCTGGCCGATAGCATGGAGCGCATGCGTCAGTTATTCGACCTGTTTGAGCAGCGCACGCGTCTGCTGCAACTGCTGGATGCCTCCAGCCGGGGGCAGGGCGTACAAATCTTTATTGGCGGGGAATCAGATCTGGTGCCGATGGAACAGTTGAGTGTAGTGGTGGCCCCATACAGCGCCAACGGGCGCATTGTGGGTACACTGGGCGTGATTGGGCCCACGCGAATGGCTTACGAGCGCGTGATCCCCATCGTCGATATCACGGCTAAGCTGGTGTCGAGCGCCCTGTCGCACAGCAATTCCTGAGCACAACCATTCCTGATCGGAAAACCGGATGTCCCGTTTTAGCGCCGCCGAGCGCGAGTTTGACCATGCCTTGCCGCAGCGCACAGGCGTTCTGCTGGTTCAGCTGGGCACACCCCAGGCGCCTGAAGCCTCGGCCGTACGCCGTTACCTGCGAGAGTTTCTATCGGATCCGCGTGTAGTCGAAATTCCGCGTCTTATTTGGGCGCTGATCCTCAACGGCATCATTCTCAATGTAAGGCCTGCCAAGTCGGCACAGAAGTACGCCAGCATCTGGACGCCCGAAGGCTCGCCGCTGGCGGTCCATACCGAGGCGCAGTCTGAGGCTGTCTTGCGCGCGCTCTCGGCGCGCGGACATGATGTTCGGCTGGCCTGGGCCATGCGGTATGGCAGTCCCTCCGTGACCTCAGTCATGCACAAGCTGCGTGAGGACAATGTATCGCGACTGTTGGTGGTTCCTCTGTATCCTCAGTACGCTGGCTCCACCACGGCGACCGCTTTCGATGAGGTTTTTCGCGAGTTGCTGCGATGGCGCAATCAGCCCGAGTTGCGCACTGTACGCAGTTTCCCTGCGCATAGCGGCTACATTGACGCCCTGGCGCGTCATATCGAGCGCAGTTGGGCCGTCGATGGTCCGCCGGACTGCCTGGTGATGAGTTTTCATGGGGTTCCGCGTCGCACCCTGTTGCTGGGCGACCCCTATCACTGCGAGTGCCATGTAACTGGGCGTCTGCTTGCCCAGCGTCTGGGTCTGGCCCCTGATCGCTACCGCATTACTTTCCAGTCGCGCTTTGGCAAAGCCGAGTGGCTTCAGCCTTATACCGATGCGTCGCTGCATGAACTTGCCGCGCAGGGCGCGCGCCGCGTTGACGTCGTTTGTCCTGGCTTTGTCGCTGACTGCCTTGAAACCCTGGAAGAAATCGCTATGGAAGGTCGAGATACCTTCATGGAGGCGGGTGGGCTCGACTATCGATACATTTCATGCCTGAACGGTTCAGACGACTTCGCATCGGCCATGGCTGACCTGATCGTCACGCACCTTGCAGGCTGGCCCACCCTGGCTTTGTCAGCCCAAGAGCGGCAGCAGCACGAGCAGTGTCTCGCGGCACGGGCTGAGAGAGCCCGTCGCCTGGGCGCTGCGCGCTGAGCTAAAGCCCTACCGCAGCGAGGTCCGGCTGGCGGCAAAATCGCCGGGGTCGACCCCGGCCAGGGCTGCGGGCAGGGCCTGTCCCGTCAACAGAGCGCAGGCCAGCATCCCCATGGCGGGCGAGGTCTGCACGCCATAGCCACCTTGCCCGGCAAGCCAGAAAAAGCCACCGAGCTGCGGATCGGGACCGCAGACGATGGTGCGGTCGGCTGCGAAACTGCGTAATCCCGCCCAGCGCGAAGCAAGCCGACGGATCTGCCAGACGGTTGCCGACTCAACCCGGTCAACTGTGATGGCAATGTCCAGTTCCTCGGGCTGCGCGTCCACGGGTGGACTGGGCGATTCGTCTGCCGGCGAGGCCATCATCCGACCGGCATCAGGCTTAATGTAGAACTGCTCATTGACATCGACCACCATGGGCCAGTCACGCGTCGCCGCACCTTCGGGTACATCGAAGGTAATGGCTGTTCGGCGACGCGGTTCGATCGAAATGGCTGACGCACCCGCCAGGTTGGCCAGCGGACTGGCCCATGCGCCCGCCGCATTAACCAGAGTTTGTGCCTGAAATTGCCCGGCGATGCTGTCAATCTGCCAGACGCCATCGCGGCGAGTGAGTGCAGTGACCTCGGCGCCCGTGACCAGACGCGCGCCAGCCGCCTGGGCACCCCGAAGATAGCCCTGCAACAGGGCATTTACATCAATATCTGCCGCATTCGGTTCGACAAAGCCAGCCGACCACTGATCGGGTTTCAGCGCGGGAAAGGCACGGTAGAGTGTCTCGCGGTCCATCGGTCTGATCGAATCCAGTGCCTGTCTTTGTTCCTCATAGGCTTCGTGCAGTACGCCGGTGTCCTGCTCGCCCCCCATGACGATGCAGGCGCGCGGCCTGAGCAGCGCGTGTTCGCTAAATCCGGTGGGGGGGGATTGCAGAAATGCTCGACTTGCTCGCGTCGCCGCCCGAATCGGGCGATTGCCATAGCTTTCGATAAAGGCAGCGGCCGAGCGCCCACTGGAATGGTAGCCCGGCTGCGATTCGCGCTCGAGAATGAGGACGCGGCGGTGGGGTGCCACAAAGTAGGCGCAACTGGCCCCGGCAATGCCGGCACCAACAATGGCAATGTCAAATTCGTTCAGCGAGTCCCTGGTCACGGTTTACCCATCCTTTGGCAAGACTGACTGTCTGGATGCGGTCAGTCCCCGGTTACATCTCGGCCGGTTGCTTCAGCGACATTCGGCCACTTGAAATTGCTCTCAGTATCCCCATTTGCGTCATGGCCGTCGAGATCAGTCTCTGATCGTCGACAGCAAATAATTGATCTGTAAGGAATTGTCTGATGTCTGATCCTCATACCGAAAAGAGCGATGCGGCCTCTGGCAGTACGCCAGGCGCTGGCGCAGACCATGACAAGGCCGCCGCAGCGGGGCAGGCGAGTGCTGCTGGTGGCCAGCCCGATGTGGCCGCAAGCGCCGGGGCGCAGGGTGCTGACGCCCAGCTCGCACGTGCTCAGGCTGAGGCGATCGAGTTTCGTGACCTGTATCTGCGTGCCAAGGCCGAAGTCGATAATGTGCGTCGCCGCGGCCAGGACGATGTTGCCAAGGCACACAAGTACGCCATCGAGAGTTTTGCCGAAAGTCTGCTGCCGGTGCGCGACAGTCTTGAGATGGCTCTGCAGGCGCCTTCCACGTCACCCGAAAGCCTGCGTGAGGGGGTCGATGCCACGCTGCGCTTGCTGGTAACGGCTTTTGCCAAACACAAGCTGATCGAAATTGATCCCGTGGGGCAAAAATTCGATCCCAAACAGCACCAGGCGATCTCCATGGTGCCTGCCGCCGGGCTGCAGCCTCCGGTGGCCGTCAACCACGTGGTCAACGTGCTGCAAAAGGGCTACATGATCAATGACCGGGTGTTACGACCTGCCATGGTCACCGTCGCTCAGGCTTGATTTCGCAATCCCCGCACCCATCTCGAATCTCATCGCCGGCACGACGCCAGCCAGGTAACCGAAGGAACACGACATCATGGGCAAAATCATTGGAATCGATCTGGGCACCACCAACTCGTGTGTGGCCATCATGGAGGGCGGTCAGCCCAAGGTGATCGAAAACGCTGAGGGCGCGCGTACCACGCCCTCCATCATTGCGTACATGGAAGACGGTGAAATTCTGGTCGGTGCCCCTGCCAAGCGTCAGGCCGTGACTAATCCGCGCAGCACGCTTTACGCGGTCAAGCGTCTGATTGGTCGCAAGTTTGCCGAGAAAGAAGTTCAGAAAGACATCGGGCTCATGCCTTATGCCATCGTCAAGGCCGACAACGGTGACGCCTGGGTTGAGGCGCGTGGCAAGAAGCTGGCACCGCCGCAGGTTTCTGCCGAGGTCCTGCGTAAGATGAAGAAAACGGCCGAGGACTATCTGGGTGAAGAGGTCACCGAGGCGGTGATCACGGTGCCCGCCTACTTTAACGATAGTCAGCGTCAGGCCACTAAAGATGCGGGACGCATTGCGGGTCTAGAGGTCAAGCGCATTATCAATGAGCCCACTGCCGCGGCGCTGGCATTCGGTCTCGACAAGGCGGCAGGAAAAGATCGCAAAATTGCTGTTTACGATCTGGGTGGCGGTACCTTCGACATCTCGATCATCGAAATCGCTGACGTCGACGGCGAGAAACAGTTTGAGGTGCTGTCCACCAATGGCGATACCTTTCTCGGTGGTGAAGACTTCGATCAGCGACTGATTGATTTCATCATCGGCGAGTTCAAAAAAGAGCAGGGCGTTGACCTCTCCAAGGATGTTCTCGCGCTGCAGCGCCTCAAAGAAGCGGCCGAGAAGGCGAAGATCGAGCTGTCGTCAAGCCAGCAGACTGACGTCAATCTGCCCTACATCACGGCTGACGCCTCGGGGCCCAAGCACCTCAACCTTCGCCTGACCCGGTCTAAGCTTGAATCGCTGGTCGAAGAGCTGATCGAAAAGACCATTGAGCCCTGCCGCATCGCACTGAAAGACGCTGGAGTGAAGGCGTCAGATATCGACGATGTCATTCTGGTGGGCGGTATGACCCGCATGCCCAAGGTACAGGACAAGGTCAAAGAGTTCTTTGGAAAAGATCCCCGCAAGGACGTCAATCCGGACGAGGCGGTGGCGGTGGGCGCTGCCGTTCAGGGGTCTGTGCTGTCGGGTGACCGTAAAGACGTTCTTCTGCTGGACGTTACGCCCTTGTCCTTGGGTATCGAAACCCTGGGCGGCGTCATGACCAAAATGATCCAGAAGAACACCACGATTCCCACCAAGTTCTCACAGGTGTTTTCGACGGCTGATGACAACCAGCCTGCCGTCACCATCAAGGTATTCCAGGGCGAGCGTGAGGTAGCCTCGGGCAATAAGCTACTGGGCGAGTTCAACCTGGAGGGAATCCCGCCCTCACCGCGCGGGACACCGCAAATTGAGGTGACCTTCGACATTGACGCCAACGGGATCCTCCATGTCTCTGCCAAAGACAAAGCGACTGGCAAGGAGAACAAGATCACCATTAAGGCGAACTCGGGTCTGTCTGAGGCCGAGATCCAGAAGATGGTGAAAGACGCCGAAGCCAATGCCGTCGAAGATCGCAAGCGCGTTGAGCTGACCAATGCGCGCAACCAGCTAGATGGTCTTGTTCATACCGTCAAAAAATCGCTGACCGAACACGGCGATAAAATTGATGCCAGCGAAAAAGAGAAGATCGAAGAGGCCATTAAAAAGTCTGAAGAGGCCCTGAAGTCGGACGATAAAGATCAGATTGAGGCGGCCAGTCAGGCGCTGGCCACAGCCTCGCAGAAGTTGGGCGAGATCATGTATGGTAAGGCGGGTAGTGGTGACGCGGCTGCGGCTGCGGCGGCGGGCGCTGCGGCCGGCGCGGCCGGTGCAACTGAAGCCAAGCGACCCAAGGACGATGATGTGGTCGACGCTGACTTCAAGGAAGTAAAGTCCTGATTGCGCCACGTCGGGCGACCCGTGCGGGCGGGGTGTTGGCGATTATGGCTGGCACCCGCCCGTCGTCGTTTTCAGAGCAGATTCAACGTCGTTTTTAGCGGTAGGCAAATGAATGGCAAAGCGTGATTTTTACGAAGTGCTGGGGGTGGCCAAAAACGCTGCCGAGGACGAGCTTAAGAAGGCCTACCGCAAGCTTGCGATGAAGTATCACCCGGACCGCAATCCGGATGACAAGCAGGCCGAGGAAAAGTTCAAGGAAGTCAAAGAGGCCTACGAGGTTCTTTCAGATGCGCGTAAGCGCGAGGCCTACGACCGCTTTGGTCACGCCGGCGTTGATCCCAATGCGGCTGGAATGGGCGGCGGTGGCGGCGGCGCGGGCGGATTCGCCGATGTGTTCGGCGATATTTTCGGCGACATTTTCGGGGGCGGTCGGGGTGGTGGCGGTGGTGGCGGCGGACGAAGCGGCGTCTATCGCGGCGCCGATCTGCGCTATTCGATGGAGATTTCTCTGGAGCAGGCCGCCAGTGGATACACCACCGAGATTCGAGTGCCCAGCTGGGAGGGTTGCGATGTCTGTAAAGGTACAGGTGCCAAGCCAGGTACCCGGCCTGAGACCTGTCGTACCTGCAACGGCCAGGGTGCGGTGCGCATGCAGCAGGGCTTCTTCTCCATCCAGCAGACTTGCCCCAGTTGTCACGGCGCTGGCAAGACGATTACTGATCCCTGTAAAAACTGTGATGGCGTGGGTCGGGTCAAGCGCAATAAAACGCTTGAGGTAAAAATTCCGGCAGGTATCGATGACGGTATGCGCATACGTTCAGCCGGTAATGGCGAACCCGGCGTCAATGGTGGTCCGCCCGGTGATCTGTATGTGGAAATTCGCGTGCGCGAACACGATGTGTTCAAGCGTGATGGTGATGATCTTCATTGCGAGGTACCCATCAGCATGGTCGCTGCGGCACTGGGCGGCTCGGTACACATTCCCACACTGGGTGGCAGGGCCGAGATTGAAGTGCCCGAGGGCACTCAGACCGGCAAGCAGTTCCGGCTGCGTGGCAAGGGCATCAAGGGTATCCGCTCAAGTTACCCGGGCGATCTGTATGCACACATTGTTGTCGAGACGCCTGTGCGACTGACCGAGCAGCAAAAGCAGCTGCTACGTGAACTCGATACGTCGCTCAGCGACCCCAAGCATAATCCGCGCGCGCGCTCGTGGATGGACCGGGTGAAGTCGTTTTTTCAGTGATCAATCAGGATGAATTGATCGATAGACTCGCTCCGGCGTAAAGGGTAGTTGGCATAGACGCTGCCCGGTCGCCTGTCGGATGGCGTTTCCGATGGCGGGCGCGACACCGATGATGGGGGGTTCGCCGATTCCCTTCGCTCCGAAAGGTCCATCGGGTTCGGGATGCTCGATGATAATGGGTTCGATGTCGGGAAGATCGAGGGATCCTGGAATCTTGTAGTCGGCCAGGGTGGGATTGGCGCTGTGTCCTTCGTGTTGAACAAGTTCCTCGAGCAGCGCATATCCGATGCCCTGTGCAACGCCGCCGGTAATCTGGCCTCTGACGCCGTCAGGATTAACCGCTCGCCCGACGTCGTGGGCTGCCCAGACTTTCTGTACCTGAACCTGGCCCGTGGTCTCATCGATTTCAAGCTCGACCGCCTGCGCGCCAAAAATGAACGCACCCAGCCGTCCGATGCCACTGCCGCTGAGGTGAGTTCGCTTTGGATCGAAACCACCACCTTCGAACATGATAGAAGCGCTGGCGATGACCGGTCCACCCGCCTGCCAGTGTGCGCGTTGGCTAACCGCCCTAAAGCTGATTTCAGCGCCAGGTACGCCGGCGATTCCGATAAGGCCGCCGCTTCGTAGTTGCAGGTCTGCCGCGGCGCATTCAAGCATGGCAGCCGCATGCTCGAACAGCTTATCGCGAGCCTGTTCAGCAGCCTGACGAACAGCGCGGCCCACCATGTAGGTGATGCGCGAGCCACCCGTTGACCAGTTGTATGGTGAGCTGTCGGTATCAGGCGGGGCTAGATTGATGCGCGCCAGAGGCAGTTTCAGGGTTTCGGCGCAGATCTGAGCCAGCACCGTTTCAGCGCCTTCGCCGAGATCGACTGCTCCGGTATTCAGCGTGACGCTTCCGTCCTCGAGGACGCGCACGATAGCCGCTGTCGAAAGAATTCCGCAGATATGTGCAAATGCCGAGTAGCCGATGGCCCTCCGGCGGCCAGGTCTGAGCGGCTGCGACGGTCGCTGCCGAGTACGCTGCTGCAGCGCCAGCAGGCAGTCTTTGAGGCCCGAAGCCTGAATGCGCTGGCCACCTACCCAGTGGTCTCCAGCCTCGACTGCATTCATCAGACGGATATTAATCGGATCGATGCCCAAGCGATGCGCGATCTCATCGATCTGACTTTCGCCTGCAAAGGTAACTTGAGGATTTCCGTAGCCGCGAAAACCCGCTGCTCGCAGGCGATTGGTGTAGACGGTTTGACCTTCACAGCGTAGATGCGTAATTCGATAAGGCCCCCTGGCCATCAGGAGCGCAAACCCGAGTACAGCCGGACTGTCTTCGGTGTAAGCCCCACCATCCATGGTGAGGTTGACTGTTCGGGCAACCAGCGTGCCATCACGCATTGCGCCTGTACGCATCCGTATACGCGCGGGATGACGGGTGCGCATCATCATGAATTCATCATCTCGGCTCAGCACCAGCTTGACAGTACGCCGAGTGCGCAAGGCCATCATTGCTGCAACAGGTTGTATCGTGACGTCGGCCTTACCTCCGAACGAGCCACCGACCAGCGTTGCAATAGCCCTGATCTGCGACATCGGAAGCCCCAGAATTTCTGACAGGGTTGCCTGTACTCTGAAGACCGACTGGCAGGCAGACCAGACGATCAGCTTGCCACCGTCTTCAATCGCAGCCACCGCACCGCATGGCTCCAGATAGGCGTGCACCTGTGCCTGAGTTTGAAACTCTCCCTCGACCACGATATCGCACGAGGCCAGGGCTGACTCCGCATCGCCCTCGCTGAGCAGCGTGTGCGCGCAGATGTTAGGACCCAGGGGTATCGGATTACGCCTTGCATATTGATCAAATTCAGGATGAACCAGAGCGGCCTCAGCCGATAGTGCTTCGTCAATGGACGTTACCGCAGGCAATTCGTCATAGTCGACTTCAATGAGTTGCAAAGCCTCTTTCGCCTGCGAAAGCGTATCGGCACAAACGGCCGCGACCGGCTCGCCCGCGTAGCGCACAACACCGCGGGCAAGTACCTGCTCATCATGTATAAAACCGCCAAATTGGCGTGGAAAGTCATCGCCCGTGAGTACGCACCGAACACCCGGTGCACCTTGTGCCGCCTGAGTATTCATACGCGTGATCTTTGCGTGTGGATAGGGAGATAGTAGAAGAGCGCCATGTAGCATGCCGGGCCGATTGATATCGTCGACGTACATCGCAGAGCCGGTGAGCTTGTCGACTCCCTGAAGTCTGGGTACCGATTGGCCGACCGTTTCTAATTGATCTTCCATCTCAGGACTCCTGACGCTGCAGCTTATCGTGGGACCCTGATTCAGGGGCGGGACTGTGCGTCGCGGATGTTGTCTCAGAAGATCTGGAAATCGCATTGAGAGCGGCCTTGACGATTGCGGTGTAACCCGTGCAGCGGCACAGATTTCCGCCGAGCGCTGCCCGAATCGCATGCGCATCGGGCGAGCTGTCACGCTGCAGCAGAGCATGAAGCGCCATCACTATGCCAGGCGTGCAAAATCCGCACTGCACCGCGCCAGCATCCAGCAGGGCCTGCTGAATCGGAGATAAGCTGCCAGGATCTGCCAGTCCTTCAATCGTGGTGATGTCTCGATCTTCACAATCAGCGGCAAGTGTCAGACATGCTCTGGCTGGCTGACCATCAATGACCACCGTGCAGGCGCCGCACACACCGTAATCACAACCTCGCTTGGTTCCGGTGAGTGTCAGCTGCTCGCGCAGAACCTGAAGCAGATTGGTTGAGCCATCGACATGGGCCTGTCGAGACTCGTGATTGACCCGCAGCGAAACATTCAGCATGGCTCGACGCATTCCAGAAGGGTTTGGCAGATGATGCCGGGAAGAATTCGCTGTTTATAGTCAGCACTGCCCCGAACGTCTGACATGGGGCTGGCAAGCGCAGCGAGCTCACGCGCGAAACGGTTCGCGCTTTCCTGGTTGAGGGCTCGCCCTGTAAGCGTGGCCTCAAGCGCCCGGGAGCGAACGGGGTGACTTGCAACGGATCCCAGCGCGACCCGCACGGCCTGACACTGACCTGATTTTGATTGGACGATGGCAGCAACCGACACGGTGGCGTAATCGCCATCAACACGCCCAAATTTTCGGTAGCGGGCCTTACCCGGTAAGGGAGGAATCAGGATAGCGGTGACCAGCTCTGCAGGTTCAAGCGCGGTTGTCAGAAAGTCGATGAAGAATTCCTGAGCCGGTATCGTTCGCAAACCCGTCCGAGAGGCGACTTCGATGACTGCATCGGCTGCGCACAGTGCCGCAGGCCAATCAGCAGCCGGGTCACCGTGAGCGCACGCGCCGCCGATGGTTCCAGCGTTACGTACAGCGGGGTGGGCGATTTGTATGGCTGCCTCTGACAGCAGTCGCTGCCCATCCGTAAAGTCCGAAAACTGGGCGATACGTCGGTGAGACACTGTGGCGCCGATTCGAACCCAGCCGTCTGACTTACGCTCGATGTGTTTGAGATCATCGATCGCATTGAGCGAGACCACAGCCTGCGGGCGCAGCAGACCCAGGTTCATCATCGGCACCAAAGTCTGCCCGCCCGACAGGGGTCTTGCCTCTTCGTCGGCAGCAAGGTACTCGAGCGCGCTGAGCAGGGTCTTGGGTTTGTGAAAGGTCGTCATCGCGATTTACGCTCCAGCTCGAAGGGCTTGCCCAGGTAGCGAGGCATAGCGGCATGACGGGCCATCAGTGCGAGCGCTGCGATTGCCAAGACATAGGGCGTCATCACAAAAAACTGGTAAGGAATGGAGGGGTACCAGGTTTGTAGCCTGATTTGTGCAGCCTCGGCCAAGCCGAAGCCAAGGGCGGCCAGTAGAGCACCCATTGGATTCCAGCGGCCAAACACCACACAGGCAATCGCGATGAATCCCCGCCCTGCCACCAGATTTTCTACAAAGCTGTTGATCTGAGCGATCGCGAGGTATGCCCCGCCAAACCCGGCCATCAAGCCGCCGAAGCACAAACAGGCGAATCGGACTCTATTGACTGAGATGCCTGCTGCATGAGCTGCGTCTGGATTCTCGCCGCAGGCTCGGATGGCCAGACCCAGGGACGTTCGCTTGAGAACGAAGGCAATGAGGGCTGTCATCAACACACCCAGATAGACCAGGGCGTTTTGCCCAAACAGGGCTGGACCTATAACTGGAATGTCGGTGAGTGGTCCGAGGGTTAAGGGACGGAACACGGGAAGAGAAGACGGAGACGTGCCGAAGCTCAGCCGAAACAGAAAACTCGACAGACCCAGACCCAGAATAACGAATGCGATGCCCGTGACGATCTGGTCGGTGCGCAGCACCAGGGTGAACCACGCCTGAAGGCCGCCCAGAAGCAGCCCTCCCGCGAGTGCCAGCGCAAGACCCCCCCAGGGGGATCCGGTCAGTAGCGCACCCCAGGCCGCGAGGAAGGCACCAACCAGCATAATTCCCTCAATGCCCACGTTGATCATGCCAGAACGTTGCGCGACAACCTCGCCGAGGGCTGCCAGCCCGATCGACATGGCGAGTCGGATACCCGCAGCGAATAATCCGGCAAGCAGCACTGCATCCATATCGATCGTTGTTCAGGTTTGGCGCGTGCCAGGTCGGTGGCACAGGAAGGCGAGAATGACGCTCGCCTGAATGATCCAGACGATTGGAAACGGTAAATCGAGCTGTCGTTGCAGCGCGCCCGAGCCGACCTGGAAAACACCGAACAGCAGCGCGCTTAGCGGCACCCAGGCCGGCTGAAGGCGAGCCATCAACGCCACTGCAATAGCGGACAGACCGATTCCGGACGAAAAATTGTCTTCGAGGCGGTGAAAAACGCCAGCAATTTCGACGGCACCGGCGAGACCACCCAGTGCACCCGACAGGGCCATGGCGCTGATGATTGTTCGCCCAAGAGGTATGCCCGCATAGTGGGCCGCGTCAGTGCTCGAGCCGATCGCACTGATTCGAAAGCCGAAGGCAGAGCGAGATAAGACCAGTTGCACGATGATCAGTGTTGCCAGAGCGAGCCAAAGACCGCTGTGTAACTGCGAGTTGTTATCGATAATCGACAGATGCATCGATGCGTCAAGAGGCACTGAGCGCGGGAAGATTTTCATGGGCTCTTGAAGTGGTCCGCGAATCGCCCACGCAAGAACCTGCAAGAGGACATAGTTCAGCATGATGGTCACGATGATTTCGTTGGCGGCAAAGCGGGCCCTGAGCCAGCCCACGAGCGCTCCGATGAGTGCTCCGCCCAACGCACCCAGCATTAAAAATCCTGGAAGTGCGAGCGCTCCAAGCCCAACGCACAGTGGTGCCATCGCGACGGCCAGAATGGCGCCGGCGATCAGCTGCCCATCGCCGCCAATATTGAACAGCCCACCCCTGAAAGCTACGCAGACGCCAGCACCCACCAGCATGAGCGCAATGGCATGTAACAAGACTTCACTAAGCCCTTGCCAATCCCCCAGGGTATGCGTGATCAGTACGAGCCAGGTCGTCACCGGGCTGACCCCGGCGATGGCAACAAACGCACTGGGAACAGCAATGGCGAGCATCATGCTCAGCGCCATGGTTGAAAGACCCTGTCTCATGTTTCCGAGGTCATCCAGTGACCAACCTGCTCAATCGTTGTGTCGTCGATGGCAACCGGTCCTCTCAGGTGTCCCCTGTACATCACCATGATCCGATCCGATAAGGTCCACGCCTCATCGAGATCAGCGGTAAGCAATAAGACCGCGGCGCCGTTATCTCTGGCGCCCAGCAGCGCCTCATATACAAAAGCGGTGGTTCGGGCGTCGAGGCCACGAGCGGGATGAGCGGCAAGTAGCAGAGTTGGCTGCTGTGAAAGCTCTCGGGCGAGGACAAGCTTCTGCTGATTACCTCCCGAAAGCTGGCGTATCAGCATGTGACTGTCATTGGCTTTGATGCCGTACGCCTGAATTGCTGCGTCAACGTGTTGCTGCGCTTGTCCGCGCTTAATCCAGCCCGCTTTGACCAGACCTCGATCATGTAAAAACGTCATCAACCAGTTATCGCAGAGTGAGCGATCGGGCAGAACGGCATAGCGTAATCTGTCCTCTGCGATGTGCCCCACGCCCTGGTGACGAAGTTCGCCAGGGCTAACCGGACCTTGAAATGAGCGTCCCCTGAGGCGGTACTGGATCATTCCACCGCCCGGCTGGCGCATGCCTGCGACGACCTGCAGCAGTTCTGTCTGGCCGTTGCCTTCGACGCCGCACAGGCACGTGATTTCGCCCGCGCGCAGGCTAAAGCTGACCTCATTGACCACCGGCCTAGCGCGGCCATCAAGGACCGATAGCGATTCCACCTCTACAACCGGCTGAGTCTCGACTGGCGGTTTTCGTATCCTTTTAGGTGACTGCACCGCCTCGCCCACAATCAGACGCACGAGCTGATCGCGGCTAAGCCCTGATACGCGGCTTTCACCAGCCACTCGACCTCGACGCAGCACGACCACGCGATCGCAGCACTCAAAAA